>PLSH01000236.1 GCA_003165095.1 Acidobacteriaceae bacterium
TGCACGGTGATGAGCTTGACGAAGTCGTTCACGCTGAGGCCGCCGCGCACGCGTGCCGTGCCGCCGGTGGGCAGCGTGTGATTCGGTCCGGAGATGTAGTCGCCCATGGGCTGCGCCGACCATCGGCCTACGAAAACGGAGCCTGCATTTTGCACCCAATCGAGGTCGCTTGGGGCGTCCACGGTGAGGTGTTCGGGCGCCAGCCAATTGGTAATGTCGCAGGCTTCTTCATACGATCCGGCGATAATCGCAAATCCATTTCGATTAAGAGCCTCGCGCGCAACAGGATTCGTGCGGCTGCGCTGCTTGGCCTCGGCGATCACAGTTTTTGCCAAATCCTCGCGCGTGGTGATGAAGATGGCGAGAGCTTCAGGATCGTGTTCGGCCTGTGCCGCCAGGTCGGAAGCAATATCGGGTGCGGCGCCGCGCTCGCTCGTGACCACAATCTCAGTGGGGCCGGCCAGCATGTCGATGGCGCAATCAAAGGCCACCAGGCGCTTGGCCGCGGTCACGTAAAGATTGCCGGGCCCAACGATCTTGTCGACGCGCCAAAGGCTCGCGGTGCCGTATGCCAGCGCGGCTACGGCGTGCGCGCCGCCGAGGCGATAAAACTCCGTGATACCGAGCAGGTGGGCGGCGGCCAGGGTTGCATCCGCGGGTTTGGGCGAGACAACCACGATGCGATGAACGCCCGCAACCTGGGCTGGAATCACGGTCATCAGCAGCGTGGATGGCAGCGGATGACGGCCGCTCGGCACGTAGCATCCCACCGAGCCAAGCGGGCGCACGAGCTGGCCGGTGGTGAGGCCCGGATACGGCGAATCATTCCATGAGGCCGGGAGTTGGCGCTCGGCAAAAGCGCGAATCTGCGCGGCGGCGGTCGAGAGTGCATCGCGCAACGCGGGATCAAGATCCTTCCACGCCGCGGCCATCTCGTCTGACGTGACACGCAGGTTCGTTGCGTCGCTGAGGCCGTCAAATTGGCTCGCGTAGCGGAACAGCGCCCGGTCGCCGCGTTTGCGCACATCGGCCACGATGCGGCGCACCGCGGGCAGCACTCGATCGAGCGCCGCGCCGCCGCGCCGCTCCAGCACGGCAATTGTTTCCGCCGCGGGCCGCGCGCCTCGTCCTGTGGTTCGGATCAGCTTCATCGTCCCCTCGGGGGCTGAGGCCCCCACTCATTCTTGTCAGCGAAAATGTATGGGCTGAAGTCCGTACCCTTCGCGTCTACAGCACAACTTTGTTCAGTGGGTACTCCACGATGCCGGCGCCGCCCGCCGCCTTCAGCCGCGGAATCACATCACGCGCAACGCGTTCTTCGACGATGGTGTTCACGGCTACCCACTCGGAGTCGCGCAACTCGGAAACCGTTGGCGAGTTGAGCGCGGGCAGCACCGCCAGCACCACTTCAAGATCCGAGCGCTTGACGTTGAGCATGAGACCCACCTGCGATTGCGCATCGATGGCGCCGCGCAGCATCAGCGCGATCTGATCGATCTTCCGCCGCTTCCACTCATCGGCGAGCGCCGGCTTGGCGGCGATCAAATGCGTTTCACTCTCCATCACCGTGTCGATGATCTTCAAGTGGTTGGCCTTGAGTGAGCTGCCGGTCTCAGTCACTTCCACGATTGCATCGGCCAGCGTGGGGGGCTTTACCTCGGTCGCGCCCCAGCTGAACTCGACCTTGACGTTCACGTTCTTCGCTGCAAAGTAGCGCTTGGTCACTTCCAGCAGTTCGGTGGCAATGATCTTGCCCTCCAGGTCTTCGGCCTTCTCGTAACTGCTGGCCTCAGGCACGGCCAGTACCCAGCGCACCTTGCGGCGGCTCTGCTTGGCGTATGTGAGCGTGGTGACGCTGGGAACATCCAGGCCGCTCTCCACCACCCAGTCGATACCCGTGAGTCCCGCGTCGAGAACGCCGTGATCCACGTAGCGCGCCATCTCCTGGGCGCGGATCAGCATGCACTCGATCTCGCTGTCGTCGATCGATGGAAAGTAGGAGCGGCCGTCGGCGTATATGTTCCATCCTGCCCGCTTGAACAGCGCGATGGTCGCATCCTGCAGGCTGCCTTTGGGAATGCCGAGTCTGAGCTTGTTAGCCACGGGTCACCTCCGCGGTTGGAATGGGCCGCGTGAAGCAACTCACCGTGCCCTCGTGACACACCAGGCCGTCGCCCTCCACCTGAACGCGAAACAGCAGCGTGTCGTTGTCGCAGTCGGTTGCCGCGGACACCACCCGCAGCCGGTTGCCGCTGGTCTCGCCCTTCATCCAAAGCTTCTGTCGCGTGCGGCTCCAGAAGGTTACAAATCCGCTCTCCAGCGTCTTGGCGTAGCTGACGGGGTTGAGAAAACCCAGCATCAGCACCTCGCCCGTGCGCGCGTCCTGCACGATGCCGGGTACGAGGCCATCCATCTTTTCGAAATCGACCCATTCCATGGGTTTCCACCTTTGGTTTAGATTTGTGAAACGAAAAAGCCCGCCTGGCTGGTCGCCGGCGGGCTCTTGCTTTTTACTGATCTCTCTGGCCGTCTACATCAGGCCATGGCAGTCCGCCGGCATGGAAATTCCATGATGGTGGTGGTGGCCGTGTTGGCGGCTGCTTTGCATTGTTTTCAGCCTAAGGGCAAACCTGCCGCAGTGTCAAGCTCAAGCTGCTGTCAGAATCCCGTGCACGATCTCCGCGTTCTCCTTCACTTCGTCCTTATCCCGCGGAAAGACGCCCACATAAACGCCGTCGTGCGGCTTGATGCCGGCATACGCTTTGCGGAACGCATCGGCGACGCCATGATCGGGAATGCGCCCGGCAGCCAGGATCTTGAATGCGAAACAGGTTTTCGAGGTCTGCCGGATCACCTTGTACATCCGCTCCGGATCGCTCTGCATGTAGATTTCGCCGGGCATTTCCAGCAACTGCCCATTGAGTACCTGCTTCCACTCCTCCGGGGTTCGAGTGCGGTTATATACGCAGCCGGAGTAGAAGTCGACATCCCAGCCCTGCTCTTCCACCAGTTCAATCACTTCCGGCTTGTGCGTGCCCACGCCCACCAGCACGCCCAGGTCCCTGGCTCGCTTGCACCACTCCCGCTCGCTCTTCATAGTGCCGTTGCGAAAGGCCAAATCGACCTCCTCGCCGCGCCTTTGCAGCGCCAGCGGCTTCAGGTTCCTCACCAGCGCGGCCTCATCGTCCTGCGCCGTAACCTGGATGATCAGGTGCATCTTGCCACCCTCAGCCTGGAATCGCGCCAAGTCCGCGGGAGCGCGGCCCATGTTCACGTAGTTGAACGCGTTAATGCCGAATCGGTTGGCCCGGTGCAAAACCTCGCACACTTTGTCCTGCGTGTACCACTCTCGCATTGCGCCGCTGAAATTGTTGTTGTAGTGGGCAAATCCATAAAGAGGGTTGACGCCCAGCACCAGGCGGCTGATCTCCGCGTTGCCGAACTTCATGGTGGGAACCTGGACCTCTTTGCTGGGGCCTGGGAGAACGGCACTCTGCACCGGCATCGCTTCCATGGGCTTTACGCCGCCCAGAACTCCCATTGCCAGTGCGGCCCCAGTCTGCAAAAACTCCCGGCGGGTATTCGACATCAGGACACCTTCTTTCACTGGCTGCGACCCCGAAAATCAGCCACGCAACCCTCAAATCCCGGAGATTCTAGCACTCGCCGCGCACAGCCACTTGTGACGAAGGATACGGGATGAATTGATCTGAATCGCCTTGCCGATGGCTCCCGCGGGGCGGAGAATGGTGCGGTGCGAGCGAGAGCGCAATGGGCGGCATTGGCTTTGGCGCTGCTGGGCATTTGCCTGGTGGGAATGGCCCAGAATCAGGACCGGGACTCGAGCGGCGTGCCCGGAACATCTGCCAGCGCTCCGCCGCCTGAGTTGCGCGTCGACATCAACCACGCCGGCGTCGACGAGCTGATGAAAGTTCCGGGGATGACGCGGCCGTGGGCCGGGCGCATTGTGCGTTTCCGCCCTTACCGCACCAAGCAGGATCTGCTCGAGCACGGGGTAGTAACCAGCCAGGTCTACGACCGCATCAAGGATTACGTGATCGCCCACCGCGACCAGTAATAAGCAATTTGGCGTTATGCTTCCGCCGGAGCTCCATGCGTAGCGTCCCCGCGCTTCAGCAGCCGGCTCAAAATCACGTACAGCACCGGGATGAAGATCAGGTTCAGCACGGTTGACAGCAACATGCCGCCCACAATGGTCGTTCCCACGGAGCGGCGCCCGAGCGCGCCGGCGCCGGTGGCAAACACCAGCGGAAGAACGCCCAGAATGAAGGCAAACGAGGTCATCAGAATAGGCCGCAGCCGCAGCTCCGCGGCTTCAATGGCTGCTTCGACAATGGAGCGGTCCTTGCGCCGCAACTGCTCCGCAAATTCGACGATAAGAATCGAGTTCTTCGCCGAGAGGCCGATCAGCATCACCAGGCCGATCTGGCAGTAGACATCGTTGCTCAGCCCGCGTAGCGAGACCAGGCCCAGCGCGCCCAGCACGGCCATCGGCACCGCCAGCAGGATGATGAACGGCAGCGCAAAGCTCTCATACAGCGCGGAGAGCGTGAGGTAAATGACCAGAATGCCAAGTCCGAAAATGATGAGCGCTTTGCCGCTGGATTCGATCTCATCGAGCGTGAGTCCGGTCCATTGGTAGGTCATGCCGGGCATCATGGTTTTTTGGGCGAGGCTTTCCATGGCGGCGATTCCCTGACCGGAACTGTAGCCGGGCCCTGGAGAACCGTCGATCTCGACGGCGCGGAAAAGATTGTAGTGCGTTATCACGGGAGGGCCGGAACTCTGGGCCACGGTGATCAGGTTATCGAGGGGAACCATCTCCCCGGCGTCGGTGCGGACGTAGTAATTGCGGAGGTCGCTGGCGGTCATGCGAAATTGCTGATCGGCCTGCGCATAGACGCGATAGGTGCGGTTGTTGTAGTCGAAGTCGTTCACATATTCAGATCCCATGAAGACGCCGAGGGCGGTAGTGATCTGCGAGAGCGGGACGCCCATGGCCTTGGCTTTTTCGCGATCGATGCTGACCAGTACCTGGGGATCGTTGGCGGAGAAGGTGGTGATCAGGCCACTCAGGTCCTTTTGCTGGCGGCTGGCCGCCACGATCTGGTGTGCAACGCGGTCCAGGTCGCTGAGGGTGTTGGAGCCCTGGTCCTGGAGCATGAATGAGAACCCGCCAAAGCTGCCGACGCCCTGCACGGCTGGAGGCTGGATGATGGCTACGATGCCGCCGTTGGGCGCCATGGCCAGGCGCATCAGTTTGGGCGAGAGATCGGCGACGATGTCGGCTGCCGAGTGGCCCTTGCCGCGGCGCTCGTCCTGAGACCGGGTCGAGATAAACATCATGGCGGCGTTGGATGAGCCGCCCCCAAAGCTGAATCCGACCATTTCGAAGGCGCCCACAATATCCGGATTCTGCGCGATGATTGACTCTCCGCGCTCGGTCAGGGCCGTGGTATAGGCCAGTGAAGCACCCGGCGGCGCCTGCACAATCACCATCAGGTAGCCCTGGTCCTCCTGCGGAATAAACCCGGTGGGCACGTGGCCATAAATCCAGACCGTCGCACCGAGGCCGGCGAAAAACACCACCAGCAGCACGTAGCGCAGTTGCAGCGCCACATGAATGACGCGGGCATAGGAGCTCGCCAGCCAGGCGACGGAAGCGTCGGCTCCGTGGATGAATGCCGCAAACGCGCGCGACAACGGGCGAATGTGAAGAAAATCAAGCTGCCGCGGGCGAGCCTCTTCGCCGCGCAGAAACATGGCGGACAGCGCCGGGGACAGGGTCAGCGCGTTAAAGGCGGAGATGGCGATGGCGAAGGCGATGGTCAGCGAAAACTGGCGATAGAGAATGCCGGTGGTGCCGGGGAAGAATGATACCGGCACAAAAACCGCAATGAGCACCAGCGATGTGGCAATCACGGCGCTGGTCACCTCGCCCATGGCGCGCGAAGTGGCCTCGTACGGATCGGAATGCTCCATGGCGATGTGGCGCTGCACATTTTCGATGACCACAATCGCGTCGTCGACCACCAGCCCGGTGGCCAGGGTGATGCCGAACAGGGTGAGGGAGTTGATTGAGAAGTCAAAGATTTTGATGAAGGCGAAAGTTCCAATGAGGGAGACAGGAATAGTGACGGCGGGAATAATGGTGGCGCGCCAATCGAGAAGGAAGAGAAAAATGACCAGGATGACGATGGAAATGGCTTCGGCGAGCGTTACCAGCACCTCGTGGATGGAGTCGCCGACAACGGTGGTGGAGTCGAAGGCGACCCGGTATTGCAGCCCCGGAGGAAAACGTTTGGAAAGCTCGACGAGCGTGGACTTGGCCAGGCGGTCGACGTCAAGGGCGTTGGCATTGGAGAGCTGTTGGACGCCGATGCCCACGCCGGTCATTCCGTTGAATTCCAGGCGAGTGCTGTAATCCTCAGCGCCCACCACGGAGTGNNGGATCGCTGAGGCGGCCGACGACCCGGACGGGCACTTGAAAGAACTGTTTCGCGTCCGAAGGGGGCTGGCCGAGTTGGCCGGCGGGAATCTCCACATTCTGTTCGCTCAGGGCGTTGATCACATCGGAGGCAGTGAGGGAGTGAGCCGCCAGGCGGACCGGGTCGAGCCAGATACGCATGGCATATTTGCGCTCGCCGAAGATGGTTACATCTCCCACGCCCGGCACGCGCTTGAGCGCATCCTTGACATAGACATCGAGATAATTCGAGATGAACTCGTTTGAATAGCGTCCGTCGCTGGTGAAAAACCCGGCGCCGAAAACAAAATTGGTTCTGGATTTGGTAATGGTGATGCCGGTGGAGTTGACGGCGGCGGGGAGCCGGCCCTGCACGCTGGCCACGCGGTTCTGCACATCGACCGCGCCGATCGAGAGATTGTAATCGGTGCGGAACGTGATGGTGATGCTGCTGGTTCCGCTGTTGGTGCTCGAGGAACTGATATAGCGCATGCCCTCGACGCCGTTGATCGATTCTTCCAGAGGAATGGTGACGGCCTTCTCGACCGTGTCGGCGTTGGCCCCCACATAGTTGCAACTGACCATGACTTGCGGAGGCGCCAGCGTGGGATACATGGCGACGGGAAGATTCGGAATGCAAATCGCGCCGGCCAGAATGATCATCAGCGCACAGACCGTTGCGAACACAGGCCGGTGAATGAAAAAATCGACGAACAAGGAATGCCCTCTTTCTATCTGGCTCTCAAGAGAAGTGCGGGGCGCCAATCTGATTCCGCGCCCGCCGAATTCCGCCGCGGAAAACGGAAGATGCCCGAGGCCGTCTCTCAGCCGCCCATCGGCATGACCGGCATGCCGTTCACCAGAAACTGAGTGCCGGAAACAATCACCCGCTGGCCCGCGCTCAATCCTGAAGTGATGGAATAGGTGTTGCCCACGGTTTCACCCAGTGTGACCGGCGTCTGCAGCGCCACAAAATGCCCGTTCTGCTGCTGGGCCACAAAAACAAAGCTCTGTGTGCCCTGCCGGATGACGGCCAGCACCGGCACTACCGCCATCGGCTCCGTGCTCCAGACAATGCGCGCATTCACCATTTGCGCCGTGCGCAGAACCTGGGACGTGGAACTCACGGCTGCCTTCACCAGGATTCCCTGCAGCGTGCTGTCGACCTCGGGCGAGACGAAGTCGATCGACGTCTTCTCCAGCGGATTACCTTCGTTATCCATCAAGTCCACCGGGAGGCCCATGCGCACCTGGCCGGAGCGCTCCGTGGGGACATAGATATAGGCTTCGAGATTCTTGTTCTCGTCCACCGTGGTCAACACCGCGGCCGGCGAAATCAGCGGAGAGACGAAGTCGCCGACGTGGACCGGTATGTCGCCCACGGTTCCGTCGAAGGGCGCGCGAACCGTGTAGTAGGCCAGCAACTCCTCCTGCGTCTTGCGCGATGCAACCGCCGACTCGTAGTCCGCCTTGGCGTTCTGGAACGCCTGCTGTTCCTGCTCGTAAACGTCGCGGCTCGTTACCCCGGCGTCAAACAGCTTCTGCTGCCGGTCAAGCTCCACCGTGTTGTAGTCGTAAAGAGCTTTTTTCTGCCGCTCGGTGGCGCGTTGCGAATCCACCATGGCCTGCTGCTGGCGGGGATCGATGTCCATCAGCTCCTGCCCCGTCTTGACGCGATCGCCCGATTGCACCCGGATGGCGGTCAGGATTCCGCTCACCTGGGGCATAAGCGTGGCCGACCGGCGCGACTTGATGGTGGCCACGTAATCGCTGCTCTGGGCCACCGGCGCCAGCGAAACAACCATGGTTTGCACCGGCGGGATCTGCATGCCCCCAGGGGCCGGCGCTGCCGCCTTTTTCTGGCAGCCGGTCGCCGCCAGGCTGAACAGAACCAGACAGCCTATGCCTTGAATTGATTTCAACGTGCTCTTCGTCACTCGATTCTTCCTCTACTCCCGGGCCATGCGGTCCGAGGCTCCGTTTTGTGCTCGAACCCCGGTCAATACAGGTTCAGGACAGGTTCAGGCGGCCTAGCGCCGCCATGGGCCATGCGGTCCCCGCCCGAGCGCGCCTCTGCGTCCGCTTGAACCAGTGGTACGGAACGCTTGGATATCTGACGCCCTGGGCAGGGCTATCGACGCAAAAATGAGTTCCCGCAACGGCCAGGCACAAAAAACAGTCGATGGCGCGCTATGGATTGAGGATACCCCACAGCCCTTCTCCAGTTCGACCCGCTGCGCGCTTTTTGAACCATCCGCGCCCCCGCCCGGCAAACGCCGTCTTTTGACACCCCCTCCCCGAGTTGATAGCCTGCATAAGGGCGCACCCCGGCCATTTCAGGCCGCTCTCTGCCCTCCCAGCGGTTCTCCAACGGGCGTTGACCGAAACCACTGCCTCCAGTGGCCTTTTCATCGGGAAAACGCCACCCTGCATGCCATCGGGAAGGCCNNAAATCCCGTCGGGGACGCCAAGAAATTCAATAACTTAGCCGTTGCATAGTAACCAATCGGTACGCTGATACGGCAATTTTACGGCAATGATGTCCCTGAGAGTGTCGTTTGAACCGTTCGCAGCGTCGCTTGCTGTGAGAGCCTACCAAGACACCCCCCACACCCCCTAGCGGCCATCCTGCGAATCGCGGGGATACCCCATCGAATACCCTGGAAGTACAAACAGAAATCGGTCAAGACCGAACTGCAAGATGCGCGGGTGCGGGGGAATAGAATAGACGGAGTGAAACCATTCCATAGGACAAAGAACGGGACAATTCTGCTCGGGGACTCGCTCGAATACATGGCTAGTCTCCAACCCGAGTCGCTGGACCTCATCATGACCAGCCCACCGTTCGGACTGGTCCGCAAGAAGGACTACGGCAATGTAGAGAGCCATGAGTACGTTGACTGGTTCGAACAGTTCGCTGAGCAGTTCAAGCGCCTACTAAAATCGTCCGGCTCTCTGGTGATCGATATTGGTGGTGCTTGGATTCCCGGCCAACCGACTCGCTCCTTGCAGCGTTCAAAAAACACGTTCCGTGCCGGGTCTTGATATTGATGGCCGAGAGGTTGCGCAGATGGGATGTGGATGCGAGCGAAAGGGATCCATCCGTTCAGGAATCAAGGGGATTCTCGCTTGTCCTGCGGATAACCAAGGCGCGCTTGTGATTGAGCGGTGTGACACTTGCGAGCGATTTCATTGTGATGAGGCCGCCGCGATCCATTACGCGACATGGAGGGGCGGAACACTCCGCTACGCTGCGCGAGCAAAGAGGATTTTATGGACTCCTCGCTAACCTCCGCTTCACCGGTAGGCCTGTTGAGTGGCGCATGGGATGCTCAGTTTGCAGACCTGTTGGGGGCAGCGGGTGAGTTTCTTCTTCTGGCATCGCCATTCATTACACGTCGAGTTACTACGTGGGCTGGGAACTGCCTGGCCAAGAACTCGTACAGTGCGCAGCTGCGGATTATATGCCTGACCAATCTCAAGATTGAAAGCATTTTGTCTGGCTCACTCGAACTGCACGGAATCACGGAGATGGGCCGCGCGTTTCCGAATTTTTCTGTAATTCACATGCCATCCCTCCACGCTAAGGTGTTTATTGCAGATAATGAGCGCGCAATTATTACCTCTGGGAATTTGACCGATGGTGGATTGAGGAAGAACTGCGAGTATGGCGTCTACATTCGTACTCCCAAACTCGTGAAAGAAGTTCGCCATGATTTCGAGGGATATGCGCAACTCGGAGCCCCGCTCTCCATTGAGGAAATCGAGGAATTTGCTGGCGAGCTTGAGGGCCTTCGAGTAACGTATCAAGCACAGAATCGCCGGTTGATGAGCGGCCTCAGGACAAAGTTCAAGAGCAGACTCAAGAATGCTGAAGATCGGGTGCTCCAATTCCGGGCGCAGTCGACCACAACTCAAGGTATCTTCCGCAAGACAATCCTTTATCTTCTCGCGAAATCCCCGCTAAGTACCGCGGAGCTTCATCCGCTCATCCAACGGATTCATCCCGATCTCTGCGATGACTCTGTTGATCGTGTAATCGACGGATTGAACTTCGGGAAGAAATGGAAGCACCACGTGCGCAGCGCGCAGCAAGCCCTCAAGCGCGAGGGGCGGGTGATCCTCGACGGTGAAATGTGGCGTCTGGCGAAAGCCTGACTCGTTCAGGCGGTTCCATTTAGCGCGCCACAGGACATTCGCCGCTGGCTCCCCGTCCGTTCAGATCGACCTGACAGAAGTTCAGCGTGCGGAAGCCGATGGCCTAAGTTTTCACAGGAAGGACAACGATGAATTTGCCATCGGCATCCGTCCGGACATGTTCATGGCGTATTGCCTGAACGCCACGCTCCTGCATCGCTACGGAAGGGAAGCGAACGTCCTCCGACTGCTCAATCAGGTTACTCATCTTCAGCAGCCACCCCAGCA
>PLSH01000215.1:0-7278 GCA_003165095.1 Acidobacteriaceae bacterium
AGGTGCCCCACAATCTGCGGCGTTTTAGGGCGGGTGGTCCAGATCCCCAAGGCAGCGGACGAAACACAAACCTGGGTGCCCCAGGTCTCGAATGCGCTCTAAGTGCCATAGCATGAACGCGCTGAGAAACACGCTTAAGTTTTTGTGCTAGTTTTGCGCTATGCCTACTCGGCAACTCCGGTTTAACACTAAGGAATTGCCGAGTAGGCGACAACACGGCAGCGATGTGCAGTTCTAACGTGATTAACGAAGCTCACCGACCTTCTACGACTCAATCCGGCGCGTATAATCCGTCGTGACTGTTCGAGGAAAACCAAATGCAGTCCAAAACGGTGCTTGGACATCTGGTGCATCGCATTGGCGTTCATCAGCAAGAGAACTTGGCCACAGAGGCGTTGGGATTTATTCTTGCGAACTCTCTTGCTGCATCGCGCGCATTCACAAAATTTGCCTGCCAGATCGGTTTTTCCTGTCCGGGAGACCTACGCTTTGAAACACAGCGCGGCGGATTGGAAGATTGCATCCCGGACATGAAGTGTTACGACGCCCAGGGTAGGCTCCGAGTAACCGTCGAGAACAAGTTTTGGGCGGAACTGACCAAAAACCAGCCAGTAACCTACCTTCGTGAATTTCAAGATGAATGCCCCGCCGCTTTGCTGTTTGTAGCTCCAGAAGCCCGATTACCCTTAGTCTGGAAAGAGGTTGTTCAGCGATGTGAGGAGCAGAACATCCCAGTCAAGGACGCTCGATCGACTCCTGCGATGACATACGCTCACATCTGCGGAGAGCATTTTATGGCAGCGACATCGTGGAGGTGTCTGCTGGATGCGCTGTACTCAGAGGTTCCACTACCCGAAGAGACCGATTGCCGAAACGACATTATTCAGCTTCGAGGGCTGTGCGACATGATGGACCAAGAGGAAATACTGCCACTCGGGAAAAATGAAATAAGCGATCAGCAAACGGCGCTCAGGATCGTGAATTTCATCGATCTCGCGCATGCCATCGTGGACCAGGCCACGGGGCAACCATGCGCTCGATCGCATCTCAAATACGGGTCAGGTGCTTACCTAGACATTGCAAACTACCGTGCATGGGTGGGGTTCGGTGCTTGGACATGGCACCAGAATGGCATTTCGCCAATATGGGTACAATTCCTTTCCCGCACTCAGATGGATGAAATTCGCGAAAAGCTAACCCCATTGCGTAGGACTTCGCCGCGACGTTACTTCGAATCTCAAAACGGACGGATTGTGATGGTGCCGATTCTTCTAAAGACCGAAGTCGAGAAATATCACATTATTCAGAATCCAGTAGATCAGATTCACGAACTGGCTAAGTTGCTCGGCGGGGAGGAACAATCTGCGACCGTCGTCGCCGCCAGCTCCACGTCGGATGCTGGTACAAATGGTGAAGACTTGACAATCGATGAGGACGAAACGCCTGGGCAGACCATTCTGGAGGCGGGGACCAGCGGGGGAGACGGTAGCTCTTTTCGGAACTAGGAACGCTGCTAGCGGCAGTGGCTTGGTTCCGGATAACCGTAGCGCCCCGCACCTCTCCGGGCGGATTAATTTGAATGGATGGCCCGAATGGACTACAAACTGAGAAACCAGCCGGAGGAGCGATCCGAGGATTTTGTGCTAATTTGTGCTACTGCTTTGGAGTTTGTGGACCTTCTGGATATTTAGGACTTTGTAGAATCTGTAACTTGCGTGTTATCAACACAGCTCATTGTGGGTGCCCCATCCTTGGCGCAGCTTCATCGCGGCAAGGGTGGCAGGCCTCGAACCCCAACCGCCCGCCCTCAGTCTCCGGACCGAATATCGCATCCTGATCAATGCTTACGCGCAGGACGCCCCCATCCTTGACGCAGTTTTTTGCGGCAAGAATGGGCAAGCGTTCCCACCCGAATATTTCTTTCGCCACTTTTGCAGATTAATTCCCCCGTTGGCGCACAATTCTAAATAGAGAACAAATAAAGTACCTCATTACCCTCAGCGTCTCTGCTCTTGTTCTTGAAAAAGCCCGTAACTCCAATGTGCTCACGTATCTGCAATCGATCTCCAGCAGAATGAGGTAGATGCGGCGACGCGAATCTTGCATTCCACTGAAAACAAACGGCTTCTTTGCAGAGATGGGAGGGGGGGGGCACCCCCCAGGAGAAAGACCATGTACATGGAATGTCGTCACATCAAGCCCAACGGAGCCAAGTGCCACGCGCCGGCTCTTCGCGGTATGCCTTACTGTTACTTCCACAAGCGCTTGCACCGCCACATCGTGCCGGAGCCTGAACGTCCCAGGGAGGGGTATGAAACGCTCGAATTAGGGATCCTGGAAGATCGCTGCGCCGTTCAGCTCGCGCTCTCCAAGGTCCTCGACGCCATCGGCTCAGCGCGGCTCGATCCCCGCCGTGCCGGGCTCCTGCTCTACGGCCTCCAGGTGGCCTCTAATAATGCCGTTAACCACCGCGCCATCGCCTACATCGACTCCGTGGAATCACTTACCTATTCCGCCGACGGCGAGGAGCTTGCGCCCGAAAGCTTTGATTGCGATCCTCCCGGCGAATGCTCCGAATGTCCTCGCTTTGACCAGTGCGACAATCCCGACCGCAGCAGGACAAAGAAGAAGGCCCCTAAAGCGCTGCTCGATTCCAGCGTCCGTCAGAACACAGAAAGGTAGCCGCGCCGGAGGCGGCCCGAAAAATCCTGGGCTTTATTGATGGCTGCATATGGAATGTCCTGATAGCCGCGCCGGAGGCGCAGTGTTCGTTAGCCCCGCGCTTCACCGGGGTCCCCAAGAAACGGTCTTTGTTTCTTGGGGTGGAAGAGTGGAGAAAGATTGCACATGGAACTCCGTAGTCCCGTAGGGACGGTGCCGGGACTCCGGTTCCGATCTACATCTCCCACCAGTCGAATCTCAACATGCGGGGATAATAGAGGCCGCAGCGGATCGCCGCGTCCGCGCCATGCAAATTGCGTAGGACCCGCGCGTAGGCCTCAACCTGCGGCGCAAACCTCCGGCGCAGCTCCGGCAGCGCTGCATCCGGGTCTGCGCCATCTTCATGCGCGGTCTTGTAATCGACAATCCACCACGCAACGACGCCGTCGGCCAGCGGCTCGGCGCCGCCGCGGAAGACGCGGTCCACCTGCACCGTGCGCAAGCCGCCCGCAACCACGCCCGCCCATCGAACCTCGCTTCCGGCCTCGGGATGCGGCGACAGAATCCACTCGCCGGCCGGATCGCGAGTGGCCTGGATTGCAATTTCAAGCGCCCTGGCGGCAATGCGGCCGGCCTCGGCTCGCTCCACGCCCGCGGCGCGAATCCGGGCCGCAATCCGCGGAGTCATATCTGAGAGTGCCGCGCGCGCAGCCTCCCACTCTTCCGTCACGCGCAACCGTGCAACCTCTTGCAGCAACGCGTGCACCGCAGTTCCGAGGGCGCGCGACAGCAAGCCGCCCTCGTGCCGTTCGTAAAGCTGCCCCATGCCGAGGATCGCCGGTTCCACGGCCTGCGCTGCGCCCGTGTCTTCAGCGTCACGATAGTCCGGCGGCAATCGCCGCAGCAACGCGCCGCGTTCCGGCGAAGGCATGACGCGTAGATTGTCTTCCGCCGCGGCGATCGATTCCACTTCTGCTTCGGCAGGCACGCGCCAGGCGTCAAAACGCTCTTGGATTCTCAGCTCCAACGCCGGCCACGCGGTTCGAAGCAGACTGTCCTTTGGCTCCACAAGGCTCAGGGATCCATCTCTCTCGGTCTTGTATTCCGGCCGGGCAAAAAAATGCAGCTCATCGCGCGCCCGCGTCGCTGCCACATACAGAATCCGCCGCATCTCCTGCGTCTCGCGGGCACGATATACGCGATCGACCCACAGCTTGGCCGCGCCGCTATCGGCGCCCTTCGACTTGATCGGCGCTACCAGGAACTCGGTCAGCTCTCCCGAATCGTCGGGCTCGGCCAGCCCGCGTTCGACCCAGGAGAGCAGCTTGACTCCGCTGTGATTGGTTCCAGCCTGCAGATCGGGCACGATGACCACCTCGAACTCCAGGCCCTTCGATTTGTGGATGGTCATCAACTGCACGCCGCAGTCGCTGTCCGCATCCGGATCGGGCAGCGCCTTCAGCCCTTCGAGAGCCGCATCGAGAGCGGGCCCCAGGAAATCCTGCTCACCTTCGGGCAGGCTGTCGAGAGCGCGCCAAAGCAGGTCGAGGTTGGCCCTGGCCGTCGCATCCACGCACTGCGCGCCGCCCAGCCGCAGCCACGCTTCTTCAAGCCAGGTCCCGAGCGATCTGGCCGGTTGCGCGAACCGCAAGCCAGGCGCGGCTTCCGCGACTCTCAGCACGCGAGCCGCGGCCGTGCGCCCCTGCTCGCTGAGAAGCTGCAGCCGCTCGGCCAGCAACTCCGGCACCGGNNGGGTTGAGCAGCGCGCGCCCCAGCGCCAGTGCATCCAGCACTTCAGGGCGTTCTTTCAGCGTCTCGAGGTCGACAGCGCGAAAGGGAATCGCTGCCTTGCGCAGCGCTTCCGCGATGGGCGCGAGAGCACTACGAGTTCGTCCCAGCACGGCGATCCGGTACTTTTTTTTCTCTGCTCGCGCCTGCTCCATTGGCGCCAGATGTTTTCTGATCAGCTCTATGATTTCCTGCGTCTGGGTCTCGCGCGCATTCGTTCGCTCCTCGGCAATTCTCTCTTTCTCCTCGGCCGCATCTGGATTATTGGAGCGGCCGCGCCTGGTTTGAGGAATGAATTCGAGATGCAACTCGAGCCGCGGTTCTTGTTCTTCCAACTGCGGGCTCGCCAGCTCTTCGCGATTCGGCACAGCGGCCGAAAACGTCACGCCGCTTCCGTCATTTGCTTCAAAGACGCTTGCAAATACGTCATTCAGTTGCCGCACCAGCGGCGCGGCACTGCGGAAGTTGGCAAAGAGCCTCACCGAGTCGAACGCGAGCGGTTCATCGCCGGGAATCTCAAGTCCGACCTGCTCGACGCGAGGAAACAGCTCCGCATCCGCGTCGCGGAAGAAGTAGATCGACTGCATCGGGTCGCCGACCACAAAGCAGGTGCGTCCCTCGCGCTCGGGCCACGCTGCGATGAGATGAGCGAGCAGTTGATGCTGGCGGCGGCTGGTGTCCTGGAACTCGTCAACCAGCAGGTGGTGGATGCCGTCGGCAACGGACAGCGCGGAGTCGCTCGGATATTCGTTCTCGTCCTTCAACACGCTCCCAGCAATCTGCGCCACTTCGATGTAGTCGACCGCCGCGTCCTCGGCGAAAACTACTTGCAATTCGGCAACCGCGCGCCGTAGCAGCAAAAAGCACGCGCGGACGATGCGCCAGTCCTCTTCCGCATAGCGGGTGGGAGGCACCGCGCGGATTGCGGCAAGCGCGGTGTCGAGACCTGGAACTTCTCCAAGCTCCGCAATCAATCCCGTCATGCGGGCTTTTTCTAGTTTTCGGTCGAGAGGGAATCCATGATTCTTATTGATCTGCTTGCGAAAGCCGCCATCTTTGGTCAGTAATAAATCAGACAGGCAAACGCACGCTTGCCGAGCCTCTTCAAGCTCTTCGAGGCTATCGAACGGAGCAATCGGAAACTCGGCCAATTCCGCCAACTCCTGGTGCAGCTCGCCCGCACTCTGCTCGCATGCAAATCGTGCCAATACCAGAGCCTGCTCGCGCGCACGGGGGACCTGATCGAGGAGTGGGCTCAATTCGGCGAGCGCCTGTGCCACACACTTCTGGAACGGCCGCTCCAGTCGTTCGCGCAGCGCCTGCCAATCCGTTTCGCGCCTCAGCACAAAATCGTGCATCCAGCGGTCGCGCTTGGCGAGCATCTCTACAAGCTGGTTTTCTATATCCTGCCAGCCGTTGTCGCGCCACAAGAGAAGCGCTTCGACGGCCTCGCCGAGTTGAGGATCTCCGCTGCCAATCTCCTCGAGAGTGCGCCGTGCGGCACGACGATACAAATCATTCGGCTGCTCACCGATCTCCAATCCACCACCAAGTCCTGAAAGCAGGGGCTTCTGCAGGGCCAGATCTCGGCAGAATGAGTCGATGGTGGAAATACGCAGTTGCGCAGGCAGGTCAATCAGATTCCAGCCCATCGCTCGCGAGCGCTCAAGCGCGCGTTGCGACAGCGCCTTCAGTGAGAATTCGCCCGCATCTGAAGATTCGTCCGCGTCGTTTTCCGCCGACTCTCGCACCGCTGCCTCTTCGAGTTTCTCCAGAATTCTGTGCCGCATCTCCGCGGCGGCGGCCTTGGTGAATGTGATTGCGACGATCTCGCCCGGCTCGTTTACCTCGCCGAGGAGCAGAAGGAATCGACGCGTGAGCAGATCGGTCTTTCCCGAACCTGCCGGAGCCTGCACCAGAACGCTTCGTTTCGCGTCGAGCGCCCGCTCGCGCTCGCCCTGATCGGGAGGCAACGTTCTGGTCGCTGCGCTATGCATCGCCGGCCTCCTCGCTGTTCTCTTCGTCGTCCTCGGGTTGCGGCTGATTCTCCGAAATGCGGCACAGAGTTTGAAGTCCACACCGCTCGCATGTCTTGGGCGGCTCGCGCGGATCCACTTCGGCGCGTCCGCGAAGAAAATCACGCGCCATTTTCTCGATATACTCCCGCCAAGCGATGAGGTCTTCGGCCTCCAGCTTATTCTGCACCAGGGCGCTGGTGGCGCCGAGTCCTGGCATCAACAACCCCTTTGCGTCGCCAACGCGCCCGGCAAAGGAAAGTTCGCCCGTTCTCACCTTTGCAAAAACGAGGCCGCCAAGCGTCTCCGTCTCCTGATCCAGCGCGAAGCCGGCGTAGAGCGGCAGTTGCACGTCGTCGGGCCGCGGCAAATCCCACAAACTCGGCTTCACGTCGCCGGTCTTGTAATCGACTACCAGCAACGAGTCGTCAATGAGCCGGTCGATGCGATCGAGGCGCAGACGCAGCGCGAGGCCGACGATGGACGTGCTCTCGTCCGCTTCCGTTTCGACAACGGTGAAGGGAACCCGCGTGATCTCGTACTCCAGCCACTCGGTCACCAGGTCAATCAGGCGCGTCTCTTCAAGCTCCAGATACCGCTGCGGCATTTGTTCGCGCGCGCCGGCGGGCATCTTGTCGCGCAGGACCCTGCGCACATGTTCTTCGACGAACCCGTGAAGGCCTTTTATCGCGACCAGTTCGGCGTGACTGCCGATTCCCGTTGGCGGCCCGTCCCACACCGAATGAAGCACCGCGTGCAGCAGTTGCCCGCGCTGCGTGGCCGTGAGGCCGGCTTCGGCGGGCTCCCAATCCTG
>PLSH01000215.1:7300-20818 GCA_003165095.1 Acidobacteriaceae bacterium
CTTTCGCAATCAAGCGCGACGGCCGCGCCTCCACTCCTTCGCTTTGCCGCGCGTAACTGAAGTGCGCTTCGGGCGCGGAAGCCAGCAGCCTTTCCGTCATGGCCGTGGCCAGTTCCCAATCGAGGCGCGGCGATGCGTGCGGCATTGCTGTTTCGCGCTGCATCTCGGGGGGCAAAAAGGGATGCGTCGCCCCACCCGCCGGCCACGCATCCTCACCTGCGCCCATGAACCACAAAGCATCGGCCTCCAGGCCAGCCGACTCGGCTGGCCCCGCAATCAGGATGGGCGCATCCTGCGACTCGGGCGCAAACAGCGTTTCGTTCACCGTCCGCTCCAGCGAAGCCAGAAACTCTGCCCACCGCAAGCGCCGCCCACTAAATCCGAGCGAAGCGCAATCGTCGACTGCGCGTTGCCAGCGCCGCATCCCCTGAAACTCCGCACTGGTGAACGCGCGCGCTCCGGGCCAGCCTGCCATCTGAAGCAATTGTGGAACCAGTTCGGCCCAGGCAATCGCACTGTTTGAGCGGCGAGCAGACTCGTCCAGTTTCCGCCGGGCCTGTGCCATGCGCGCAACCCATGCGGCGGGCAATTCCACCCGCGGCCTCTGGACGATGAACGAGTCGAAAGTCCATCGCGGCCGCTCGAGCCCGCGACGCCTGAGGGCCCGCATGACCGCGGTCAGCGCCTGCGACTCTTGCTCGTTTGCGGCCGTCTGTCCGGTCGAGAGCAGCCAATCCAACTCATGCTCTTCAATCGCTCCGGCGAGCCAGCGCAACAACATGTGGGCACCGCGTGCCAGCGCGATCTGACGCAGCGGGACTCCCAACGAGAATTCCAATCGCGGCGCAACGCCAGGCGCGCCCGCAAACCGGAGGAAGGCCCGCTCCATTTCACCGCGGCGCCGGGCCACGTCCTGGGTGACAATCAGCAGGCGCGCATCGGGGTTGGCCGCAAGCTGACGCCGGCACCAGAGAACGCATGCAGCCAGCTCTGCCTGCTCGTCGCGAGCCTGGTGGGAGAAAATCCGCGTGGACGAATCATTGCGAGGTGCCTCGCGCCACTCACTCCAGGCTTCAAGCAACCTGCGTTGGGTGGGCAAAATCCTGTCAAAACCTGCGAGCAGGAGCGGGGGGCGCGGGCCGGATTCGGATTCAATTGCATCAATCAGTTCCAGCGGAAGTTGCGCCGCGCTGACCAAATTCTGCACGCGGCAGGCGTCGTCAAATGCCGCCAGCCAGCCACTGAATGCTTCCGGGTCCTGCTGCCAACCGGCTCGCGAAGCGGCGCGCAGCAACCGCGGCGCATAAAGGCAGAGCAGGCGATGCGCCTCGGCTGCCAGCCCAGCCACGCGCTGCCGCGGCCCTTCCAGCAGCGCAGCCTGTTTGCCGTCCGCTGCCACAATCTCCGCCCACAGAGACTGTTCCTGAAGCGGGTTCAGCACCAGCCGCCCGTCGAGGCTGCGCTGGTCCCACTGAGCGCGCACGAAACCCTGCCAGTCCTGGATCATCGGCGCCGGCCACGCAGTCAATCCTTCGGCTCGGCGGGCGCGATGGTAGGCCGCCGCAAGCGCCCTTGCGGCTCGCTCGCTGGCCGCAACCACCAGCCCGCCGCCGCTCAGCCACGCATCGATCTCAGCCTCAGACCTGGTCCCCATTCCAGCGTTATACGCTGTCCGGCAGGCCGGCAGCGGAAAAACTATCGCACGCGGAAGCGACTTGTGGTCAGTCCACCAGTTGTACACTAGAACTTGTGATGCGCACATTCCTGGCAAGCATTCTGTTTACATTTGTCGCCCTGGCCGGATGCCATTCAAGGCCGCAAGCCGGTCCGCAAACCCCCGCCAGTCCATCCTTCAAGGTGTACAAGCTGCGCGGCAAGGTAGTTTCATCCAACGCCGCTACCGGCGAGGTCACGCTGGATCATGGGGCCATCCCCGGCTTCATGGATGCGATGACGATGCCTTACAAGCTGAAGGACCCGAGCATTTTGAGCGAATTGCATCCCGGCGACGTGATCACGGCCGACGTTCTTGCGCCGCTGGACCCTAACGCCGACGTGCTGCTGGATCATATCGTGGTGGTGGCGCAGGCCAAACCGGATTATCGCCCCACTGTCTTCTACCATGTGCCGGCGCCGGGCGACGCGGTGCCCGATTTCAAGTTGCGCAATCAGGACGGGCGCGCGATTCATCTCGACCAATTCCGCGGCAAGGCGCTGCTGGTGACGTTTATTTATACACGCTGCCCGCTGCCCAATTTCTGCCCGCTGGTTACCCATAATTTTGCGGTAATCAACAACCGGCTGGCCTCCGATCCGGCGCTCTACTCGAAGACGCACCTGGTCTGCGTGAGCTTCGATCCGGAACACGACACGCCGGCGCGGCTGCGCGCCTATGGAGCAACGTACATCGGCAGCGACTCGAAAAATGCCTTTGTCCACTGGGATTTCGCGGTGCCAACCCAGCCCGAGTTGCTGGAGATGGCGAAGTACTTTGACGTAGGCGTCACTCACGGCGCAGACGACAGCATCACGCACACGCTGTCGACTACGCTCATCGATATGCATGGCAAGGTCGCGCAGTTTTATCCGGGCAACGAATGGACCCCGGAGCAGGTGTTGGCTGACGTGAAGCAATTGGCTGCGAACGCGAGTTGAATTCGACAACTGCCGGCCGGCTCAGCCCGGTCATCACAAATTTCAAGCTTGAATAAGGGGCAAGGAGTGAAGCGATGAGTTATGGATTGAATATCCGCAAGGACGCAGAGTTGGATTTTCTCGCACTGGGGGCTTTGATCCATCGGCTTGATCCCGGAATTATCCCCTTTCGCAAGGCCACGGAGTGCAAGATTCACGTCAGCGGCGGCGAGTTCAACGTGGCCGCCAATCTTTCCGACTGTTTTCGTATGAGAACGGCGCTGGTTTCGGCCATGGTGGACTATCCCATCGGCGACCTGATCGCTGAGCGGGTGCGGGCCATGGGCGTGAGGCCAATTTACAAGCACTTTGAACACAACGGCGCCACCGGTCCCAACATGGCTACCGTTTACAGCGATCGCGGCTTTGGCGTACGTCCTCCGGTGGTGTTTTACAATCGCTCGAACGAAGCCGCGGCCGAACTCAAGCCGGGCGACTTCGACTGGAAGGCAATCTTTGCCGGCGGCGTGCGCTGGGTTCACTGCGGCGGCCTCTTCGCGGCGCTATCGCCGACCACGGCGCCGCTGGCTGCCGAGATGATGAGAGAGGCCAAGGCAGCCGGCGCGGTTACCTCATTCGATCTAAACTTCCGCGAAAAGCTTTGGAAGATCTCCGGCGGCATCGATCACGCTGTGGAGACCATCGGCACCATCGTCGAAAACGTAGACGTTCTGGTGGGCAACGAAGAGGACCTGCAGAAAGGGCTCGGCATTCCCGGCCCGGAGATCGCTGCCAAGTCCAAGCTCGACCCCAGCGTCTTCTTCGGCATGATGGACCAGGTGATCAAGAAGCTGCCCCACGCCAAGGTCGTGGCCACCACGTTGCGCGAGGTGCATTCAACGAATCACCACAGCTGGAGCGCCGTGGCCTGGATTGACGGCAAGACGTATTCCGCGCCCACCGCGGAACTGGATGTGGTGGACCGCGTCGGCGGCGGAGACGGTTTTGCAGCCGGATTTATCTATGGGTTGCTGAGCGGTGAAACTCCCGAGGAAGCGCTGAAGCTTGGCTGGGCGCATGGCGCGTTGCTGACCACATTCCCCGGCGACACCACCATGTCCACGTTGGAACAGGTGCGGGCCTTTGCCAAGGGCGGATCGGCGCGCATCCAGCGGTAGTGCCTGATTGCGCATCTGTGGGGGTTAGAGTAGTTGATCGCGGCGAGGCATATCGCCTATGGCGCCTTCAACCCCAGAGCTTTGACCACTGCGTTATCGACCGTTGCTGGTTCGCCGTCCTGCTTATAGACCACTCCGAAGCCGCTGCGATAGTCCCACATGTTCCAGCCGATGTGGTCGGCTTCAAGAGCGGTGCGCACGTCGTGCAGCCAATTCATTCGAGAAGTGGCGTCGACGTTGTCCCGGAAGACTCCAAACTCGTTGCAGATCACCGGCACCTTGTTCTTGCGCGCCCAGGATGCCGCGCCGTCGATCAAATACCGGATGTGATGAGCGTCCCAACCCACTTGCCAATAATTCATTAGTTCGTAGCGGCCGGCCTGGTCGGGAGCCTCATCGAGAATCTGTGCTGGCGGGTAGGTAATCCCGTGCGTGTACCGGTAGATCGGCTTTGACCAGTTTGCGCCCTGAAAGGTGAAAATAGGTGGCTCGTAAAAGTGGAAAGTGTAAATCACATTGCCATCGTCGACCGGGTGAATGGTGCGCAAATCCACCACGCTGGAATAATTCGGTCCGGTGGCGATGATGGTGCTCAGCGGCGCGGATTCTCGAATGGCCGCGACCAGCTGTGCCTGGATTTTGTTCCAGCGGCGGGAGTTGTATACGTCCGGTTCGTTCATGATCTCAAAGAAAATATGTTCGGGATCGCGCGTGGCGTAGTGCGCGGCCAGACGCTGCCAGAGATTCGCCATTCGATCCACGGCTTCGTCACTGTCAGTCAGCTGCTTTTTGTAATCTTCCTTGGGGAGCAGGTTGAATTGAACGGCGAGACCGTCGGCCAGCATGGTGTCGACGGCGCGATCGAGGCGGGAAAGAAAATCCGCATTCAGCACATCGGGCCCGAGCGGCGGCTGTTCCAGCGGCGCGGGGTCCACGCACAGCCGAACGTTATCGAAGCCCAGCCGCGCCATGAGCGCAATGTCGGCTGCATCCGTAAAGCGATCGGTACGCGCGGCCGAGTAGTCGTTAACCTGTGCGAACCACAGCGAGACGTCGATTCCGTGCTGAAGGTGCCGCGCGCGGGCGAAGGCGGTGTTGAGGGCGGAGGCGCGATCCTGCGCCAAAGCCGGTAAAGCCAGGAAAAGCAGGACAATTAAACAGCGAAAACAAAAACGCACAACGGTTGCTCCTCAGGCCGGGCAAGAATCCGCAACCACCATATCACAACACTTCATCCGGCTTGATTCTTCACAGGCTTGCCGGCCGGGAGGCATGGCAGGCAACTGATATTCTGGCCATGCAGCAGTACGGAGGAGTCGCATGGCGAAAGTAACACTGGTATTTGCAATTTTGCTGGTTGCCCTGGGCATTGGCGGTTATGTCTACACCGGTAGCGTGCACCCCACGGCGCTGATTCCCATGTGGTTCGGACTGGCGTTGGGCCTATTCGGATTCCTGGCCATCAGCCGCAATGAGCGGAGGCGCAAGGTGTTCATGCACATCAACGTGACCATCGGCCTGCTGGGTATGATTGGCGCCGCGGTTGAGGCGCTGCGCAGTTACGGCGCCGCCCGGGCAGCCGGCATAGACCAGAACACGATCGCGCTGACCTCGAAGCTCACCATGGCCGGGCTGCTGCTGATTTATGTGAACCTGTGCGTGCGGTCGTTTATTGCCGCGCGCCGCTCCGGGAAGGTTTAGCGCATGGGAGCAATGCGAGGCGGTGGATTGGGCATGGGGATGCGCGCCGAGCGCTCGCCCCGGGGCCAGGGCGGTCGTGCCGGTCAGGCCGATGCGGGCAAGCCCAAGCCCAAACTGACAAGGTTGTGGCCGGAGATTCGGTCGCTCATTGCGCCACGCAAGGGACTCATCTTCGGCGGGCTCTGCCTGATGATTGTCAATCGCCTGGCAGGCCTGGTATTGCCCTATTCCTCAAAGCCGCTGCTCGACGGGGCGCTCTCGCCGCAGCACCCGCACCCTGAACTGCTGCCGCGCATTATCGCACTGGTCTTCACGGCCATGGTGCTGCAGGCGATTACGTCGTTCTCGCTGACGCAACTGCTCTCCAAGGCCGGTCAGCGGCTGATCGCCGAGATGCGCCGCCATGTGCAGCGCCACGTGGGACTGCTGTCTGTCGCCTACTACGACGAAAACCGCACCGGCACGCTGGTGGCGCGCATCATGACTGACGTGGAAGGCGTGCGCAACCTGGTGGGAACCGGCCTGGTTGAATTTCTGGGCAGTTCGCTCACCGCGGTGCTCACATTCTTCTACCTGATGTACCTCAGTCCCAAGGTCACGCTCACCGTGTTCTCGGTGATGGGCGTCTTTGTTTTCATTCTGCAATACGGTTTCAAAACCATTCGTCCCATCTTCAGAGAGCGTGGAAAGATCAACGCGGAGGTGACGGGCCGGCTAACCGAATCTCTGGGCGGCGTGCGGGTCATCAAGGGCTATCACGCCGAGGAACGCGAGGCGCAGGTCTTCTCGGGCGGCGTCGATCGTCTTCTGGCCAATGTCATGAAGTCGCTTACCATGACCAGCGTTCTGGGCGCGGCCTCCACTACCGTGCTCGGGTTGGTTTCGGCACTGGTCATGTGGCTTGGAGGCCACAAAGTCCTCAGCCACACGTGGACCGTGGGAGCCTACTTTCAATACAACATGTTTCTGGCCTTCATGATTGCGCCGGTCTTCCAGATTGTGAACATCGGCACGCAGCTGACTGAGGCCTTCGCGGGCCTCGATCGCACGCACGAAATTATGTCGGAACTGGAGGAAAATCAGAGCCCCGGGCGCACGGTGAAGATGGCGTCGATCCAGGGCAGGGTGCGCTTTGAAGATGTCGAGTTCGCCTATACGCCGGAGAAGCCCGTGCTGCACGGGATCAGCTTTCGCGCCGAACCCGGCACCGTCACCGCGCTGGTTGGTTCATCCGGTTCCGGCAAGTCCACCATCATCAGCCTGATCTGCGCCTTCCACACCCCATCGAAGGGCCAGGTGGCTGTGGATGATGCCGACCTGGCCCACGTCGACCTCAACACCTTCCGCTCGCAGCTGGGCGTGGTGCTTCAGGATTCATTTCTATTTGACGGCACCATCCGGGAGAACGTGATGTTCTCGCGCCCCGAAGCCACCGAGGAACAGTTTCTCTCCGCCTGCCGGACGGCGCGCGTTGACGAGTTCGCGGAGCGCTTCCCCGAGACTTACGAAACCATCGTGGGCGAGCGCGGCGTGAAGCTCTCAGGAGGCCAGCGCCAGCGGCTCTCCATCGCCCGCGCTCTTCTGGCCGAGCCGCGGATTCTCATCCTAGACGAGGCCACCAGTTCGCTCGATTCCGAATCCGAGGCGATGATTCAGGCCGGGCTGAACCAGCTCATGCAAGGCCGCACCACCTTCGTCATCGCCCACCGGCTCTCCACCATTCGCCGTGCCGACCAGATTCTGGTGGTCGAAGAGGGGCGGATTGTCGAACGCGGCAACCATGCGGAACTCTTCGCTCTCGGCGGTCGCTACTACGATCTGTACACGCGCCAGCATGGCCTTGAAGCGAATCTCTTTCTCGCGCCAGGCGAAGGCGATTCGGTAGCGGAGTAGTTTCAAGGGCAGCGCAAACCTGGAGAGAAGGGTAAGCCGACCCCATATCATTCCTTGACGAGAATCCCATATTTTGAGATGCTGATGATGAGATCAGTAAGCGGAATAGGGGACCAGAATGCGAGACGCTGCTCCGCACGGTACTTATAAAGTTCAGGCTCTTGATAGAGCCTTTGCCGTACTCGACTTGCTTGGTGAAAGCGAGACGCCGCTGGGACTGGCGCAAGTGGCCTCATCGCTGCAATTGCACAAGAGCACGGCGCATCGCTTTCTCATGGTTCTGGAGCGTCACCGCATGGTGGAGCGCACTGCGACTGGCAAGTTCCGTCTCGGCCTTCGCCTGTTCGACTTCGGAAATCGGGCGATCGAGCAGTACGATCTGCGCGACCGTGCCCAGCCCCACCTGCGCCGCCTGGTGGCGGAGACCGAAGAGACCGCTCACTTGTGCATTCTTGAGGCTGCGCGGGTTGTTTACATCGACAAAATCGAGCCGGCCCGCTCGGTTCGCATGATTACGCGAATCGGCGCCAGCAACCCCGTGCACTGCACCTCCGTGGGTAAGGCGATGCTGGCATTTCTGCCGCCGGAGCGGGCCAATGAAGTGATTCGCCGCATTCGTTTCGAGCGCCTGACCCACCGCACCATTGCCACTCCCGAGGCCCTGCGCACGGAGATGGAGAAGACGCGCCGCCGTGGCTACGCGGTGGACGACGAGGAACTTGAGGAGGGATTGCGCTGCATCGCCGTTCCGCTGCTTGACGCGCAGCGCCTGCCGGTGGCCGCGGTGAGCATCTCCGGACCCTCTTTCCGAGTGACCGCGCAGAAGCTTCCGGCCATCGCCAACCATCTGCTGCAGTGCGTGCGCGGCATTTCGGTGGACATGGGATATGTCTCCAGCGGCCGGGCCGGCCGCGGCGCTGCGTGGACGGCCTGAAGAAACCCTCCGGCGCTTCGATGACGGGCCTGCGCGATTGAGCCTATTGGGCCGCCCGCGGGAGTCTCAAAGCATGGTCCAGGGAATCCGGAGAAATGGGTGGTTTTTGGGCGTTGGCGTCGGGTAATTGATCGAGCAGAACCACGTTCAGCAGCGCCTTATGCACCTGGATGCGGCCGTTGTAACTTATAAAGCCGAGCGTGCGAAAGCGATTCATGAAGAAGCTGACGCGGGACCGGGTGGTGCCGATCATATCTGCCAAAGTCTCTTGCGTAATGGGCGGGATGAAGGTGTCCGGCCCACCCGGCTTTCCGAATTCTGCCATTAACAGAAGAATCCGCGCCAGGCGCTTTTCGCTGGAGTTGAAAAGCTGATCGACAAGGTCGGCCTGGATTCGCATGCTGCGCGCCAGCAGAAACTTCACGAATAAATCGGCGAACAGGGGCTCGTCATACATGACGCGGATCATCTCGCTTCTGCTGATCCTAAGTGCCGTACAGGTGTTCACGGCAGTGGCCGTGGCGAGGTGCAGCCCGACAATTGTGGCCAGGGACTCTTCTCCGACGAATTCGCCAGCGGATAGAAGCGTGATGGTGGCCTCTTTGCCGCCTGGCGAGACCACCGTGACACGTGCGCGGCCTTTCTGCAGGTAATACACAGAATCAGCCGTGTCTCCCTGGCAAAAGAATGTCTGCTTTGGCTTCAATTCGATAATGGTTCTCCCTAGCCCCGCGTTGGCAAGAAAGGCGACGGGATCAAACGTGATATTGGCATTACTCTTCAAAATACATCCTCGCTGCAGGCATTCTTTTGGCGGGCTCGTGCCCGGAAAGGAGCCTTGTCGTGGAACGTGAAGTGGAACCGCGGCGAATCGATCAATGAAGTCATGAGAGCGCGCTTGAGGGAGGAAGAGCGCAATATCCGCCGCAACCTGGCTCCTGCAACACAGTCCCTGCATGCATCGTCTGGAACCGGCGCAACCTGGGCCGGTTCAGTCCCAGGGTTGACTGCAATTAATTACAGCCGATCTCTGTCCATCATCGCCTGCTCTCAATTCGGCTGTCTGTACATAATTGCACACTCCTGAATCGCATTCCGAATGCGGAACCAGAGCCCGGCCTGCATCTCGCCATTTGCAGAAGGCGCGTGAAACCACCCTGCCGTCCAGAGCAAATGTGACCATCCTTTGCGCTTCCATTCTGACAGCATCTATTAGGGCGCAACTGATTGCCGGGCTTTGTAACAGACGGCAACATGAGCAATTGGAAGCGGCGGTCCCCATCGGAGGTAAGCCCTTGACGACATTCATTTCGAAGCGGAGTTTGATGCACCCGCATGACGGGCAAGGCGATCTGGCCGGTACGTCTCGTTGCCGGCGGACCCGGGAAGTTGGCCGCAACCGGCTCAACCAGGTCATGATGCTCCTGCCGGTGATTGCGGCTCTTGCCGCTCTCCCGGTGTTGGCGAGATCGCAAGAGTTGGCCTATGCGGGAAACCCCTCTGCCGCCACGGTAATCGTGCCTTCTGTGCAAACGAACGTCACATACGAGCGTCCGGCAGTGCGGACGAGAGTCAACAACTACATCTTTGACACCTACGGTCCGTATCCAATTGTCGGCGCCGGGCTTGCAGCGGGAATCAACCAGCTCAGCAATGCTCCGCCGGAGTGGGGCCAGGGCGCCCAAGGTTACGGCAAGCGTATCGGTTCCGACTTCGGCATTGCAGGGATTGGAACTACGGCGCGTTATGGATTGGCGGAAGCCTTCAAGGAAGACACGCTGTACTACCGTTGCGAATGCAGTGGCCTTTTTCCGCGGCTGCGTCATGCCATGGTCTCGACCTTGACGGCCCGCCGCGGCCAGGACGGCCATCTCGTCTTTTCTTTCCCAGCGCTGGTTGCGCCCTATGCAGGCTCCATGACCGCCGTTTACACCTGGTTTCCAAGCCGATACGGCGCAAAGGACGCATTCCGGATCGGCAACTACAACATGCTGGCGTATATGGGAGGAAACATCACCCTGGAGTTCTTCGATAGCGGAACTCACTCACTGCTGACGCGCATGCACCTGAACAACAAACACGGCGCCTCGGCTTCAGGTCCAAATCAATGAGCGAGAGCGGAACCAGCGCGGTTGCGGTCAACACCCCGGCGGTTCCGGGCCCCCGAGTCGCACCCATTTCCGGGGTTGCGGACTCTACTGCGGGCGTAGTCAACGGCTTCTTCGAGTGGTTCGGCAGCCTGGGAATCTTCTCCTGGCGGGTTTTTCGGGCCGCGGTAACTCCGCCTTTCGAATGGGGCGAGCTCGTCCGGCAACTCGACGAGGTTGGTTCGAAGTCTCTGCCGCTGGTGGCCATGGCGGGCGCCGCAATTGGCGTGATCATTTCGCTTGAAGCTCGCTACAGTCTCACTCGATTTGGCGCTAAATCGATGTTTCCCGCCACTCTCGTTTACTCCGTCGTCCAGGTTATGGGCCCGGTAATTACCGGCCTGGTGGTAAGCGGGCGGGTAGGCGCCGGCATGGGCGCGGAGCTGGCATCGATGAAGGTGACCGAGCAGATCGACGCCATCGAGGCCTCCGCGATCAACCCCTACAGGCTTCTGGCGGCGACACGAATCATGGCTTGCATCCTGATGCTGCCGCTGCTGACCCTGGCCACCGACGCCTGCGCGCTGTTGACGGGCTGGTTTGCGCAGGCCATGGTTGAGCCGCTTTCGTTTCAGCAGTTCATCGCCAGCGGCTTTAATGGCGCCACATTCAATGCATTTATGCCGCAGACCTTCAAGACCGCCGTTTATGGCCTGATTATTGGGCTGATCGCGTGCTTTCAGGGAATGCGCACGCAGGGCGGCGCGGCGGGCGTGGGCCGCGCGGCCACCAATTCGGTGGTGCTGGCTTCGCTCTTCCTCATCCTGGCCGACGTGGTGATGGTCAAATTCATTCTGGTTTTTTTCCCTTAAGTTAACCGCAATTTGAAACGCTCGTGAAAGAGATATGGCCACAGCTTATGACATCGCGGTGAAGCAAGCGGAACCGGAGCAGGACGCCGGCTTGCCGGTTGTCGCAGTTGACAATCTGCACAAGGCGTTTGGGCGGCAGAAGGTTCTGAACGGAATCAGCCTGAGTGTAAGCCGCGGAGAAACACTGGCGGTGCTCGGACGCAGCGGCACGGGAAAAAGCGTNNCTGGCCATCGACCAAATGGGTGAAATCAGAAAGAAGATGGGCTTCCTGTTTCAGCATGCGGCGCTCTACGACTCGCTCACCGTCGCGGGAAACGTGGCGTTTCCGCTTGTACACCATCGCAGAGACATTTCCAGATCCGAGCGCGACGATCGGGTGAAGCAATTGCTGGCCGAGGTGGGCATGGAGGGCAACCTCGAAAAAATGCCGTCAGACATCTCAGGTGGGATGCAGAAGCGCGTGGGCCTGGCGCGCGCGCTGGCCCTGGAACCGGAGATTCTGCTGCTCGACGAGCCGACCGCCGGTCTCGACCCGATCAGTTCAGGGGAGATTGACGATTTGATTCTCAAGCTGCAGAGGGAAAGAAAGATGGCGTCCATCGTAGTGACGCACGATCTGCACAGCGCCAGGACGATTGCCGGCCGTCTGGCGCTGCTCGATAAGGGCAACGTGGTGATCGAAGGCACGTTTGAAAAACTTCAGCAGAGTGACATCGGTTTTGTTAAGGAATTTCTGAAGCAGTCGTAGGAGGACATATGTCGAGATTGGCGCGGTTGGGAGCATTCATCGTTGGGACGCTGGCAGTTCTTGCCGCGGGGGTCTTCATTATCGGGGGCCAGGAGTATCTGTTTCGTTCCACCTACCAACTCAAGACGCAGTTNNCCATCGAGCTGCCTCACAAGCCGGGGGATAAAGTCACGGTCACCATGGATCTCAACAAGTCGACGCAGGAGATTATCAAGAGCGACTCAGTAGCTTCAATCGAAACCGAGGGGGTATTGGGCAATCAGTATGTAGCCATTTCGTTTGGATCTGCCGGGCAAGCCGAGGTAAAGAACGGCGACACGATCCAGAGCGAACCGCCGTTGCTGATGGCGGACCTGCTCAAGAAGACGAGCGGCATTCTGGACAGCAGTCAACAGGCGATCCAAAACGCAACCCTGGCAACTGCCCATCTGAACTCGGTAACCGCCAAGATCGATTCGGGGCAGGGAACAGTGGGAGCGCTGATCAACGACAAAGACATGTACAACAAGCTGGAACAGACCACGACCACGCTCAATGACACGATGCTGCAGGCGCAGACCGGGGTGACGGACTTCCAGGAGAATATGGAAGCCCTGAAACATAATTTCTTTTTGAGCGGATATTTCAAGAAGCGCGGATATGAAGACTCCTCCGATTTGACGGCAAACAAGATCAGCGGGCTCCCGCCGGGTGCGGCGCTGAAGACATTTACCTATACAGCCAAACAATTGTTCGATGGCCGCGATACAGCCAAGATGAAGGATCAGAAGTCTCTTAAAGCCGCCGGCGATTTTCTGGCGCAGTCTCAATTCGGAGTCGCGGTAGTCGCGGTGTCAAGCGGCATGGATGGCGATACCCAGAAGGATCTGGTGCTCACCGAGGCCAGGGCCATGGTGATACGCGAGTACCTGGTGGAGAACTTTGGATTTGACGACAGCCAGCTAAAGACGCTGGGATTGGGCAAGCAGGCAGTCACGACGCCGGAAGCGGATTGGGGCTCGATCCAGATTCTTATTTATCCGCAAGGAACGGAGATACCGGCGGAGAAGCCGGCCCCGGCGGCCGGCGCAGCGGCAAGCGAAGCCGGCCGGCCAGCCCAGTGACCGCCGCGGCAGCTCAAAAACCGTAGCGCAGTGTGCGAAGGCGCCAGTTGAGCCGGCGTTGCCGCCGGAGTAACGGGAATGTTTGGTACAATTTCAATTACAGGACATGGACAGATGTTCTGGGTTGCAGTTCGCTTCGAGCGGCGTGGATGGCAAGGATTCAATAGGGGCTATTCCAAGCGGAACCTTGTGTGATTCCGTGCCGGAAATGCAAGCGCGAGAGCGAGCGGCAGCAGATTTAGACAGCAGATTCCAAGACTTGACGCAGGCGCAGGATAAAGTTTTGGGGGACGTAGCTCAGTTGGTTAGAGCGCTGCCCTGTCACGGCAGAGGTCGCGGGTTCGAGCCCCGTCGTCCCCGCCATAGA
>PLSH01000305.1 GCA_003165095.1 Acidobacteriaceae bacterium
GCGGCGGGCAAGATGCGCCCCGGCGTGCGGATCGCGCTGGCCAACTCCGCCAATGCGCCTGACCACAAGGTCACCGTGTTTGCCGGACAGGATCGCGAAGCGACGGAGCGCGCGCGGAGCTACTTTGAAGGCAATCCGCCCACTTCCCCAGCTATTGCAATTCTGCGGGACGGCAAACTGGTTTACCTGATGCAGCGGTTCGTGATCGAGCAGGCTACGGCGCAGCAGATTGCGGGCGAACTGGTGCGGGCGTTCGATGAGTTCTGCGCCAAGACCACGGCGTAATCGCCAGCCTCAGACCTTTCGGATCGACCCCGGATATTGCGCGATCACCGGATCGGCCGTTAACAAAGTGATCCCTTCGACCATGGCCTGTGCGATCAGGATGCGGTCGAAGGGATCTTTGTGTATGGGCACCAGGGTGTCAACGGCGACTGCGTGTTGGCCAAGGACTGGCAATTCCTCATAGGCTTCGTTCAGCATCGTGCGCCGCAGAACCCTTGGGTCAAACTGAAATCCCTTCTTCCCAAGACCACGCTTGATCACAATTTCCCAAAGGCTGGCAGTGCTGAATGCAAGCTCGTCTTGACGGGATTCAATAACGGATCGCGCCTGCGCGGAAAGCTGCTTATGGTCGAAGAATGTCCACAATACCAAATGGGTGTCCAAGAGGTACTTCATTCTTCGTCCTTGCCAAGCATTAGCTCCTCAATCTCTTTGTCCAGTTGCTTGTCGATCTCGTCGAAGTTGTCGGGGAGAGTGAACATCCCCTCCAGAAGTCCCAACCGCCGCTTCCCGTGTGTTTCGGGTGCGTCGATCCGGACCACCTTCACCTTTGGCTTGCCGGCCTTGGCGATCACAAAGGACTCTCCCTGCTCGGCCTCGTCTACCAGCCGCGAGAGGTGGGTCTTGGCTTCGTGAATGTTAAAGGTCCGCATCGCCCCTCCAATTAAACTAAGTTTACTTAGTTTAGTTCATTTTTGTGCGATTCTCAATTCCCTTCTTAAAGCACAATGGCCTCCGCGCGAGGGGCCAATGTGTTGTTTGGTAGATTTTGCGCCGCGCTCAGTCGCCTTCAGCAGGCTTCGGCAACTTTTGCACCTTGCTGTGCTTGATCGAGTAGCCGAAGTAGATGATCAACCCAAACAGCAGCCAACCGATCATCACCTCCCAGGTAATGGGTGGAAGGCGGGTCATCAGAAAGAACGCCGAGAGGATTCCAAGAATAGGCACCACCGGAACGAATGGCGTCTTGAATGGCCGGTGCATATCAGGATGCCGCACGCGCAGCACCCAAACTCCCGCGCAAACAATCGTGAATGCCAACAGCGTCCCGATGTTTACCAGCTTGGCGAGTTGGTCGATGGGCAGAAATCCCGGCAGCATGGCCACGATGATCCCTACAACGATGGTCGAAACCCACGGAGTCCGGAACCTGGGGTGGATGGACGAAGCCCACTTGGGAAGCAAGCCGTCTTTTGACATCGAGAAAAACACGCGCGATTGACCCAGAAGCATGACTAACATCACGGTTCCCAGCCCAAAGACAGCGCCTATATTGACCAGCATTTCTCCCCAGCCGATTCCGGTTACCTTGATACCCAGCGCCACCGGCGCGGCGACGTTGAGTTCCTTGTAGTTCTTCAGCCCGGTGAGGATGGTGGATACCAGGATGTAGAGCACCGTGCAAATCGCGAGCGAGCCGAGAATGCCGATGGGCATATCCTTCTGCGGGTTCTTCGCCTCCTGCGCGGCCGTCGAGACGGCGTCAAAACCGATGTAGGCGAAAAAGACCGAGGCTGCGCCGAGCGCAATGCCGTTCAGTCCGAAGTGCCCATGCCCATCCGACGGCGGGATGAACGGATGCCAGTTGTGCATCGCGAGCGAGGGATGGAGAACAAGGAAATAGCCGCCGAGCGCGATGAAAATCCCCACAATCGCCAGCTTGACGATCACGATCGCAGTGTTCAAATTGGCCGATTCCTTGATGCCGATCACCAGCACCGTGGTAATGGCCAGAATCGCCAGAATAGCCACCAGGTTAAACAGTCCGGTAGCATGCTGCAGGCCTGCTTGTGACGCGTCCATCGGAAGCGAGGTCAATGGCATCCATTGATTTTGATAGAGAACCAGGTCCGTCCCAGGCGTAGCCGTCAGTTGTGGCGGAATGTGGATGCCCATCTGCGTCAAAAGGCTGTTTAAGTACCCTGACCACCCGGAAGCCACTGTTGCCGCGCCAAAGCCATACTCCAGCCCCAGGTCCCAGCCGATAATCCAGGCCACAAACTCGCCCAATGTGGCGTACCCGTAAGTGTAGGCCGAGCCGGCAATGGGGATGATGGATGCAAATTCGGCGTAGCACAGCCCGGCGAAAGCGCAGACGATGCCGGCCAGTACAAAGCTCAACGACACTGCCGGACCCGCAGCGGTGGCTGCCGCCGTCCCGGTGAGCACAAAGATGCCCGCGCCGATGATGGCGCCGATGCCAAGGGTGATAAGGTTCAGCGCCCCCAGTGAACGTTTGAGCGTGTGTTCGCCCTGTTCGCCAGCCTCTTTCGAGAGCATCGACATGGGTTTGATACGCAGCAGCCTGGAAATGGAAATGGGGCAACCTCCCTAGATTTTGGAATCCAGTTGAGCGCGGCCGGACTGGGAATGGGATGCGGACCAGCGCGACCAAAACAGGTAAACGGGAATACCGAGCAGAACCAGAACCAGGCCCGGCCA
>PLSH01000212.1:0-1805 GCA_003165095.1 Acidobacteriaceae bacterium
GTGATGGCGATAAAGTCGGCTCGGTGCACATCGTCCAGGTAGATGGACGGGCGCGGGTCGGGCGCAGCGGTCTTCACCTCGACGTGGCTCATCACAATGTTTTTGATGTGGCGAAGGTAAAAGCCATGGCTGGGGGTTGCGCCAAACATACCCGGCTCGGGGTACTTGTTCTCGTCCTCGGGCGGATGGATGTCAACCATATTTGCCGCGCCGCCGCCTGCGTTCTGCACGAAAAAGTCTGAGATTTTGACGTCTTCAATGAAATAGGCGGGGATGCCGCTGAGGATGGAGCCGAAGCGCGAGCCGGAGTTGTAGCAGTTGAGGTTTGTGACGAGGACGCGGCGCAGCGTGCCTACCTTGGTGGACTCGGCCGGCCCGCGCAACCGCGCGCCGAGCCGCAGGAAGATGGGACAACTGGTGATGTCGCGCATGGTGATGTTGCTGATGGCAATGTCTTCCAGCAGTGCGCCGTCGACCGTCTCCAGCGCAATGCCCTGCGTGCCCTCGAAGACGCAGTTGGAGATGGCAATGTTGATGAACCCGCCGTTCGACTCGGTGCCGCACTTGATGCGCCCGCCTCCGCCGTTCGACCTCCGCTTGTAGCTGCCGTCGAGCAGGCTGCCCAGCTCCCAGCATCCGCTCACATAGCAGTTGGCAATGGTGACGTTCTGCGTGGGCCGCGCGTAGCCCAGCGCAAAGCTGGACTTGGGGCAGATCCCGTCGTCCCACGGCGCGTTGATATAGCAGTTGGTGACGCGGACGTTGCGGCAGCAATCGATGTCCATTCCGTCGCGGTCGGTGTCGATCTTCAGGTTGTCGATGGTGAGGTTATCGACGCCGGTGAACAGTATCCCAAAGTGACCGCCCTTCAAGATGGAGAAGTCCCGCAGTACTACGTTGTGGCAGTTCTTGAGGCCGATGGCCTTGTTGCCCACGCCCGCCTGCTCGGCTGTGTATTTGGGATAGTCTCCGCGAACGGCGCGGTCTGCCCCGAAGCTAAGCCCCTTGCCCCAGATCAATCCCGGCCCGGTGATGGAGAAGTCGCTGATGCCGTCGCCCCAGAGCAGCGAGTTGTGCCAATGGTTGTGGCCCCAGTCCTGGTACTTCTCCCATGCAGAATCGGGCTCGGCTGCGTCGTAGACTCCGCCCATATAGCCGGTGGTCTGCCCCGGCAGCGGCGACTCGGCGGCAATGATGGCGCAGCCCTGCGAGAGGTACAGATCGACGTGGCTCTTTAGGCGAATCGAGAAGCTGACGTAGTTCCCCGCAGGGAAAAAGACCGTGCCTCCGCCAACGGCTGCGGCGGCTTCGATGGCTTTGTTGATGGCGGGCGAATCGACGGTCTTGCCGTCGCCCGTTGCGCCGAAGGTACGCACGTCGAAGAGCATCGGTGCCAGCGACGGTGCGGCTGGTTTTTTGGACGCGGCAAACGCGGGAATGGCGGAGACGGTTGAGGCGGCAAGACCCATGCTGCTGAGTCTCAGAAGATCGCGGCGGGCGGAGTCGAAGGTTCGCATAGTGCCAGCCATGCTAGCAGAGCCGGAGTAAGGCTTGGAACTCAATGGCCTGCGCTGCCAGGGCAATCGCATGAAGTTACCCCCCCTCCCCCTGAATGGCGTAAAGTATTCAAAACGTGTTGATTAAGCACGCGATAAGCGCGTGAGACGTAGTTAAGGCGAAGAAGACAGTTGTAAGTTGTAAGTGGAATGCAGAAACCGCGGTGGTTTTGTTTGCTTCGGTCATGCGGGTTCTCCCTTTATGTGCAAATTATTTTAAAAAAGTCTCAAAGCATTTAAAAAAAGTAT
>PLSH01000212.1:1836-3608 GCA_003165095.1 Acidobacteriaceae bacterium
CCCCCCCTAAATGTCCTATGATATTCAATCCATGCAGGTTAGATCTGGACTCGATCTGGATCAGGACTGCATGATTATCATTCCAGATGGCTTAGATTTTTTGATCTTTGGAATCAACAACTTGCTGGTTAAATGCGAAGACCCGGCTGGTTGGCCGGGTCTGTTTGATTTTGCTTACTGATTTAATTATATGGGATGGAGGGAAACTAGTATGCCAACTTTTAAAAAGAATTATCTTGTTTGTTTGGTGTTGGTTAGGTGGATTTTGGAGGGTCGAGGGTCTTGACAAGCGGATTTACGGGGGTTTTCGAGGGTGCGACGGCGATTTTTCCGGTTCGAGCTATGGGCTATGAGGATGGAGCGGTCGGCAAGAGCAAGGGCGGGGATTTTGCCTGCGCTGCGCAGAATTGCATCAAGGCGGCAGGGAATTGCGAGAATAGAATGTTGGAGGTGAGACCAGCGTGACCACGACGGCGGTTGAGGCAGCCAGCAGGAGCAATGCGGCACCGGGCAGGGGCGATCGCCGGTTGCTGCTGTTTGTGCTGCTCAACATCCTGGCGGCGAACGCCGGGTTCAAGCTGATCGCGCACTTCGTTTTTCATACCGGTGTGGACGAGATGCGCGTACGCTATGGGGATTTCTTCCACTTCCACCAGTTCACCGACTCGTGGACGCCGATGCTTGGCTCGGTGAACTCATTCATGGCGCATCCCGGCGTGGCAATCTATCAGGCGAAGCTCTACGACACGCTGATCTATCCGTTGACCTCGGTGCTGCCGCTGTTGTGGATGAAACAGGCGGGGATGAGCGACACGTCCGTGTTGCGCGCGTTGATGATTGCGTCGTGGATAGCAGTGGTCGCGGTGTTGGCGTTGCAGGTGCTGNNGCCTTCTCGCTGGGCCAGGCGCAGATATTTCTTGACCTCTTCTTCACCCTGTTGGTTCTCTTCTGGATTGAGCGCAGGGAGCGGTCCTCGGGCGTGATGATGGCCCTGCTGGCGATGGTGAAGCCGCAGTTTGGCCTGCTGCTGCTGTGGGCGGCGCTGCGGCGGCGGTGGAACGCTCTGGCCTCCGCAGCGGTGACGCTGGCCGTGGGAGGCTCGGTCTCACTGGCGGTCTTCGGCGTGCGCAACAACCTGGACTACCTGGGCGTGCTGGCCGGCCTGAGCCGCAAGGCTCAGTCGCACTACGCCAACCAGTCGATCTTCGGCCTGCTGAACCGCGCCATCTTCAACGGCGAAAATCTGCCCTATCACCCGTACGTCTATCCGCCGTTCGTTCCCTGGATCTACGCCGTAACGCTGGCCACGACCGCCGTTCTTGTGCTTCTTGTACTCGGCTATCGCTGGCGCGAGCGGGCCGGCGGAATGGCGGACCTGGCGGCCATTGGAGTGGTCTCGGTGATTGCGACGCCTATGGCGTGGGAGCACCACTACGGCGTGATGCTGCCNNGTGGGCTCTGGCGCTGGCCTGGGTGCTGATCGCGGACTTCCTCTCGCCGCTCAACTTTCTGGCGGCGATTCCGGTGGCGAATGTACTGCAAAGCTATATGTATTTTGGCGCACTGCTGCTGCTGGGGTTGCTGCTAAAGTCGCGCACGGTTTCAACGCACTAAGTCGCTCTCTCCGCTTCGTTGTGCGGCTGAACGGCGCACAACACGCTGCACGGGAGCGGGGATGTCGCTCTAGGACGGCTCCTCGGGCGTCTGCTCGACGGCAGGCGCCGCCGCGGCGGGCGGTTCCTCAGGCACCGGCTCGACGGCAGGCGGCGCAG
>PLSH01000144.1 GCA_003165095.1 Acidobacteriaceae bacterium
GCGCACTCCCTCCCGCGCACTCCCTTACTGACCCGTTGATTCGCTTATGCAGCCGGCGCGCGCATGATTTCGAGCGCGTTGACAAGATCCGTGTTCAGCGACTGCTGCACATCCGGCGTCAGCTTTTCTCCGTGGCTGGTGAGATAGAAGACGTCGATCGCGGTCTCGCCCTCGGTATCGATAAGGGCCACCTTGATGTTGCACTGGTGCGTGCTGAGGGTGAGGGCGATCTGCCGCAGCAGGCCGGGCAGGTCCTGCGCCACCACCTGCAACAGCGTGGAATGGGAGGAGGATTCGGAGTCGAATTCGAGGCGGGTGGGAACTTCGACCTTGAGGTTGGTAGGGTGATTCAGATGGCGGCGCGCTTCAAGCAGTTGCTCAACTGAGATTTTCTGCGCGACCACCTCGTGAATGTTCTGGATGAAGCGGTCTTTCTCGCTGGGATTGAGCTCGATGGTGCGGAAGACGTCGGAGAAGTGGAAGCTGTCGACGATGACCCCGGCGTCGTTTGAGAAGGCGCCGGCGCGGACAATGTTCATGCCCCAGGCGGCCAGGACGCCGGCCACGTCGGCAAACAGACGGGTGCGGTCGCGGGTGATCACAGTGAGGTCGAAGAGCTGGCGGTTGGGGCGCAGGTCGAGCTGGACCGGGTCTTTGTCGAGGTTCAGGGCCATCTGGAAGTGGCTGCGAATTTGCTCCGGCAGGCGGGTTTGCAGATAACGCTGGGGCAGGCCCTCTAGGAATTGCTTCAACTCGTCGTACTGGCTGGAGGGAACCATCGAGCGAATGCGGTTGAGCAGCGTGGGATCGATGGCGGCGTGATAGCGGGTCTCGTCCACCGAGCGGTCCATGAAGTTGGCCGTGGACATGTAGAACTGCCACAGATTTTCAGCCTTCCACGGGGTGAGAGCGTCGGGGTTGACTGCCTTGATGTCGGCGAAGGTCATGATAGTGAGCATCTTCAGCAGCTGGGGGCTGCCGATCTTTTCAGCGAAACCGCGCACGTTTTCCATGTCGAAGATGTCGCGGCGCATGGCTGACGACATCTCCAGATGCAGCCGGATGAGCTTGAGAATGGACTCGCGCTCTTCTGCGTCGAAGTCGAGGCGGGCGAGGAAGCTGTCGGCCAGTTCCACGCTCTGGCCGGCGTGTTCGCCGTTGCGGTGCGCCTTGCCGGTGTCGTGCAGCAGCAGCGCGAGCAGGAAAAGGTCGAGGCGGTCGACTTCCGGCAGCAGTTGGGCGAGCCTCTGCTCGTATTCGTGCCCGGGCTGGCGCAGGCCGTGGACGTTGTCGATGGTCAGGAAGGTGTGCTCGTCGACCGTGTAGCGGTGATAGCTGTCTCGAATAACCAGGGCATCGATGCCGTGGAACTCGGGAATCAGCATTTCAAGTACGCCCAGCGCATGCATGGTGCGCAGGGCGTGGGCCGCGTGCGGGCCCAGCAGCACTTCGCGCAAGGCGTTCCAAAGGTAAGGCCCCTCGGGAATGTGGATGGCCAGGACCGGGAGAGCGTCGGTGATGCGGTCCTCGGCTCCCTGAGAGAGCGAGTAGCCGTGCGTCGCCATCAGGGAGAAGATGCGAAGGATGACGGCGGTGTCGTTGAACTGGGCGCCGGGAAGGATGTCGATGCGGCCCTGGTCGAGCATGAAGTCGGTGCCCGCGATGGGAGTGCGGCGGCGGCGGAACTGGCGGTAGAAGCTCACCGGCGCGGGCAAATGCTCCATCAGCAGCGCGGCGCGGCGGTAGATCACGCGGGCGTGCCGGTAGTAGGTTCGCATCCAGTAAGCGGGGTCGGCGGTGCCGCGCGTTTCAAGGCCGATGGAGAGCGCGGCGGCCTCATCCTGGGCCTGCCAGTCGAGGATATTGTTGTCGCGGCCGTGGCGGAAGTGAAGAAAACATCGCGCGGCGGCGAGGAAGTCGAAGGCCGCCTCGGCGTCGCCGCGGGCGCTCTGGAAGACGCTGCCGCGCTGGCGGGGCCACTCCCTGGTCTCCTTGAGGTGGAACAGAACGGCGAACCAGACGGCAAGGTGGTAGTCGCGCAGGCCGCCGGGACAATCCTTGAGGTTGGGCTCCAGATGAAAAATCGTGTTGCCGAACTTGGCGTGGCGGGCGCGGGCAATTTCGCCCAGTTTCTGGGTGATCGTCGTCCACTCGCTCAGAACCAGGCCCGGAAAGGCGACCTGGTGCAACTGCTGGTAGAGCGGAAACTGGCCGGCCAGAAAGCGGCGATCGAGGGTGGCGAGGGTGAATTCAAGGTTGTCGGGGTCAAATCGGCCGGCCTCCTTCGCGGTGCGGGAACTGGGGCTGGCGCGAAGGCCGATGTCCCACATGCCCTGGATGATGGCGCGGACCGCCTCGCGGGACTGCTCCTCGGTCTTTTCGTCGGCGAAAGCAAAGAGGACGTCGATGTCGGAGAAAGGGAAGAGATCTTTGCGCCCATAGCCGCCCAGGGCCAGCAGGGCAACGTTCAGCGAGGGCAGGCCGGCGAAGGCCCGGCGCCACATTTCAATGAGGATACGGTCAACCACGGCGGATCGCCGGCGGATCGCGGCGGTGCCGTCGCCGGTCCGCTCACACGTCTGGCGGACAAGCGCCATTTCCCGCAGATACTGCTCCCGAAGATCGTCAACCGCTATTGCGACTGGATTCATGATTGGTTTTGCGTGGCTCGCCGAGGCAAGAAAGGAATTGTAAACAGCATATGACATATTCGCCGGGAGGGAAACTCTAACCCGCATTTCTCACAAGGCGCGACAACGAATTTGTAGCGCCGGCCTCCTGGCCGGCTGTAGCGTGGGTCTCCCGACCCACGCCGGACTCCGTTTGCTCCGTCACGGTGTGTGCGACCTCTATAGATGAACGAGTCCGTGCTCTGGCGGCGAGGACGCCGCCAGTACAGCCGACCAGGAGGTCGGCGCTACAGAGCGTCGATCTGGCCGTGAGAAATGCAGGCTAACTGTCGCGGCGACGAAGATTGACGTCAACTGGCGGCTGTCGCTATTCAGTTGGAGGGGCAGCCACTCATCTGGAAGATTTCAAGCCTGAAGTGTGTTCTCAGAGTTCAACGCGGAAACGGAACAAATTTGTCCCCGCAGGAGGCGGGATCGCCTTCGGCAGGGGTTCCGCGAACTGCGGAGTCTTCGCCGGCGGGGAGCCTGAGGTTCGTGGGATCGGGACCGAGAGTCAGGTCGGCGTGGCCGAGGCCGTAGGTGTATTGCGCGTTGTCGGTGATCTGCACGCCGTCGAGAGTGGCCGCGATCCGGTAATCGGCCGCGTAGCCGTTGAAGGTGATCTTGCCGCCGCCGGAGATGCGTACGTTGCGCAAGACAATGTCGCGCATCGAGGGCGGGGAGTTTCCCTTGAGCGTGCCGGCCGCCGAGTAGGCAGTGTCCAATGTGATCGGGTTGGGCGAGTTGCGTACGCAGACGTCCTGGTAAGCCACGTCCTGCGTCAGGCCGCCGCGCGATCCATTCGACTTGATGCGGATGCCGTTGTCGGCCCCGTCGATGGAGAGATCGAAGACGCGGATCTTGCTCACCCCTCCGTCGGTCTCGCTGCCGATCGACATGCCGTGACCCCAGTAGAAGTGATTATGGCTGACGGTCATGTTGGTCACGCCTCCGGGACCGCTCTCGTCTTTGCCGCCTTTTATCGCCATGTTGTCGTCGCCGGTGCGGATGAAGCTGTGCGTGATGGTAATGTTCTTCGAACCCGCCCCGGGATCGACGCCGTCCGTGTTGCGGGCCAGGCGCTGGGGCGTGTCGATGCGCAGGCCCCAGGCAGTGAAGCCGTCGCCGTGGTTGTAAACCACGTGGAAGTTGGGCGAGTTCTTGAGCGTGATGCGGTAGAGGGTGAAGTTGCTCGAATAGTCGGCGACGATCAGGCGTGGAACCTGCTGGCCGCCGCCCGGCCGGGCCTGTTCGGCGAGATTCCACCAGGAGTTTTGCGAGCCCAGCATCTTTTCGCCGCCGCGCCCGTCGATGACGCCGTCGCCCATGATGGCGGAGCCGGGGGCGTGATCGACTGAGATGAGAGGCTTGCAGCCGCGGGGGCCGGGTTTTACCAGTCCGCAACTGCCCGGCGAGACGGCAAAGAGGGCTGGATCGCGGGAGGCGAACAGGGTAACGCCGAGGCCGACGACGAGGGTGACTTCGGGACGCAGTTCGAGCGGGCCGCTGAGGAAGGCGTTGGCGTTCTCATTCACGCGGAGCAGGACGGCGCGGCCCTTGCCGCAGCGGTCGATGGCTTTCTGGATGCGGGCGGTGTCGAGTTTTTGCTCGTCGGCCGGAGCCAGCGAGTTGGCGGCGGTCTGAAGCCGGGCGTCGACGGTGGCGCAAAGCTGGGGCAGGATGGGCTCAAGCACGGTGCGGGCATCCTGCGCGGCCAGGCAGGATGCAAACCAGAGCGGCACGAGAAAGAAGGCTATGAAACGGGGAGTCATGCGGGCAGCTCCATCGGTCGATTGCCCCGCCGCGGGAACGGGCCAGGACGGCTGTGTTTTCCAAGATAACAACCTGTGCGTGGCTGCGGGGAGGGGAACCAATTCAGGCCAGTTTCGTTATAGGACATCCCTCACGGGCCAAAGCCCGCGTTGATTTGCCAGGTGTATCTGCGGCTGAAGCCCGTGTTCTTCGACGAAGTGCATGAACGAAGCTGCGCGCGGCTGCCTACAGCGCGTTTTCGCCCCGCTCGTCGTTGCGGATGCGGATCGCCTCGTCGATGCGGCTGATGAAGATTTTGCCGTCGCCGATGCGGCCGGTGCGGGCGGCGCCACTGATGGCCGCAAGCACTTTTTCCTTGAGTTCATCGTGAACCACCATCTCGATTTTGACCTTGGGCAGTAGGTCGACGGTATATTCGCGGCCGCGGTAGAACTCGGTGTGGCCCTTCTGGCGGCCATGGCCGCGCGCTTCGAGAATGGTCATGCCTTCAATGCCTGCTTCGAGCAGCGCATCCTTGACGGCGTCCAGCTTGGAGGGCTGGAGAACGGCTTCAATCTTGAGCATATGAAAAATGCCTCGTTCGATAGCGTATCAGGCGGGACGGCTGATTGGCAGTTGCCCGCATAAATTTTCAAATAACCGGCAATGGCCCGGCCCGAATCAGGCGTTCAAGTCGTAGCCTTCCTCGCCGTGCTGGGAGAGGTCGAGGCCGGCGGATTCCTGCTCGGGGGTGACGCGCAGGCCGATAACCTTGTCGACCACTACGAGCAGAATGAGCGAGCCCACGATGGAGATGCCCCAGGCAATGCCGACGCCGGCCAGTTGGTTCAGGACCTGTCCCCAGTGGCCGTCGATTGCGCCGGTGGGAAGCGGATTTCCAGCCGCGTCCTTGCCGAAGATGGGGTTGATGGCGCAGGTGGCAAACAGGCCGGTGAGGATGGCGCCGAGCGTACCGCCCGCTCCGTGGACGCCGAAGGCATCGAGCGAGTCGTCATAGCCCAGGCGGCTTTTCACCGCGAAAACCATGAAGGAGCAGAAGACCCCTGCGGCGAGGCCGATGAACAGGGCCGAGAAGGGTTGGACAAAGCCGGAGGCGGGAGTGATGGCGACCAGTCCGGCGACGGCCCCGGATATGGCGCCGAGGGCGGTGGGTTTGCCGTTGTGGATCCACTCGGCGACGGTCCAGCCGAGGGCCGCGGCGGCAGCGGCGAAATGGGTGTTGATGAAGGCGCTGGTGGCCAGAGGGCTGGCAGCCAGCGCGCTGCCGGCGTTGAATCCAAACCAGCCTACCCACAGCAGGCATGCGCCAATGAAGCTCAGGACCATGGAGTGGGGCGGCATGGCCGTGGACGGGTATCCCATGCGTTTGCCGAGATAGATGCAGGTGACCAGGGCCGATACGCCGGAGGTGACATGAACGACCGTGCCCCCGGCGAAGTCAAGCGACGGAATGTGCAGGCCGGNNATGATGGCGAACATGAGCTGGTAGACCATATACGTCTGCTCGGGGATGGTGGCGGCGTAGTCGGGGTTGGGGGTGAGCGTGACGCCGCGCAGGAAGAGGTGCTCCAAGCCGCCGATGAATGCGTTGCCATGGCCGAAGGCGAGCGAATAGCCGCAGATGGCCCAGAGGATGGTGACGAGGCCCATCATGGCAAAGCTTTGCATCATGGTGCCGAGAATGTTCTTCTTGCGCACCAGGCCGCCGTAGAAGAGGGCCAGGCCGGGGCCGGTCATGAGCAGGACCAGGGCGGCGGAGACCAGCATCCAGGCGTTGTCGCCGGCGGACTGGGCATTCTGGACGGCCTGCTGGAGGGCCGCGATCTGAGCCTGGGTGACCGGACCCTGAACGGCCGGAGCGGTAGTCTGGGCCAGGGCGAGGGCGGGGAAACCGATGAGGGCGAGCACCGGAAAAAGAGAAAAACTGCGTCGGCACATGATATTTCCGCTCCAAAAATGGTGTCCACGCACGGCGCGCGGAGAGAAGCTATGAGGGTCCGGCGGCCGGATATGAGGCTCCGGGCACACAACTCGGTTGATGGATTGGCCCGAGGCCAGAATGGCAGTTACCGGTCAGATGATAGTGAGGGTTGAGTGCGCTTTCGTATCATTTTCGTAAAGACACCTGAATAACGCAAGTTTCTGCGGAATCCTAATTCCTTTTTCATGCGCTGGGTGATTAGGCGAGAAATGCGCGGCCACAGGCAACCGGGCTTTCACAGGCTGCGGAAAAAACTCAATATGGGTGGGGTATTTAGAAGTTCTGCAACAGGGCACGGCTGGTAGGTCAGGGCTTCACAGGCTGCGGAAAAACGATGCTTTGTAACTGGGCACGAATTCAGTCCTACCGCAAATGCCTCAAAATAAAGGACGGGCTTTACAGGCTGCGGGAAAACTCGGTCCGGAGGGAGGCGGGGGTTTCAACCCCCGCATAAAGCCGGCAAAATCGATAGGGCTTTAGCCCCGGAAAAACGCTTTCCGCCGATTTCACCCCAAATCTTGCCTTTTTCCGCATCCTCTTTAGCCCCTGCTGCTCTCTCCTTACCGAAGTAGCCGGCTCATGCCCTTTTTCCGCAGCCTCTTTCAGCCTGGACAGCAAGCATCTGGCGTGGCAGCGATTGGGTCCCGGCGGAGCGCTGGTGTTTCTTGCCATTCAAAAAGCGGGCCACTCTATTCTGGGGAACCATGGCTCGCTCTATCGCGTCAAATTCACTCCCACGCCGTAAATCGGGGAAGATGGACAGCTAAAAACCAGGCGGAGAGCAATTCTGACCATTCTCCCGTGACGGGCATGGAGTTATATTAGGTTCATGGCGGTTACGGCAGAGCGCGACCACTATCTTTTCGGAGCGCTGGACAGCAGTGCGAAAAATCGCATTAAGCTGAAGGAAGTGAGCTACGGCTATGAAGAGCCGGAGGGCGTCTTCCTGACGTCGATGGATTTTGCCGTGAACTGGATCCGGAAAAACTCCGTATGGCCCATGACGTTTGGACTGGCCTGCTGTGCGATCGAGATGATGTCGATGGGAGCATCGCGGTTCGATCTTGCGCGCTTTGGCGCCGAGGTTTTCCGGCCCTCGCCGCGGCAGTCGGACCTGATGGTGATTGCCGGCCGGGTATCGCAGAAGATGGCGCCGGTGATCCGCCGGCTCTACGACCAGATGCCGGAACCAAAGTGGGTAATCTCGATGGGTGCGTGCGCCACGTCGGGAGGCGTTTTCAACAACTATGCTCTGGTGCAGGGTGTAAATCAGGTGATACCTGTGGACGTTTACGTCCCAGGGTGTCCACCGCGGCCAGAGCAACTTTTATATGCGATCACGCTTCTACAGGAGAAGATACAGCGGGAGCCGCGTAGTTTGCTCAAAACCCTGAATGTCAGTTGAATTGCACTTAAAATGGGGAGTTTTGGGTCTGAATTGCTGAAGTAATTTCGGGTTGCCTGGGGATCGAAAGTGTGCAGAATCAGACAACTCCTTGAAAAAAATGTGTTCTAACCGAGTTTTCCTGTGGTACGTTTGAATTTGCTGTTGGGGTCTTTTCAGGCTGCGCCTTCGGTGCGGAGCCGAGTTCAATTCGAGCAGGTAATTGTGCTCGCAGCAACCTTTTCCATCTGGTACATCAGCTAAATTTGCGGAGGATAAACGCATGCATGCTCGTGTTTTCAACTCTCTGAGCCGGGTTCTCGCTTTGGTCTGTGCGGTTTCAATGCC
>PLSH01000403.1 GCA_003165095.1 Acidobacteriaceae bacterium
CGATGAGATAGCAGACGAGTGGGGTCAGCGGCGTCTCGATTTGCTCAGTCGGAACATGCCTCCAGTAATAAAGAGAGTTGACATGGATGGCGAGATTCAGTTCGTTTCTCTCTGATCTCCACCCATAACCGTTCGGAAAACCGAGGCTGAGGCTGAGGCTGAGGCCGTGGCGCATGTCGTATGCTCTTCGCTTGGCTTCGCCACCAACGGAGCGTCCGAGACGTACATCGCGATCTACAAGGGCGATGCCGACCTCCTGATGGCCATTCTTGAGCCTCATCCAAAAGACCACTACCGACATCCACACCACGCCAAAGCAGACCTCGGCCGCTTCTTCGGCACGCGACCGAGGCCCATTGCTGCGTAGAAGACTCACCAGATTCCCCAAACCATAAGGAGTAGCAAAATGAAAATCACACACCACATGCCGAATCCCGGTTCCACCCGGCGCGGCTTTCGTGTCCTCCTGATTGGTTGCGGGGGCAACGGTAGCGCCGTCCTCTTCGGACTTCCGTATCTCCACCACGCGCTACAGGCGTGGGGCTTTACCGATGGTCTCCAGGTCACCGTTATGGATGCCGACACCGTCTCCCCCACCAACTGCGTCCGTCAGCCCTTTGGAACTGCCGACATCGGGCAGAACAAGGCGACCATCCTCATCAACCGCGTCAATCTCTTTCACGGCCTCTCATGGCGGTCGGACGAGACATTCTTCACGAAGGATGCCCCGAACAACACCGGCAGCAGCTATGACAACACGGTTGACTTCGTCATCAGTTGCGTCGACACCCGCGCGACCCGGCGAGAGATGCACGAGGCCTTCAACGCCAAGACGGGAGCATGGCGCCGGGTTGGCTATTGGCTCGACATTGGAAACAATGCCAGCAATGGCCAGTTTGTGATCGGACAGCCCCTCAATGACGTCAACCGGCAGCGCGCCGACCGCCTCCGGACAGTCACAGAGTTGTTTCCCTCGATCATGGACACCACGCTCGGCGAAGGATCACTGCCCAGTTGCTCGGCTGCTGAAGCCTTGGAGCGGCAGGAACCCTTCGTCAACAACGTCCTTGCCACCAGCGCGCTGTCGATGATGACGCGCCTCGTGCGGTATGGGGAGTTGAATCACCAGGGCGCTTTCTACAACGCCGAGTCGGGCAGATCCCAGCCCATCTCCATTGATCCAGAGCTTCTAGCGAAGCAGGCACGTCGCCGACGCGATTCAGCGAAGGCGGCGTAAGCCGTGTCAGTGAATGACTCCGCGATTACCGCCGACTCAATCAGGGGTGTTCGAAAGGCGATGGATAGCAAAATTCGTGTGATTGCGGGGGGCGGTCTTGAACCGCCGAGGGGCACGCTGCATCTCGACCCGGTCGATGATCGTTCCGGGAAGGCCTCGGGCTGGCGCCTCAACCAGCATCGAGAGCAAGTAGTGGGCTCCCACTTTGGATTCGAAGTGGGGGCCAGCGGGACCGGTTGAGAGAGGGCTACTCATGACCGTCCTCGCCTGGCGGGATGGGCTCGTTCGGAGTGTCCTCCAGTGCGTTCAGGAACTGCTCCATGAGGGTTGCAACGTCGCGTTGCCGCAAAATCCTGTTCTCGCGGGTCCCGGATTCTCCCAACTCGAAGTTGGCTGCCATCGTGGGCCCGTCTTTCAGGTGGGCTTCCGTATTCTCGTCGCTGAGGAAGCGCTTTCGCAAGATTCCCAAGCACTGGCGAATCGCGGCCTCGTGTTTGCCTGCCAGTTGGTCACGGAATGCAGTGGCAGCGGCTTCCCAGCCGCCAGGTCCGTGCTCGATGCAATAAACCAAATCATGCGGGTCCTTGCGTTCGACGCGGCCATCCAGAGCGAAGGCTTTTAGGCAAACAAAGCTCACGATATTCGCATAGCGAATGATCTCCGTCACCGTTCCATCCCCACTCAACAGCTCTGCACTGACCTCAGTCGTGTCGTGGAGGTCAAACACCATAGAGGAATACGGCATATTGAGCGCTGAGATGTTGCCATCCGTGGGAAGCGGCTGCACGCGAGGGCCTACCTGATCGGTGCGATCCGCAAGAAGCTCAAGGATGATATGGCTTCCCTCGGCCACTGTAATCTGCCACCGCCAGTTTTGCTTCTGGCCGCTCCGGTTCGTCGCGTTGTCGAAACCGATCTTCCGCAGGTTCTCTTCCAGGGACTTGTAGGCGTCCGTCGTCTCAAGGATCACGACGTCGAGCACGATGTCGAGATCGAGCGTCCCCGCATGAGGTGGAACTACCGGGGGACGATCGGGCACCAGATAACGCGGCGTCAGCCCACCGACGAGGAAGATAGAGTCCTTCCACGGCCCGAGATTGCGAAGCAGCGTAACCAGAACACGCTCGCAGTCGCGAGTGACCTGCTCGTTGTACCCGTCGATGGTGTTGGGCTTCGACATCAGAATCCGATCCTCTCATTGCGAAGATGCTCTGCCAATTCCTTGGACCGACCCTCACCACCCAGCAGGTCCAGGTACGCGAGTATTGGGCTTTCGACCCGTATCCCGCGGATCTCCTGGTCAAACAGCATGTCCCTGACAGACTCACTTTCGATCAAGCCAAAGTTGCTTCCTTCTGCCACCTCGCGTGCATTCAGTTCGCCTGTAATCAGAGAGAGGGGTCCATTCGGGAAGACTCGGCACTTCACCTGCGAGATGTTCGACAGAAAGGGGCTGTAGAGCTGTGCGGCCCATTCATGCGTGATCACGTATGCGGTGCTTAGCCTCTTGCAAATGTCGTTGATCGCTTTCATCAGCTCCTCGGGCTTGACGCTTGGAACGTAATAGCGACGGATCTCAGGTTTCGGAAGAAGTTCGGTTTGCCTGGTCCATTCGTCCAGCAACGCCGCAGGCGCAGAAAGCCTACGAGTCTTGTTTGGTCCTTTGCCCTGAACCGCGACCATATCCCGCTTCTCGAGCTCAGCGAAAGTAACAGAGACGGTCGAAGGGGACACCCGTGCTAGCTTGGCCAGCTCATTGGTGCTGAACCACTGTTCCGAGTTCAGCAGCAACCCGTGGATGACGGCCGATCGGTTTCCGGAGAACAGGGGCCGGTCCATCTTGCGCGCTTCTTTGGGTGCCGGTCTGTCGATCAGGATGTATAGATCGTCGTTGGGGAGAAACAAGCTGCCGGCACGGTCAAGATACCCGATGCGTTCGGCCTGAAGCAGTTCTTTGGCACCTTCGGAGATCGTGCCAGCAGCAATCATCGGTATTACCGGGACTGAGTCATCGTCCTTTGGAGGCCGCTG
>PLSH01000277.1 GCA_003165095.1 Acidobacteriaceae bacterium
CGATTCCTTCGAAGCCGCGCCAGACGCCCCAGAACCCATTTCTGACCTGAAATAGCGCCGAAATCAGCCTTCCGCGGGCTTTCAATCGAAATCAGAGATCGAGTGGACCGAATTACGCCGCGTTCGTGTAAACCACGCGCCCTTCGCTCACCGTCCAGCGAACTTTGCCCAGCATGGCCCAACCGTCAAACGGCGTGTTCTTGGCCTTCGATTTCGATTCCGTGGCGCGATAAGTCCACTCAGCCTTGGGATCGAAGATGACCACATCGGCATAGCTGCCCACAGCCAGCGTGCCGCGGCCTTTCATTCCCAGCAGAGCAGCGGGCTGCGCGCTCAACAGGTTCAACACCCGGCCCAGGGGCATTCTCCACTGCTTGTGCAGCCAGTAAAGGCTCAGGCCCAGCGCAGTTTCAAGGCCGGTAATGCCGTTCGGCGCGAGTTCGAACTCGATCTCCTTCTCGTGCATGGCGTGGGGCGCGTGGTCGGTGGCAATGGCGTCCACCACGCCGTCGAGAATGCCTTCGATCATGGCGTCGCGGTCGGCGGCCGAGCGCAGCGGCGGATTCATCTTGGCATGCGTGTTGTAGAGGCCCACGTGCTCCTCGGTGAGCAGGAAGTGGTGCGGCGCAACCTCGCATGTAACGCGCAGGCCGTTGCGCCGCGCCTGCCGCACGGCGGCCAGCGCCGCAGCCGTTGATATGTGGGCCACGTGCAGGTGCGCGTGGCTGTCGCGTAATTCCGTCACCAGGCGAATGTCGCGCTCCACCATGCTGGACTCCGCTTCAGGCGGCATGCCGCGCAGCCCCAGCTTGAACGAAACCGGCCCCAGGTTCATGCTCGCGCCCTGCGTCATCCGCGTATCTTCGGCATGTTGGATCACGGTCAATCCCACGCGCGCGGCCGCGGCCAGAGTTTCGCGCATGATGTTGTCTTTTAGAATCGGCCGTCCATCGTCGGTCACTGCCACGGCACCGGCGGATTTGAGCGCCGCAAAGTCGTTAATCGCCTCGCCCTTCGATCCTCGCGTGGCTGCCGCGATGGGAAACACGCGCACCTGTGCGCCTCGCTCCAGCGACTGCATCCAGCGCGTGATCTCCGGCGAATCATTCACCGGAATGGTATTCGGCATGGCCGCCACGGCCGTAAATCCGCCCGCGGCAGCCGCGGCCGTTCCGCTGGCGATTGTCTCCTTGTATCCCTGGCCCGGCTCGCGCAGGTGCACGTGGATGTCAATGAGTCCCGGCGCCAGCGTCAATCCCGTCGCGTCAATCTTCTCCGCGTCTTCGGCATGTTTCAGCTTGCCGGGTGCGGCGATCTCCGCCACGCGCCCGTCCTTGAGCAGAATGTCTTTGAGAGCATCAATGCCGGCTGCCGGATCGACCAGGTGACCGCCGTGAATTGCAAGAGCCGTCATGCGCGGCCTCCTTGTTCGGTCGCCGTCAGCGCCCGCTCCATCACCGCCATGCGAATCGCCACGCCGTTGGTCACCTGCTCCAGAATCGTCGACTGCACGCCATCGGCCACGCCGGCCGTTATCTCCATGCCGCGAATGATCGGCCCCGGATGCATCACGATTGCCGTCGGCGCGTGCGCGGCCAGCCGCTGGCCGGTGAGCTGGTAGCTGGCCTTGTATTCGTCCAGATCGAGTTGCAGCCCGGCCAGCCGCTCAGCCTGAATGCGCAGCATCATCACCGCCTGCGACTGGCGCATCGCCGCCTCGAAGTCGCGCTCGATCTCGATTCCCGGACCGGCCTTGGCTGCCATCTCCGGCAACAATTCTTTCGGCCCACAGAGCAGCACGCGCGCGCCCAGCCGCGGCAGCAGCAGCATGTTCGAGCGAGCCACGCGGCTGTGCAGAATGTCGCCCACAATCGTCACCGTCACGCCGTCGAGAGTGTTCGCGCCAACCTCGCGAATTCCCGGCCGCAGATGCGCCAGGATCGTGCGCAGGTCAAGCAGCGCCTGCGTGGGGTGCTCGTGCATGCCGTCGCCTGCGTTCACCACCGGCAGGCGCGTCGATTCTTCCAGCAGCCACGCCGCTCCTGAGGAGTTGTGGCGCAGAATGATGGCTTCCGCGCCCAGCGCCCGCAGCGTCAGGCCCGTATCCTTCACCGATTCGCCCTTTTCGATGCTCGAGCTGAGACTCGAAACCAGCGTGGTGTCGGCGCCCAGCGCCTTGGCAGCCAGCTCGAAGCTGGTGCGGGTACGCGTGGACGACTCGTAGAAAAGCAGCGCGATGCGGCGCTTGGCCAGAATGCGGTCGCGGAGCAGCGAGTCAAGGTTTTCAAGCTCGGTGGCGCGCGCCAGCAGCCGGCTCACGCCCTCCACGCTCAGGTCGAGAATCGAAAGCAGCGAGCCCGGATGGTAAGGAAATGGAGACGCTGGCGCGGGCGGAGTGGCGAACGTTCGGCGGGCGATGGTCGGACTCATCTTCTTGTCTTCACCGGAGCACCGGGCTCCGGTCCGGTTCAGTGAGAAGTGTTGGCAGGCCTCACGTCGTGACGCGCTCGACGAGCAGCACCTGCTCGGTGCCGTCGACCTCCTGGAATTTGACTTCAATGATCTCGCGGCTGGAAGTGGGTACATGCTTGCCCACGTAAGTAGCCTCAATGGGCAATTCGCGATGGCCGCGATCGATCAGCACCGCCAGTTGCACCCGGCGCGGGCGCCCATGATCGAAGAGCGCGTCGAGTGCGGCCCTGATGGTGCGGCCCGTATAGAGCACATCGTCGCAGATGACCACGTCGCGGCCGTCCACGTCGAAGCCGATGGACCCCGGTGTCACCACCGGGCGAATGTCGGCTGTCGTAAGGTCATCGCGGTAAAACTGGATGTCGAGCATGCCGGTGTCGACGGGCCGCTTCAGGATGCCGGAGATCAGCTTGCCCAGCCGCTCGGCCAGCGGGACGCCGCGGCGCTTGATTCCAATCAGGGCCAGGCCTTCGCTGCCGTTGCTCTTTTCAACGATTTCGTGGGCCAGCCGCACCAGGGTGCGCTCGATCTCCGAGGCGGACATCAGGCGGCCCTTCACTCGCAAGTCAATCTTCTTCTCTGTTTCGCTCATGGTTGTTGTACTCTTGCCGGATGATACGAGGGGTTGGCGTTCCGGGGCAAGTTGTGGACAACCGGGAAGCCCCGCGCCAAGTCTTTCAAGCTCTGCCGCCGGCCCTCAAATAATCCCCGCTCTTGCCTCCGGACTTGGCCTCAAGCCGCACTTCGCGTATCACAATTCCCTTGTCCAGCGCTTTGGTCATGTCGTAAACCGTCAGCGCGGCCACTGCGGCGGCCGTCAGCGCCTCCATCTCCACGCCGGTTGCACCCACCGTTGCCGCCGTTGCCGTAATGCGCACGCCCCCGGCCGCAATCTCCGCCCGCACGTCAACGTGGGTTAGCGCGAGCGGATGACACATGGGAATCAATTCTGAGGTCCGCTTGGCTGCCTGGATGCCGGCCAGGCGCGCCACTTCGAGCGGGTTGCCTTTGGGGTTGGAGGGCAACGCTGCCAGCACCGCGCCTGAAAGCTCCACAAACGCCGAGGCGGTTGCGGTGCGGCGTGTAGCCTGCTTGGCGCTTACGTCCACCATGGAGGCCTGTCCGGCTTCATCGAAGTGAGAAAGTCCCGGCCGGCGCGGATCTTTAGAGCGTTGCGAAGTTTTCTTGGGCATAAGAATCCTCACGGGAGCAGGATGCGGACGATTGCGCCCGCCTTGAGGCGTTCAGTCTCTTCGGGCAGGACCAGGAAGCAGTTCGAGCGGGCCATGGCGGCCAGGTCGCCTGAGCCTTGCCACTCGACCCGGGCAACCTCAGGCAAATGCTCTGCCGTCGCGCCGAATGTGCAGGCCGCCGGCAGAAAGCGCGTCAGTCCGTCTTTGCCTTTCACATCTTCGGCCAGCCGCGCCAGCGCGAAGCGTGGGCCCAGGTCGCGCCGACCGGCCAGCGCGGCCAGCACCGGCGCCGCGAACAGCAGAAACGTGACAGCCGAAGACACAGGGTTGCCGGGAAGGCCGAAAAACGGGCGGCGGCGCGAGCGATCTGCTTTTCCGGCAGCGTTTCGCTTCTTCACAAGCAGGTCTCCAAAAACCAGCGGCTTGCCCGGCTGAATGCGCACGCCGGTAAAGTGGAAACGCGCGCCTTGGCGAGCCAGGGCTGGCTCTACCAGGTCGAATTTGCCCGCCGAAACTCCTCCGGTAATGAGCAGAAGATCGGCCTCAGCGGCCTGGGCGAGCGCAGCGTCAATTAGATTGCCGTCGTCGCCGGCCGTGGGCAGCATCCAGGGCTGGCCGCCCGCGGCGGCGACCATGGCTGCCAGCATGGGGCCATTGGAGTTGCGAATCTGACCCGGAGCGGGCTCGGCTTCCACCGCTACAATCTCGTCGCCGGTGGTCAGGATGGCTACGCGGGGCCTGCGAAAGGCCTCAAGCTCGGCGCAACCGCAGGCGGCGGCAAGCGCTATCTGCCCAAACCCAATGGTGCTGCCGGAGGGAAGCAATTCATCGCCCCCGCGAGCCTGCGCGCCCTGGGCGACGATGTTCTCTCCTTCGGCGATGGTCCGCGGCGGCATGAGCCGCACGCGTTTGCCGTCTGCCTCGACGTGCTCCAGCATCATCACCGCATCGGCTCCGGCAGGTACCGGAGCGCCGGTCATGATCTCCCACGCAGCCTTCGGCGGGAGCGGTCCGGCCGGAGCCTCGCCCGCGCGTGTGGTTCCAGCCAGCGCGAGTGGGGCGTGTGCGGAGGCTTCGGCCGCCCGGCACGCGTAGCCATCGCGCGTTGAGCGCGCAAACGGCGGCTGATCTCGGTCCGCGCGGAGCGCACGCGCCAGCACCCGTCCCGCCGCAAGGCCAAGTCCGGCGCGCTCGGCCGCAGGCTGGAAACGGCCCAGTTGCGCTGCGTATGCGGCCACAACCGCGGCCGCCTCCTCGTAGCCTGGCAATGCGGAGCTCATGGATTGAATTCTAGAAGGTCACAGCGGCCCGATCGCTTTTTTGGATTCTGGGCAGGGCTGAAACACAAGGGGCGTCCGCCGCAGCGAACGCCCCAGATGTTGCCGGCCCGCGCCTACTTGCTCTTGCCGGCTTTATAGCTGGTGGTGATCTTTTCTCCCGCCTGCTGCAGAATGCCCGTTACATCCGGGGCAAACTGGCCAGTCGGCGCGAGTTCCAGATATTTCTGGTACGCTGCGGTGCAATCGGGCGGCAGAACGATCTTCGATGTTTTGGGATCGAATGTAGCCTTCTGAATCAGTCCCTGGCCCTTGATGTAGTAGAGAATCGCATCGTTGGGGTTGACCTTTATCGCCTCGTCGGCCGCGGCCACCTGGGCGTCGTAGTTACTTTCCTGGAGGAAGATCACCGCTTCATTCCGCAGTTGAAGCCCCGCCTTGGCTGGGTCGGCTGTGGCGGCGGCGTCATAGGCCGCATTCGCCTCGGGGACCTTGCCGGTGCGGGCGTAAACTTCGCCCAACCCGGCCTGTGCCACGGCTATGACTTCCAACCTCGGCTTCTTTGAGGCTGTCTCCAGTTCGAGCGCCTTCTTGAACGACGTGATGGCATCGTCGTATTTCTTTTCGCCGGCCTGGGCATAGCCGAGGTTATCCCACAGCAGCGACTCGTCCGGCTTGGCCGTCGTATCCGTGGTCATCATGCTTTCGATGTCGGCATACTTGGCTGTCCGGATCTCCGCGATCTTGGCATCGAGATCGGCCTTTGAAGCCGTTGCGCCCAATGCCTGGGCCGCCGCCGCCGGTGCTGTATCAACGTCGTGTTTGTCCTGCGTCACAACCTTCAGGTCGGAATTCAGGTGGTTGATTACCTGGTTCACCTGCAGCGCCGCGGCGTTGGCCTTCTTCATATCTTCGAGTTCCTTCTTCTGTTCCGCCGGCATCTTGTCGATGTATGCCTGGCGCGACATGTCGAGGTTCGCCTCCACGTCCTGGCCGGTTTCGACCTTGACGGGGTGGACTTCGTCGACCATCTTGCCGGCAGGCGTGTCCACCGCGCGATACACCACCATGTAGGTGCCCGGCGCTGCCTCGCCGGAATAGTCGCCATTGGCGTTTACCGTAAACGTGAACTTGTAGGTGGCGCCGCCATCGGTGGAAAGGTTCACCGTGCCGTTAGCCTGCGGCGCGCCAGTCGGGTTGGTCAAGTGGCCGTGGATCTTGCCCGTGGGGCCCGAAGGCGCCGACGCTGCGGGCGGTTGCTGCGCGGCTGCAGGCAAAAGAGCGAATACCAGCAGGCCCAGCCAAAGCGAAATGTTGCGTTTCATGTTCTTCTCCTTGGGAGCCACGCGAGCCGTGCAGCCCGTGAGCTCAAAAAAATCTTCAATTTGCCTGCACAAACCGGCGGCCCAGACGGCGTCTTTGCTCAACAGGCGTTCTCTCCGGGCCTGTGCCGCGAGTTCTTGTGCGTTCCTGAATTCCCCGGTAGTCCGGGCGTGAATGATCTCTGCGACCGGAACGCTTTTACCGCGCAGAGTCCCTCTCGCAGACTTGATTTCGTAGCAGAACCAACGTTAAATCCAACCGCTCCCCCTGCACAAGAGGTCAGGGCCCGAAGCAATGGGTCGGCTACGCTCCTCCAACCGCTCCTTCGCCGCACCCCGGAAGACGACGGAACTCCTCCGCGGGATTCATCGACCTTCGAATCATGACCTTGCCATGCGGAGTCACCATCCATCCTATGGCCGCCGGGGGGCGGGCCGGTGTGGCCTCGATCACACTCTAAAATAGATGCATGGGCATCATGATTCGACCGGCTGCCGCGGCGGATGTCGCGCAGATTCTCGCTTTTATTCGCGCCCTGGCCGTTTACGAACGCGCTCCGGACGCTGTATCGGCCACCGAGGAGGGCCTCCTGCGCGATGGCTTTGGCCCCAACCCGTTTTATACCTGCCTGATCGCGGACCACGACGGAAAGCCGGCCGGCTTTGCCTTGTATTTTTTTAATTACTCCACCTGGATGGGGCGTCCCGGCATCTATCTCGAAGATCTCTTTGTCTATCCCGAGCTTCGCGGCCTTGGAATCGGAAAGGCGCTTCTGCAGCAAGTGGCCCTTGCAGCACTGGAAAAGGGTTGTCGGCGTCTGCAATGGGAGGTTCTGGACTGGAATACTCCGGCAATCGATTTCTATCGTGCCATGGGCGCCGAATTCCTCGACGAGTGGCGCAATGTGCGCTTGGGCGGTGAAGCGATTGCGCGGCTGGCTGAGGGCGGAAGCCGATCCGCCTCGCCATCGGCGTCCGCACCAAAGTCGCCGGGGAAAGCTCCTGAGCCCGTGGAACATGAGTTGAGTGCCCCATTCTTTCGACGCTCTCCAGGCGAACGGGTGGGAGAACCGGCATCTCAACCCTCGTCGGCAAACGAGGAAACTGCGTCGTGAGAATTCGTGTCATTGGCGGCGGACTGGCCGGACCCGAGGCCGCCTTGACAGCAGCTCGATTCGGCTGCCAGGTAGACCTCTACGAGATGCGCGCTGTCGTTGACGGCAAGTTGCGCCTTACGCCCGCCCACCAAACCTCGGATTTTGGCGAATTGGTCTGTTCCAACTCATTGAAGAGCGAGTCTCCTGACACCGCCCCGTGGCTGCTGAAACAAGAGATGCGGCGCGCCGGCTCGGTTCTGTTGCGCATTGCCGACCAGACTGCCGTGCCTGCCGGACACGCCCTGGCTGTCGACCGCGTCGAGTTTTCCCGGCGCATCTCCGCGGCCATTGCCGACCAGCCTGCGATCCGCGTGTTTCGCGAGGAGGTTACGAGCCTTGACGTTTCACTCCTCCAAAACGAGGACAGTGCGGAGCACCTCACGATTGTCGCTACCGGCCCGCTCACGTCCAATGCGCTCGCTGCGGAAATCGAGCGCCTCACCGGCTCCGGCCATCTCGCCTTCTACGACTCCATTTCGCCCATCGTCGACGCCGAGAGCATCGACATGGAGCGTGTCTACTTTGCCGCGCGCTGGGACAAAGGCACCGCCGATTAC
>PLSH01000165.1 GCA_003165095.1 Acidobacteriaceae bacterium
AGGCCGGCCGCTTCTACAAAGCGCAAATCACCGATGCCCACGACTACGACGTAGTAGCCCGCATCGTCTCCGGCCCGCTGTAGATCGCAACGGAACTCGGCGCCTTATCTGCCGAATGAAGTTTGAATCGACACAAGCTGGTGTTGAATGCTCCATACGCTCGCCGAAAAATACATCCGGTCCACCGTGAGCCGGGTTCCATCGTTCAGGTGAATCCGCAGCTCGGTCGATGTTGGAATTCCGTTCGTCTTGTACGTGAAATGGACCACCTTTTCGATTTCGCTCCACTTGAACCGGAACGAAGCTACCCGGAACCGTCCAAACCATCCCTGCCTTGGCAATCGCACCCAAATGCCCTCGCGCCCGGCACGGAAAAAGCAATTCGTTGAAAACGCGCTCGCCATGCGCCCCAGGCCCGACGACATGACCAGCAGCGCAATCAACCCCAGCACCAACGGCGCCAGGGCGATCAGCCATCGAGGCGGATCAGCCGATGACGGAGGTTGCCCGGAAGTCTTGATCATGGCGAACAGAAGCGCGTAGGTAGACAAGGCAAAAACTCCGCCGAACAAAAATCGCCACAGCCCCGCAAGAAACACACGCACCGGAGAGTACGCCGTCACATCGCGCCAGTCCAGCGCTGCCTCGTTGTTCATCCAATCCACCTCAAAGCAAATTGATTGCGCCCACTCAATGGGTCACGCCATCGGCAACCGGCCGCGCGGCCCTATCTGCCTGCACTTGCCTGCACCGCCAACAGCCGCCGCTGAATCTCCTTGATGCTCTCGGAAAAGTAAAACCGCTCGACGACCACCGTCTTCCCCTCGCGCGGCTCAATGCGCAGCTCCCTCGACACAGGAATCAGGTTGATCCGGTGCGTGAAGTGCACCAGTTGCTTGATTTCCTCCCATTTGAACCGGTACTCAACCATCCGAAACCGCCCAAACCACCCCTGCTGCGGCTTGCGAATCGCAACTCCCGCCGGGCCGGCCTTGAAGTAGCAATCGCCCGCAAACGCGCTGATCATTCGCCCCACGCCTCCGGCCACATAAGAGAAGGCGACAAACGCCAGCACCGACCCGACCACCATCATCCACCACGGCGGCAGATCGCCCGGCTGGCGCGGCGCCATGTCGCCGGTCCACGACGCCACCACCAGCACCGCACCAATCACGCCCACCAGCAGGCCGAAGATCACCTTGAGGATTCCCAACGCGACAATCCGAATCGGCGCGTACGCCGTCACGCTTTGCATCCCACTTGCGTCGAGGATATCCACTCGCAAAACCTCCCATCGGATTTCTGTAGAAGCCTACGCGCAACGGCGCCGCGCCGCAAGACTATTCGCGCCTCAGGCCGCGCCGTGTTCCCGCCGCACCGCACCCGTGCGCGTTAGTATAGTTTTGGAACCGCGGCGCTCTGATCCGCGAAAAAACCATGGCGGCAAAGAAACAATCCGCAAAGCTCCTCCACTGCCCCACCTGCGGCATGCTGGTCCGTTTCAACGACGAGGACTTCCCTTTTTGCAGTGACCGCTGCCGCAAAATCGACCTCGGCAAATGGGCCACCGGCGTCTACAAGATCAGCTCTCCCATCCTCGACCCCGAAGTCCTCGAAGATCTCGGTGAACTCGGCGGAAGCCGCGGCGGAGACTCGCATGACGACTGAAGGCGCTTCAACAAAGTCCATCCAAAACGAGAACGGTACGAAGTACTGGGCGTGGGCCGTCGCCACCTTTTTCGGCGCAGGCTTCGGCAAGCCCGGCCCCGGCACCTATGGCTCCATCGCCGCCGTCCTCCTGTGGGCCGCATTCGCCTTCACACTCCATCCCTCCACACACACACTCACACTCGCCCTGCTCATCGGCATTGCGCTCTCGCTCATCTTCGGCGTGCCCGCTGCCACCATTGTTGCCCGCGAGTCAGGGCGCCACGATCCGCAGTTCGTCGTCATCGACGAGGTTGCCGGCCAGTGGATCACGCTCCTCTTCTGTCCTTTCGACTGGCCCCACGCACTCCTCGCGCTCATCCTCTTCCGCCTCTTCGACGTCACCAAGCCTTTTCCCATTCGCCGCATTGAACGCCTTCCCGAGGGTTGGGGCATTGTCTTCGACGACGTCGCCGCCGGGCTGTATGCTTTGGGTATAGCTTCGCTCGCGCGCCTCTGGTTCTGAAACCTTCAAAATGCCCCGCACCCCCTCCCAATCCGGCTTCGCTGCTCTTCCCGTTCCGCGCATCGACGACGTGGTTCCCGCCGCCGCTATGCCGCTCGGCGAAGTGGAGTTGTGCGGCTTCAACCTCGGCCCCCACGCCTTTGGCCCGCCCGCGGTGCTGGTCGGCGGCGAATCGGCGCACATCCTCATGAGCCGGCCCACGCGCCTCGCTTTTCGCGTGCCCGAGCAGGCTTCCACCGGACTGATTGAAGTCCGCAGCCCCGCCGGCGCTGGCAACAACGTTCCCCTGCGCGTCGCGCGCCTGCTCAATGACGGGCTGCACCCCGTCACCAGCCCCGCCGTCAGCCGCTCCGGAATGATCTACACCACCATCTCCGGGCCGCGCGGCAAGCAAACCCCCGTCTCCATCGTCCGCGTCAGCCCCGACGGCCGCGGCACTCCGTTTGTCTCCGGCATCCTCAATCCCACTGGCCTGGCTTTTTCGCCGGAAGGCGACCTCTACGTCACCTCCCGCGCCGAGGGCACCGTCTACCGCGTCGATCCCGCCGGCGATTTCACCGTCTACGCTGAAGGCATGGGCGTGGCTACCGGCGCTGCCTTCGACGCCGAGGGCAACCTCTTCGTCGGCGACCGCAGCGGCACCATTTTCAAAATCAATGCCCAGCGGCAGATCTTCGTTCATGCCACGCTTGAGCCCTCCGTCGCCGCGTATCACATGGTCGTCAACGCCTCAGGCACGCTCTTCGTCACCGCTCCGTCGCTCTCGTCGAACGAGGCCATCTGGGCCATCGAGCCCAACGGCGACACGCGCGCCTGGTTCCGCGGACTCGGCCGCCCGCAGGGCCTGGCTCTCTCCGTTGAGGGCGATGTCTATGTCGCTGCCTGCCTCCATGGCCGCCGCGGCCTGGTCCGCATCACCGCGGCCGGAGACGCCTCCCTCGCTCTCGCAGGTACCAACCTCGTCGGCGTAGCTTTCTCCCCGCTCGGCTCCGCCATCCTCACCACTCACGACTCCGTTTATGATGTGGACCTGGGTGTCGAAGGCCTGAACCTCTCTTGAGCTGGATTCTGAAGTGAAGCGGCCAGCGATTTAACCACCAGGAGCTGTTCTCGAATGAACATTGCGCCAACCCCCGCGCCCCCGTACTACGCGGTCATCTTCACCTCGCTCCGCACCGCTGAAGAAACCGGCTACGAGGCCATGGCCGAAGCCATGTTCGCACTCGCCGCCCGCCAGCCCGGCTTCCTCGGCGTCGAATCCGCCCGCGACGGCCTCGGCATCACCGTCTCCTACTGGGAGAGCCTCGAAGCCATCGCCGCATGGAAGCAGAACTCCGCCCATCTCGGCGCTCAGCAGCGCGGCCGCGATCTCTGGTACCATGCCTACAAAACCCGCATCTGCCGCGTCGAACGCGACTACGATCTGGTGCGCGATTAGCCGGGCCGCAGTAATCTGTAAGAGTCACCAGGTTTCCGATCCCCGATCCTTGATCCCTGACCACTGCCTCTATGAAATCCGAAATCATCGCCGTCGGCTCCGAGATGCTCACCCCCCATCGCCAGGACACCAACTCCCTCTATCTCACTGAGAAGCTCAA
>PLSH01000300.1 GCA_003165095.1 Acidobacteriaceae bacterium
CCGCCAGGGCCAGCGCCGGAACCGGGACCGGACGGCCCGGAGCCGCCGCGGAGGTTGGTGATTAAGCTGGCGGACGGCAAGGCACGCCAGATTCAGCATATGTCCTCCACCAGCTTCTGGAGCGTGGATGGCAGGATGATGTCCGCGCACCAGTTCCTCGAATCGCTCTTCGGCGCATTGCCGGAGTTCTTCAAGGACGAAGACGAATTGCGCGCCATCTGGAGCAAGCCCGACACGCGTAGCAAGTTGCTCCGCAACCTTGAGGACAAGGGTTTCGACCGTACGCAACTGGGCGAGATTCAGCGCGCGTTGGAGGCCGAACAATCTGACATGTACGACGTTCTGGCTTACATCGCCTTTGCGCTGCCGCGCATCACGCGCCAGGAGCGCGCGGACAAGGCGAGACCATCGATTCAATCCAGCTTTGGAGAAAAGCAGCGCGCCTTCCTCGACTTTGTGCTTTCGCATTATGTGGCCGAGGGATTCGAGGAACTGGACCAGGACAAGCTGTACCCGCTGCTCCAACTCCGCTATGACGCGCTCTCCGGCGCAATCCTCGATCTCGGGCCAGCCGAGGAGATCGCACAGATGTTCGCCGGCTTCCAGCAGTATCTCTACTAGACGGTCGCCTGACTGCGGCGGGGTGCGCCCTGCCCCCCGCCCTGACCACTGACCACTGACACATGACCACTAATCTTGACCAAAAGCACCCTATTCGCACATCAAAAACAACCAAAAACACCCTATTTTGAACGCAAAAGTCCTCTTGTAGCCCGACGAATGCCACAAATAGGTCCTCTTATAACCCGGCATTTTCGAGAGAAAAACTTGACTTCCAAAATATGTCCTGCTGGACCCCGACAAATCCGCCCCAAATGTACTCTTTTAAAGTCCGCGATTCCGGCCAAATCGCAACCGCACCCCGCTAACCCGCCGACCACTGATCACTGACCACTGACCACTGACCACTGACCACCGCTCTTCATCTCGGTCCGTAACCTGAATNNGTGGGTATATTCCATGCATAGGTTTTTTGCATGAGGGGTCTGCCCTTAGCCCGACGATTCCGCTCCTCCCTCGTCCTCCTGGCGATCGGCACACTTGCCTCTCTGACCTGGTCCCAGATCGGACTCGCGCCAGAAACCTTGCAGGCTCAGTCCCTTACCATCGCTCAGAGTTCCTTGCAGATCAACCTCGGCCACTCCTCTCTGCCGCTCTACGGGCCGTGGAAATTCTCCGTCGGAGATTCGCCGATCGACCTCACGACCGGTCAGCCGCTTTGGGCCGAGTCGAACTTTGACGACTCCCATTGGGAGAACTTGGACCTCACGCACGCGTCAGGCTCCATCGACCCATTGGCTGGATTCACCGGCTTCGTTCCGGGATGGACGGTCCGNNTCCACGGAGTTTGCCCGTCTCCATATCCCTATCAGGTGGGGGGTCTTCGGTTGGAGCATCCGGCTCGGCCAGATCTCGAATCTGCTCCTGGTGCTGGTGGTCGTGGTTCTTTTGCAGCGCCGGCTGCTGAACTCGATTCGCAGTCAGCGGCAGATGGCTCTGGACGTGAAGCAGGCCCAGGAAATGCGGCAGATGATTCTGCCCGAATCGCGAACCACGATTTCCGGGATGATGATCGAGAGCGAGTACCGGCCGGCCCGTGAAGTGGGCGGCGATTTCTTCCAGGTCATTCCCTACCGGTCTGACGGCAGCCTGCTGATTGTGGCCGGCGATGTAGACGGAAGGGGTTTGCAGGCAGGCATCTTGGTGGCGCTGCTGGTGGGAGCCATCCGTACCGCGGCCAGCCTGAGCACCGATCCCAGGTCTGTGCTGGACCAACTGAACCTGCGGTTGCTGGGCCGCAACAACGCCCAGGCCACCTGCCTGGCGCTTTACATTGACGCCGACGGCGAGGCCACGCTGGCCAATGCCGGGCACATGGCGCCCTATTTGAACGGAGCACCGATGCAGGTGGAAGGCGCTCTGCCGCTGGGCATGCTCGCGGCAGCCGAGTTTTCCGTGAACCACTTCAGGCTCCACGAGAGCGACAGGCTGGTGTTGATATCGGACGGCGTCGTAGAGGCCAGGGACGCCGATGGCCGGCTCTTTGGCCTTGAACGGGTTCAGGAGTTGCTGCATACGGCCGTGTCCGCCGCGGAGGTAGCGAACGCAGCCCAGATCTTCGGCTAGGAAGACGACCTCAGCGTCATCTCCGTAACCCGCACCGCCGTGACGGAGCCCGCGTTGGTGTAGCCGACAGACAGGGATCAGGGGTTAGGGATCAGGGGTCAGTTTGTGTCCGGTATCAGAATCCCAACAATTAAATATTGTCATTTTGCGCGCGCTTGCCTGAGAGGCCAGACGACCCTCTCTTTCGCCGGGGCCATCTTTGTAACCAAAAATTAACCTGAAACACTCAAGACGTCAGGCGAAAACAGTTTACGAATGTGTGAATTGCATACTACCATCCAAAATCAGTCGCGGAAGGTCGAATTCCATATCAGTCACGGTGAACGGCAAGCCTCACTCGATCCAGCCCGGGGAGCGTCTGATTGACGTTACGAACCGGTGCGGCATTGAGATTCCACAAGTTTGCTATCACCCTCAGCTGGGTCCCATCCAAACCTGCGACACGTGCATGGTCGAGGTGGATGGCAAGCTGGTTAGAGCCTGTGGCACGCTGGCCGCGGATGGCATGACCGTGCTTACATCCTCTGCACGCGCGGATGCGGCGCAGCGTGAAGCTTTTGACCGCATCCTCGGCAATCATTTGCTCTACTGTACGGTATGCGACAACAGCAAAGGCAACTGCACGGTGCACAACACCACCCGGACGCTACGCGTCGAGCACCAGGAAACCCCCTTCAAAGCCAAGCCGTATGAAGAGGACATCTCCAATCCCTTTTACCGTTACGATCCGGATCAATGCATCCTGTGCGGACGATGCGTCGAGGCCTGCCAGAACCTGCAGGTGAATGAGACCCTGAGCATCAACTGGGAAGATGCCCATCCCCGCGTGCTTTGGGATGGTGGCGCTCCCATCGGCGAATCGAGCTGCGTCTCCTGCGGCCACTGCGTCACCGTCTGCCCATGCAATGCGTTGATGGAAAAGTCGATGCTGGGCGAGGCCGGCTGTTTCACCTCCCTGCCCAAGGGCGCCATTGACGGCATGATCGACGTGGTCAAGGGCATTGAACCGGAACTTGGTTATGGCGCGTTTCTTCAGATCTCTGAGGTCGAATCGGCCATGCGCGAATCGCACATCAAGCGCACCAAGACCGTCTGCACGTATTGCGGAGTCGGTTGCAGCTTCGATATCTGGACCAAAGACCGGCACATCCTGAAAATGGAGCCTGCCCAGGGCCTGGCGAATGGCGTTTCCACCTGCATCAAGGGCAAGTTTGGCTGGGACTATGTGAACAGCCCCGACCGGCTCACCAAACCGCTCATCCGCGAAGGCGAGACGTTCCGCGAGGCTTCCTGGGACGAGGCGCTGGCATTCGTGGCGCGCAGGTTCGCGGAAATCAAGGCAGCTACGGGCCCTGACTCGCTGGCGTTCATCTCTTCTTCAAGGTGCACCAACGAAGAAAGCTACCTGATACAAAAGCTGGCCAGGGCGGTGATCGGCACCAACAACATGGATAACTGCTCCAGATACTGCCAGGCGCCGGCGACCACCGGACTGTTTCGCACGGTAGGTTACGGTGGCGACTCGGGCTCGATCTCCGACATTGAGAAAGCCGGGCTGGTGCTGATCATCGGCAGCAATACCGCCGAGAGCCATCCGGTATTGGTTACGCGCGTCAAGCGCGCCCATAAGATGCGCAAACGCCTCGAAGAAGCACCCATCGAACACGCCGAAGCCCTGCTCGATTCCTACGAACTGCTGCAGCAGTTACACGATCACGGTTTTTTCAACTATTGCGCGGCGCGGTGGGCGCAAGTGACAAACTGGTCGAAAGCGCTGTTGAAACCGCCAGATCGGACCAATCGGTGCGCGCGATTCGCAACGTGATCATTCTCGGCAAAATGCTGGGTGAAATTGCCCCCGATGTTCTCGAGGGCGTAGCCGTTGCGGTGGGCGAAACGCTGGGATGCCAGAAGCCGGTTATTGAGCCGCCGAGACTTTTCTCGCTCCTGAGCCAATTTCGCCATCAGGAACTCCGCCGCAGCATGGCCCTGATCAACAAGTTCCTTGAAACTCTCGGCAACCAGCTGCGATCGCGGGGAAATTGCAAATAGGCAGGGGAACAATTCACAAATCGCTTTGGAGGAAGTTTATGTCAGGCACGAATCGCTGGGGACTTGCGGCAGCTGGCTTCTTGATGCAAATGGCTCTCGGCGCCGTCTACGCCTGGAGCGTCTTTCGCATTCCCCTCGCCAAACAGTTTCACTGGACGATCTCGCAAGTAACGCTGACTTTCACCATCTGCGTCTTTGTCCTTGGTATCTCCGCCTTTCTTGGCGGCCTGTGGCTTAACAGGAAAGGCCCACGGGTCGTGGCGCTTACAGGTGGGTTTCTCTATGGACTCGGTGTCTTCCTGGCAAGCTTTTCCGCGGACAAACTATGGTGTCTGTATTTGAGCTATGGACTCATCGGTGGAGTAGGGTTGGGCTTTGGATACATCGTCCCCATCGCCGTTTTGGTGAAGTGGTTTCCCGATCGAAGAGGTCTTATCACCGGCATTGCCGTGGCCGGCTTTGGAGCCGGTGCGCTCGTAACTGCTCCAGTGGCTACTTATCTTATTCAAAGTGTCGGTGTCCTGCAGACATTTGCATACCTGGGCGTTGCGTATCTGGTTGTCACCATGGCCACCGGCTTTTTCATGCAGAATCCGCCCGACGGGTGGAAGCCCGCGGGGTGGGCGCCAAGCACAACGCAAACCAGGCAGCGTGCACTGAAGGACTACACTCTCGCCGGCGCCTTGAGGACATGGCAGTGGTGGGCGCTGTGGGCGCTCTTGTTCCTGAATGCCTCGGCCGGCATCTCGCTGATCTCGCAGGAGTCGCCTATATTTCAGGAACTCTCAAAAGCGAGTGCGATCGCCGCCGCGAGCATGGTCGGCATTGCCAGTATCGGTAACGCGGTAGGCCGGATCTTCTGGGCTTCGATTTCCGATGTAATCACCCGGCGATGGACTTTTACGGCTATGTACGTGATCCAGGTATTTCTGTTCTGGTTTCTCCCAGTCACATCCTCCGTGTTCGCTCTTACGGTTTTGTCGTTCATCATCCTGATGTGCTACGGGGGCGGATTCGGCACCATGCCTGCTTTTACGGCCGACTATTTTGGTTCCAAGAATGTCGGCCCTATTTATGGCCTGATGATGACCTCATGGGGCTGTGCGAGTGCATTCGCCTCGCTGCTCTTCGCGCAACTCCGCCAGACCAGCGGATCGTATGCCAACGGCCTCCACTTGATAGCCGGCATCATGGCAGTGTCGGTGTTGTTGCCCATTCTTGTTTCGCCGCCGAAAGCGCGGAGCCGTTGATCCGGTTTCCGGGATCCTGATCCACGATCTTAGGGATGCTGCTCGATGGCTACGTTGAGCGCAGACGTGTTTCCGGTGGCGGCTTCGCCGAGCAGGTTCGTAGCAACTCCAGGCAGCGTCGCGGGCACGAAGTTTACGGTGCCGTCGAGGGCCGAAGAAGCTGTGGCGGCCTGCGCGCTGAGCAGCGCGCCCTGAGCGCAGACGGCGTGCGGCGAGCAGGGCGGCGACCAGGCGTAGAGCGCCTGATAAAACTCGACTGTGCCGCCGGCCATAGGATTGCCGTCCATGTCGAGCAGGCGGAGCGTGATCTGGCTGGGAGTTCCAGAGGCGGCCATGCTCTGGGTTGTGCCGGAGACCGCTTGGAGCGTGGCGTATTCGGGCCGCGCGCCGAGGACAGTGAAGGAGACGCACTGGCTGGTGCCGTTGACGCAGGCGTGGATGGTGGCAAGCTGGCCCTCGGCGAGCGGGCCGGCGGTGAGCGCCTGGGTGGCGATGCCGCCCGCGTTGGTCAGCACCGCGGTCGAAGGCGCGGTGATGCCGGCTGAGCTCTGCCATAGGACCGATTGGCCGCTGGCGGGCGCGCCGTTCGCGAGCAGCAAGGCCTGAACGGTCCATGGAAACGCAGAGCCGGCAGCGAGCGAAAGCTGCGGGGTCAGCGCGGCCAGCACCGGCGGTGTTCCGCCCGTGAATTGCGCCTGCAGGCTCGAACCGTTGGTCAGCGAGGCGGTGATGATGGAAAGCGCGCTGCCGTTTGCGGTCAGGTTCATGGTGGCTTGCCCCGTGCCCGTGGCAGTGACCGAGCAGACAGGCAGCCCGCAGGCCAGCGTGGCCGCGCCGCTGGTTACGGTGTAAATCACGGTGACGCCGCCGGCCGGGGTCAGATCGGTCCCCAGCGCGAGAACGGTAAATGGCGTGGGAACGCCCATGGGAATCGTTGCCGATGGCGCGGTGACCAGGGTGAGCGCATCGCCCGTGCCGGAATCGTAGCTGATGCCGGCGGAGAGGATTGCGGCTGCATAAAAGGCGGGCTGGTCGTCGACCTCGACATCCACCGAGCCGGTGACGCCCGGGGCGGCGGGCGGCGCAATGGCCGTAATCTCGTTGGGCGAGATACTGGTGATCAGAGCTGCGTGGCCGCCGACCAACAGCGTATCGGCCAGCCGGAAACCCATGCCGTGGATGACGATGGGGCCTCCGGAGGCGGGCAGACGCTGGGGCTCGACTGTGTCGGCGTAGAGCACCCAGCCGTTGTAGGCGTAGTCGGGACGGCCGTCGCCGCGCAGGTCGGCAATCCCCACTCGGACCATGTCTGCTCCGCTCGCGCTCACGCGCAGCCACGTTTCGCCTGCGGCCAGGCCGTTGAGGCCGGGTGCGGCGCCCACAGATGATGCGTCCACGGGATCAAAGGCGTCCCAGATGCCGATGGAGGGCATGGCTTTTGAATTGGAAGGCGCGCCGCTCTCATCGACCGCCTGGGTGACTATGGTGAAGGTGCGGTTGCCCCGGACGGGGAAGGTGAACCAGTCGGTCTGTCCCACCTGGCTCAGCCGGCCGCACCACAGTCCGCTGGCCGGCATTGGCCGCGGCTGAGACTCGGCGCCGATCGCGTCCTGGTAGCCGGCCACGGCCGAGCCGGCCGCAATCACGGTGAGCGTCTGCGCGCTGCCGGCCGACATGCCGGAAACGGAGATCGCGTCGAATGTGCCGGAGGGGTCGACCTGGCCGGCAGCATAGGGGCCGACCGAATCGGTGAGGATGTAAAGCGGGTTGATGGCCTCGAAGGTGACCTGATAATCGGCTGTGTTCACGCCCGGAGGAAGCGGAATCCCGCTAAGGTCGAACTCGCCCTGCAGTGCCGGATCGTTCGATCCCCACAAGGTGAGCGGATTGCCGTTGCTGTCGTCCCACCCGGTGACGGCGCTACCGTGGTTGCCGCTGAAGGGGACGCCGGAGACGGAGCTGACCGTGTATTGATAGAGGGGATTGCCGTTGGCATCGAGCGGGCGCGCGACCACGTTTACGCCTTGCATGCCGTAGCCGGTGCGGAATTGGATCACGCCCTGAATCGAAATGGTGTTGGCCGCGGTGAGCTCCTTGCCGGGAAAGCTCGAGAGGTTGGCCGTGGTGATGGGGTAGATGCGGTTGAGGGCGGCGATGTCGTCGTAGCGGAGAACCGCGGGATCGGGAATGCAGTCGCCTCCGCTGGCGCCGCAGGCTCCGCTCAACGGCTGCATCACCGGCCAGCCCTCGGCGCCGCCGGCCTCGCCGTTGGTGAGAGCGCCGGGATTGACCTGCGAGTAGTCGAGACCGAGGATGCGGCCGAAGGCGCGCTCCAGTTCAAAGCTCATCATCTCGAGCAGGCCGGCGCTGGTGGCGCAGAGGCCGTTCAGCAGGATCACGCCGTGGGCGAAGGTCGCATCCGGATTGAGGTTGTCCATCCACACGAAGACGCCGCTGTTCTGGCAGGATTCCGGTTCGCTGGAGGTGGCGCCGAAAATGTCGTCGATGACCGAGCCGTCGGCATCGTATATGACCGCGAGCGGATAGCCAATGGCCCCGGGAGTCACGTCGGCGGGCGCCGTGATCTGGCCCGACGCGTTCACTTCGATGTTCGAGCCGTTCACATCTTCATGCAGCGGCCCCTGGTCGACGAGAGTCACGCCGGCGGTGGGAATCGCGCTCCACAAGGCCGCGGCGGCATCGACCATGGCCGTGGCCTGCTGGTTGGTGACGGTGCGGTTCAGCGGGCCCTGGTCGACGTAATAGCTCACCCGGCCGCCGGACCAATGCAGGGGCTGGCCGAGGACGGAGGGATTGAAGAAGCTGACGCCGGCAACATATTTAGGTCCGCCGGCGAAGGCCATCGCAGGCGCGAGAGCCATCAAGAGCAACGCCACGGACAGTGCTGCCGGGATGCGCCGGAACGCGGAGAGAGTGAGGAGCACGGGGGCCCTCCAACAGGAGGGAAAGTGGCAAGTGGGGGGCCGTGGAAAGTGTTTTCAAATGAGGGGTTTCTAATTCGTTGAACTGGATGGGGAATTTCTGATTCGCGGAAAGCGGGATTTCTTGACAAGCGGATCGAGGGCAATGCAGCCTGCGCGGATATGCCGGAGCCGGCCGCAATCGCAGCCTGACCGCGCAAACTGCGCTCAGATCTCGGGATAGAAGTCAAAAAACGCGTCGAGACTGCGCTTCAGCTGGGTCTCGATCTCTTCGCGGGAGCCCTCGATGGTGTGCATGGCGACGTGGGCCTGGTGTCCGTTGGCCAGCTTGAGCGTTGCGTCTTCGATTCCGGTGACTTCGCCCTCGGGAAGCAGGCGCATGCCATAGATAAGAGTCAGGTTTGCCATGAGAATCATCTTATTACTTAAGCCGGCGGGTTAGAGAAATCCAATGGTTTCGTCCCGGCTTCAAGGCGAAACCAGCGGCCTTCCGTCTACAATCGACTCGGGAACCTTCATGACAGAGATACGCGATACCGTCATTCTTGGCTCGGGCTGCGCCGGGCTTACGGCGGCCATTTACACTGGCCGCGCGGGACTGAAACCGCTGGTGCTGGAGGGCCACGAGCCCGGCGGCCAGCTCTCCATTACCACCATGGTGGAGAATTTTCCCGGCTGGCCCGATGGAATCCAGGGGCCGGAGCTGATCGACAACATGAAGAAGCAGGCGCAGCGTTTTGGCGCGACCTTTGAGCTGGCCCATCTGAGCGGCGTGGAGGTGGGCAGGCATCCCATCCGGCTGTATACGTCGCTGGGCGAAGTTTCGACGCGTACGTTGATTGTGGCTTCGGGCGCCAGCGCGCGCTGGCTGGGCTTGCCCAGCGAGCAGGCTCTGATCGGGCACGGTGTTTCGAGCTGCGCAACCTGCGACGGCTTCTTTTTCCGGGGCAAGGAGATTGCCGTGGTGGGCGGAGGCGACTCGGCCATGGAAGAGGCGCTGTTCCTCACCCGCTTTGCCTCCAAGGTGACGCTGCTGCACCGGCGCGAGGCCTTCCGCGCCTCGAAGATCATGCTGGAGCGCGCCATCGCGCATCCCAACATCGAGCTGCGCACCAACACCGTGGTCGAAGAGGTGCTGGGCGTCGAAGAGAAGGAAGTGAAGGGATTGCGCCTGCGCGATGTGATCAACGGCGTGACCTGCGAGCTGGCCATCAGCGGGCTGTTTCTGGGCATCGGACACGAACCCAACGCAAAGATGTTTGCCGGACAGGTCGACCTCGACGAGGATGGCTACATCAAGACCACAGGCAACGTGTTGACCACGCACGAGGGCCAGGTGGTTCCGGGCGTGTTTGCGTGCGGGGACGTGCAGGACAGGCGCTACCGGCAGGCGATTACCGCGGCGGGCTCAGGGTGCATGGCNNGCGCTGGAGGCGGAGAAATTTCTCGAGGAGCGCGGGCACTGAGCGGCGTCAATAAGAGGAGACGCTATGGCGAAGGTGTTTCCGGAGCTTTGGCCTGGGAGCCGCGGCCCGGCATGTGAGCGCCACGGGACGGCTTGAAAATGCGCGGTCGCGGATCGGGATAACAGGCACGAATCCAGATCAGAATTTGTGAAACATGAAAAAGGCCGCGGCCACCAGAAATGCGCCGGCGACGCCGTGATTCCAGCGCAGATGCGATCCGAAGTAGAAGGCAGCGAAAACGCCGAAGACGGTGAGCGTGAAAATCTCCTGGATCACCTTGAGCTGGACCACGCTGAAGCGGCCGTAGCCCAGGCGGTTGGCTGGAACCTGGAAGCAGTATTCGAAGAAGGCAATGCTCCAGCTGATGACGATCACCTTCCACAGCGGCTGCGACACGAATTTCAAGTGGCCATACCAGGCAACGGTCATGAAAATGTTGGAGCAGATGAGCAAAATGATTGTCCACTTAAGCGACTTCGGTGCGCCCGTAATGGATGGAGTTGCGAAATCAGTGTGGACTTGCACGAGTTTTCGCGCGGGGACGGAATGACGGCGCTGGGAGAAAATCTCGCACGGCTGGAGGAGGCGATTGCGCGGGCTTGCCGCGCGGCGGGGCGCGCGCGCAGCGAGGTGGAGCTGATGGCGGTGTCGAAGACCCATCCGGCGGCCACGCTGGCCGAAGCCGCGGCGCTGGGTCTTACGCTGTTTGGCGAGAATCGCGTGCAGGAGTTTGCCTTGAAGGCCGCGGCACTCGGACTGTGGCGCAAGAGCACGGAGTGCCATCTGATCGGCCACCTGCAGTCAAACAAGGCGGCGCTGGCCGTGGAGCTTTTTGACGGGATCGACTCGCTGGATTCGTTGCGCNNCTGGAGGCTCTACCGGACTTTCGCCATCTTGAAACCCGCGGTCTGATGACGATTGCGCCGTGGGGCGTGGCGGAGGATGAAACGCGGGCGTGCTTCCGCAACTTGCGCGGGTGGCGCGACCGCTGGGCGAAGGCGCATCCGCGATTGAATCTCGACGTGCTCTCGATGGGGATGAGCGGGGATTTTGCGCTGGCCATCGCGGAGGGCGCGACCCGGATTCGAGTGGGGACTTCGCTGTTTGGCAAACGCAGCCCGCAGCAGCAGGAGCGGGAATGACACTGCGGAGCGTGGCAGGCGGAGTCACGCTGGCGGTGCGCGCGGAGCCCGGCGCGAAGAAAACCGCGATCACGGGATTTTATGGCGAGGGCGAGGCCGCGCAGCTCAAAATCGCCGTGCATGCTCCGCCGATTGAAGGCCGCGCCAATGCCGCGCTGGCTTTGTTTCTCGCCGAGACATTTTCATTGCCGAAAAGCGCGGTCGAGCTCGTGTCGGGTAAATTGTCCCGGAGCAAGGTTTTTCTGCTGCGCGGAGTCTCATCGGCGCAGATTGAGGCCGTCCTGGTAAAGATCACAAAGGGCTGAATTAGTGTTTCGCCGCCGACTGGCGCTGCAACTCGGCCTCAAATGCCTGCTCGCGTTCAGCGATGTAGGCCTTGTACCCTGCAGGATCGATGAAGGCGTTTTTGTCGGCGTTTTTCCAGCGCGGATATTTCTCGATAAGACCGAAGTAGGCGCCGTGCGCGCCGAGGAAAATGTCGCAGGGCAGCGATTCAAGCACCGCAAAACCGCGCTTGTAGTCAGAAGCTATTTGCGGATAAGCCTTGTTGCCAACCAGCTTGTACCCGGGATTCACGTTGGGGCTGCCGACGATGACGACGTGGAGAATGCGGCCGCCTTCTGTCTCGTCCATCGTCCAGGTAGTGGTGCCCCGGGTGTGCCCGGCAGTGAGATGCGCGGTGAGGACTGAACCTCCCAGCCGCACAGTATCGCCATCGTGCAGGACGCGATCGACATGCGCCGGCGGATAGAGCATGTCCGGTTCCGCGCCGTATTGAAAGTCAGCTTTGCCGCCGGATTCGACTACCTGCACATCGGCATCCATCACAAAGTATTTTGCGCCGGTAAGCTTCTTCACCAGCGCGCTGCCGGCGCAGTGGTCGCCGTGCGCGTGGCTGATGAGCAGAATTTTGACGTCGGAGAAATGGAAGCCGAGGGTTTCAACACTTTTCCTGATCATCGGCACGTTGGTTTCATAACTGCTGTTGATGAGGATGAGGCCCTGGGGCGTGACGATGAGGTAGGAAGCGAGATCTTCGCTGCCGACGTAGTAGAGATTGCCGGCAATGCGGAAGGGCGGAAATAGCCTGGTCCAAGCGGGATTGGGTGCGGCGCCCAGCGAGATGGGGACTGCGAAGAACGCGAGAAGGCCGACGGCGAGTTTGCGAAGAGTCATGAAGTTTCAACCGGATTGAGGAGATTTTTGAGGATCTCGATGGCCCGCTCCAGGTGTACGCCACGGGAGCCTTTGATGAGGACCTGGTCGCCAGAGCGCAGATTCTGCGCCAACCATCGGCCGGCGGATTCTGCGTCCGGCAGAAAGAGCGAGGCGACGCCACCGGCGCATGCAGCGGCGGCAAGACATTCGGCGTTTCCGCGGACGCCGGCGACGAGATCGAGGCCGGCTTCGGCGGCGGCGCGGCCGCACGCGGCATGGAGCGCGGGGCCGTGCTCGCCGAGTTCAAGCATCTCTCCGGCGACGAGAATGCGGCGAGTGGCAGGACGCGCAGCCAGCGTCTGAATCATGGAGCGCAGCGCCTCCGGATTGGAGTTGTAGCAGTCGTTGAGGATGGTCGCGCCGGCAATCTCGATCAACTGGCCGCGCTTGTCGCCAGCGGTGAGAGAAGTGAGCGCATTCACGGCGGCGTCGAGATCGACTCCCGCTTCCAGCGCGACCGCCAGTCCGGCGATGGCGTTGTTTGCATTGTGCGCGCCGAGCAGGCGCAATGTGAAGGTGCCTTCGCGTTCGCCGGCGCGATACTGCACGTGCAGGCCGTTCGAATCCTCCGTTGCGGAGAGGATCTGCGGATCGGCACAGGGGCCGACACCAAAATAAACCGCGCGTCCGGGAAAATCGCGGCCGAACTGCGAGACATAAGGATCGCTGCAATTGAGAAATGCCACGCCGTTGGCGGGCAGCGCGGCAACCAGTTCGTACTTGGCGCGTGCGATGCCGGCCTGGCCCTCAGCGAAGTTTTCGATATGCGCGTTGCCGACATTGGTGACCACGCCCCAGTCGGGGGAGGCGATGCGCGCCAACGTTGCAATCTCGCCGAGGTGGTTCATGCCCATCTCAATCACCGCGATTTCGTGCTCGGGTGCGAGGCGCAGCAGTTCGAGCGGCAGGCCGAAGTTGTTGTTCAGATTGCCCTGGGACTTGAGCACATTGAATTTCGCTCCAAGAGCCGCGGCGGCTGCTTCCTTGGTGGTGGTTTTGCCGGCTGAGCCGGTGATGGCGACGACGCGACGGCCCCACTGGCGGCGGACGTGGGCGGCCAGCGCCTGCAGCGCGAGCAACGGGTCCTCGGCAATCAACAAAGGCGCGCACAAGGCGGCATCGGGCAATGTTGCAACCCGGGCTCGCGAAACGACGGCGGCAATAGCTCCGCGCTCAAGTGCGGCGGTGACAAAATCATGGCCATCGAGACGCTCACCGCGCACGGCGAAGAAAAGCTCGCCGGCCGCGACGGTCCGCGAGTCAATGGAGTAGCCGCAGACCATCAGAGCGCCGACATTCGTAACGCTGCTCGGCGCCTCAAGCACCGTGCCCGCGCCAATCGCCGCCTCTGCAAGCGTCAGATTCATTGCCCCTCACGATACGGCCAATTCTGAAATAGCGCAATCTCTGAATATGGCCCCAAAAGCCGACGTTCCTTCGCAGGCAACTGCTCCGCGCTATTGCTCTTGACCGGCTGCATTTCCGCTCCAGCCCAATGCGGCGAGGGTGGATAGCGCAATCTGCGCGTCGTCGAATGGAATGGTGCGGCCGGCGAGGATTTGTTCTTTCTCGTGGCCTTTGCCGGCCAGCAGAACGACATCGCCTGCCGAGGCTGCCTGAAGCGCGAGGCCAATGGCCGCGGTCCGGTTGGGCTCTATGGTGTATTGGACGCCGGTCGACTTTAACCCGGGTTCAATCTCGGCCAGAATTGCGCGTGGATCTTCAGAGCGGGGATTATCGCTGGTGGCGACAGCGAAGTCGCTTCCGAGGCCGGCTGCCTGGCCCATCTTCGGGCGCTTGGTGCGATCGCGGTCGCCGCCGCAACCGAAGAGAGTGATCACGCGCTTGCCGGTTGGGGTGGTGATTTGGCGGGCGAGCGCAGTGAGGTTGCGGAGGGCATCGTCGGTGTGCGCGTAGTCCACAATCACGGTGAAGGGCTGGCCGGCATCGACGGTCTGGAAGCGGCCGGGAACGGGTTTGAGGCTGGGAACGGCGGTTACGAGATCGGAAAAGGAAATGCCGCGCGAGTGGGCGGCGGTGAAAGCCGCGAGCAGGTTGAGGATGTTCACTTCACCGGCCAGGCGCGAGGCCACGCGAGCCGACCCGACTGGAGTTTCGAGTTCGAGAATTGCGCCCGAGGGAGTGAGCGTGTAGCCGGCGGCGCGCCATTCGCCGTGGCCGATCCCATAGGTGCGAATCTCCGCGCCTGCCTTGCGTGCCACGGCGGCCAGTTCTTCGCCGCGCGGGTCGTCGGCGTTAATGACAGCGACGCGCGGAGCGGGATAGAGCGTGCCGTCGAAAAGCAGGCGTTTGGCTGCGAAATAATTCTCCATCGTCTGGTGATAGTCGAGATGGTCGCGGGTGAGGTTGGTGAACACCGCGACATCGAAGTTGATTCCGTGGGCGCGGCCCTGGTCGAGCGCGTGGCTTGAGACTTCGGTGACCAGCTCAGTGGCGCCGCGGCCGACGCCCTCAGCCATCAGCTCAAACAAGACTTTAGATTCGGGGGTGGTGTGGATGGAGGGGCGCGTTTCGCCGGCCAAATGATACTCGATGGTGCCGATAAGGACGGTGGTACGGCCAGCCGCGTTGAGCAGCGATTCGGCGAGAAATGCTGTCGTCGTCTTGCCGTTGGTACCGGTGATGCCTGTGGCTGCGAGCTTGCGCTCAGGATGTGCGAAGAACGCGGCAGAGGCCTGGGCGAGGGCGCGGCGTCCGTGTTCGACTTCGAGAACCGGCAGACCGGGCTCGAAGACAAGCAGATGATCGAAGGTCTGCGCAGAGTCAGTCACAATGCCGAGCGCGCCGGCGGCAATAGCCTTGTCGACGTAGCGGTTGCCGTCGGTCGAGCCGCCTTTCATGGCGACAAAGACCGCGCCGGGGCGCACCCGGCGGGAGTCGTATTCAATGCCGGCAATGGGCGCCATTGACTTGCCACCCGAGCCCACTGCGGCCACTTCCTGTGTAAGTTCGTTCCAGTTCATAGCGAGGTCAGTCTCGTGGTCCATTGTAGATGGCGCGAATTAGAGCTTGCAGAGAGCGGGTTTGATTACGGGCTTGACATGCAACAAATATGTTGCCTATTATGACGGCAATGGATACGGATGCCGACAGGGTCTTCAAGGCGCTTGCAGCACCGGAGCGCCGCTTGTTGCTCGACCGCCTGCAGGCTGAAAACGGGCAAACGCTGGGGCAGCTTTGCGCGCATCTGGATATGACGCGGCAGGCGGTAACCAGGCACCTGCGGGTCCTGGAAGAGGCCACGCTGATGGTGATTATCTGGCGAGGCCGCGAAAAGCTGCACTTTTTGAACCCGATGCCGATCCACGAGATCGCGGTACGTTGGATCGGCAAGTACGAACGGAGACGCGTACGCGCCCTCGGCGAGCTCAAGGCCAAATTGGAAGGAGAATTCGATGGCTAATTCTCAATTTGTCTATGTAACGTATATCCGGACCTCGGTGGAGAAGCTGTAGCGTGCCTTGATCGATCCTGAATTCACGCGGAAATTCTGGTTCGATTCGACACAGGAATCGGAGTGGGCGCCGCGAGCATCCTGGCGGCTTGTAACTCCCGACGGACGAACGGCGGATGCAGGCGAGGTGATTGAGATTGAGCCGCAAAAGCGTCTGGTTCTGTCGTGGCAGCACCAACTGCACCCCGAGGCGCGCGCGGAGGGGTTCTCCCGCATGACGTACGAACTCGAGCAAGCGGGGGACGTGGTGAAGTTGACGGTGCCCCATCAGATTGACAAGGACGATTCAAAGCTGATCAATGCAATATCCGGCGGGTGGCCGATGATCCTTGCCAGCCTGAAGAGCCTGCTGGAGACCGGGGAGTCGCTCGAAGCGACGCGCCAGTGGCCAAAGGGGTTCTAAGCAGATCGCTGCATGCCGGTCAGCGCACGCAGCGGACGACGATCTTCGTTCCGGGAGCGACCATGGTGCCAGCGGCGGGAGCTTGTTCGCGAGCCGTTCCGTTTCCAGTGATCTCGACTTCGAGGCCGGCCGCGCCTGCCTGCTCGATGACCTTGCGGATGGGCAGGCCGATAAGCGAAGGCACGCGCAGTTGCGCGGCGTCGGAGATCACGACGGCTTGCGATGCAGGCTGCGAATCAGGCTTCGGGGGTTGAGCCGGAGACGGTGCGGCGGTCGAAGAGGACTGAGCCGGCGGGCTGCTGTTTTGAGGGTTCGCCGGGGGATTTCCGGGAGCAACTGCGGCTGAAGGGCTTGCCGTGCCGGATTGTGCGGCCGCGGCGCTCTGCGGATCGTCGCTGGGCAGGTCGTTGGCGGCGTCGTAAAGAGCCTGAATGTTCTCGCCTTGTGATGCGGAGTCATCCTCCTTTACGGAAGCGTCTTTTTTTGCGGTCTTGCTGGCCGGGCGCAGATCGATGTCGTGTGCGACTCTGAGGTATTCGAGCACCTGCTGCGCCACCTCTGTAAAGACCGGAGCCGAGACGCTGGCGCCGTAGTACGCGCCTTTGGGCGAATCCATGACGACGGCAACGGCAATAGCCGGATTATTGACTGGCGCGAAACCCGCAAACGATGCGATGTGCATGGTCTTCGAGTAGGTGTGCGTGGCGGGGTCGATCTTTTGTGCCGTACCGGTTTTGCCGCCAGAAGAGTAGCCGTCGAGCTGCGCCTGCCTGCCGGTGCCGAACAGGACCACNNTGCAAGCTTGAACGGGGACGCTTGCAGCGACTGCTGCGCGGCCGGCTGCGGCGGAGCGGACTTTTGGCCGGGAGTTGGGGCGGGCAATGGCGCATCCTGCATGAGGATGTGCGGGGGCAGATAGATGCCGCCGTTGGCGATCGTTGAGACCATGGTGACCAATTGCAAAGGAGTGACGGCGACCTCCTGGCCCATGGCAATGGAGCCGATCGACGAGGAGCCCCAGCGGTTCGGAGCCCGGAGCAGCCCGCGCGTCTCGCCGGGCAACTCGACGCCCGAGCGAGAGCCGAAGCCGAAGTCGCGAATATATTGATAGAAGCGGTCGGGACCGACCTTGAGCGCCAGTTTTATAGCTGCCACATCACTGGACACTTCAAGCGCCTGATGGACTGGAATGACTCCGTAGTGTTCGCCCTGGTTGTCGTGAATGACGCGGCCGGCAATCGTGATCTGGCCGCCCTGGCAGTCGATCATGTCGTCGGGCTTGGCCACCTGCTGGTCCATCGCCGCGGAGTAGGCGACCAGCTTGAACACGGATCCCGGCTCGTAGACGTCGCTGACCGCGTGATCGCGGAGCAGAGCGGGCGTGGTGTGGCGAAACTGGTTGGGATTGAACGTGGGCCGTATGGCAAGGGCAAGAATCTGGCCGGTGTGTAAATCCTGCACGACCACGGTGCCGTTGGCCGCCTGGGTTTTTTCCATGGCGTGATCGAGGGCGCTCTCGGCCATGAATTGAATGTTTTCGTCGATGGTGAGCACCAGGTTGCGGCCGGGGTCGGGATCGTGCTCGCTCGAGCCGAGAACCTTGCGGCGCGCGTCCATGGCGGTGTACATGCGCCCAGGTACGCCATGCAGATCGGATTCGAATTTTTCTTCAAGACCGCCCAGGCCGTCGTCATCGGCGCCCACGTAGCCAAGCACCTGCGCGGCAATCTCGTTGTTGGGATAGAAGCGCTGAAACTCCTTCTGGAAATAAATGCCCTTCATATTGAGGGCCCGGACGCGGGTTGCCACGTCGGGCGTGACGCGGCGCGCGATCCAGGCAAAGTTGTGCCCCGCAGCGAGGCGCGCGACAATCTCCTGCTCGGTGGTGTGCGTGTCTTCAGGGTCGGTGTGGGTGAGCGCGGAGAGCGTTTGCGCGGCGGACTGCTTGTCGGCGATCTCAGAAGGGTCGGCGTAAATGGAGTCAACGAGCACCGTCATGGCCAGCTCGCGGAGGTTACGGTCATAAAGCACGCCACGGCGTGGAGCAACCTCAAAAGTGCGCTGCTGCTGTTTTTCAGCTCGCTCTACGTACTCCTGGTGCCGCACAATCTGAAGCCAGAAGAGGCGGCCTGCGATGGCGCAGGCCCAGAGCAGAAAAAAGAGGCAGATGATCCAGAACCGCGTCCGCTTGAGAGGGACGGCTCGCGGAGTGTCTACGCGGTTGCGAATAGCTCGGACGGCTGCCTGCATAGCGAATGAACCCTGTGCCGCCGCGGACTACTGCGCGACGGTCGCGGGAGGTGCGATCTGGGCAAGTGCCGGAGCACCGGAGTCGGGCCGGACGTTGGGATGTACCACCTGTCCGGGCTGAGGCGCGGCGAGTCCAAGCTGGCGAGCCATCACGTCAATGCGGCCCGGCTGGCTGAGTTCCGCTTCGGTCAGGCGCAATTGCCGATTGTCCTCGCGCAATTGCTCCAGAGCCTGCTTCTCGCTCTCCACGCGGTAGCTGCTCTCGATGGCGTAGAAATGCTGCAAGCCGTAAATCATGATGAGAGAGAAAAGCACGGCAACAGCGGCGGCAAAGCTGCGCATCTGGCGCGCGCGGACGGGATCGGAAGCCTTCACCAGGCGGGAATTGTCAAAGCTCTTGTCGAAGTAGAACTCCGGCGTCCGCACGCGCCGCCTGCGCTGACCCTGATGCGCCAGCAACTCAGCGTTGCGCTCGGCAACCCGCGCGCTCCAGCCGCGACCGGACTCGAAATAAGTTGTAGTGCATGCCGCCATTTTGGTTCTCCCTATTCGCTGATCTTTGGCCCTGTTCCCCGTTCACCTTCGTTCCGCCGCTCTTAGCTTCGCGCTCCTTGAACGGGGGTTGCGATCGATCTCATCCTGGTTTGCGGTTATGGGCTTTCTGGTCAGGATGTTCCAGATTCCCTGCCGCGCGCCTTCCCGGATGCTGTCCTTCGCGATACGGTCTTCAAGAGAATGAAAGCTGATAACGACGAGCCGTGCGGAAGGCTTAAGCAGTTTTGGTGCGGCCTCAAGCAGCGCCCGGATTTCTTCCAACTCGCGATTGACAAAGATTCGAAGTGCCTGGAACGTTCGGGTTGCGGGGTGAATATGTTTCATTGGCGGGACGGCTGAGGCTACAATCCGGGCTAGCTGCCCCGTGGTTGTAACCGGCCGCCCCCGCACAATGGCTCTGGCGACTGTCCGCGACCTCCTTTCCTCACCGTTCTCGTAAATGAGATTCGCAAGCTCGCGCTCGTTCATCTCATTCACCACCTGATAGGCGGTCGGCCCGGAGCGCGTGTTCATGCGCATATCCAACGGCCCGTCCGCCTGAAAACTAAATCCTCTGCCCGCCTCATCAAACTGCAGGCTGCTTGGTCCGAAGTCGGCCAGCAGTCCATCCACCGTGTGCGCCTCAACGTGCCGCAGGATGGAACTGAATGCTTCGTCCAGCAGTGTTACCGTGGGCGCCTTGCTGCCCAACTCTGCCATGACCTGCTCCAGCCGTTCCTTTGCAAGAGCCATAGCTTCTGGGTCCCGGTCAAATCCAATCAGCCGTCCTCCGGGTCCTAATTGCCGCAGGATTCCTTCGGCGTGGCCCGCAAGTCCGAGTGTGGAGTCCACGTAGGTTCCGTTGGGAATTACGTGGAGGAGATCGATCGCTTCTTCGAAAAGAACTGGTACATGGCGACGTTTTTGCGTCATGTGTACCCCCTGAGGGGTATCTTTCAACGGTTCCGGCTGAGGATCGCGGCTATGGAGCGGCGGTCCTCCTGGGTTAGGGCGTTGGCCGGCAAATTCTGCTCAAACTGGGCCAGGTTGTGGACTTCAAGGTGGTTGATCTTGCCCATGACGGCTACTTCCGAGTCGAGCTTTGCGGCGGCGCGGAGAATCTGGGGCAAGAGAACCCTGGTCTGAGAGTCCATTTCGACTTGCTGACCGTAATAGCTGGTCAGGTTGAGGTACTTGGCTACGGCCGTGTCCATGGTGCTGAATTCGGCCAGCAACGCTTCCTGCTTCTCCCACTCGGGCAGGGGCCAGATCTCGGCGCTGGTTCCATCGGGCGAGGTGATGTAGAACTGGGCGACATGCTGGGCGTCGAACAATTGCTTGAACGCCGCGGGCAGCTTGAGCCGTCCTTTCTCATCGACCTTGACCGTATGGTTGCCGCGAAACATTTTTGCCTCTTCTGCGCTTCGCGGCCGGTACGGCTAACCCTGGCACGATGCGAAGTGCTTCAAAACTTGACTCTTACGGGGCCCTGTCCGGTTAGCAGTCTGATTCCCCTGGCGAAAGGCAACCGGAAACCGTGTTGCGCGGGGAGGGAATGGGAGTAGACTTGGACTGTTGAAAAGCTCTTGAGTCGCCCCTAAAGTTCCACTTAGTCCCACAAAACTCCACCACACGGTCGATAGTAGCGCCGTTCTGCGCTCCCGCCAAGAGGAAAATGGGGTTAAAGTGGTGGAAAATAGGGCTGAAACCGGGAATGCCCCCTAATAGATCATCGAATTGCAATCACCCCAATATGTTGTGTTTACGAATTTGGTTCTGGGTCTGGACAGGACGGGCGGGGCGTGGTAGGGGAATAAAAGGCGAAAACTAGTGGTCAGTGGTCAGTGGTCAGTGGTCAGTGGTCAGGGGTCAGGTTTCAGGTGTCAGGTGTCAGGTTTCAGGTTTCAGCTTTCAGGTGTCAGGTGTCAGGTGTCAGGTGTCAGGTGTCAGGTGTCAGGTGTCAGGGATCAGGGGTCGGCGGGTTAGCGAGCTGGCGGGGTTATACGAGCGGCCAGTGGTCAGTGATCAGTTGCAGCGGGAATCGCAGCTTTTAAAAGAGTACATTTGGGGCGGATTTGTCGGGGTTCAGCAGGACTTATTTTGGAAGTCGAGTTTTTCTCTCGAAAACGTCGGGTTATAAGAGGACTTATTTGTGGCATTCGTCGGGCTGCAAGGGGACTTTTGCGTTCGGAATAGGATGTTTTTGGT
>PLSH01000238.1:0-1854 GCA_003165095.1 Acidobacteriaceae bacterium
ACGCCGCCGGCGATGAGCTGGGTCAATAGCTCCGGATTTGACGTGTGGGAAAACCAGTGCGCGCCGCTGCCGATCAGCGAAACCGAAAAGCCGAAGAGAATATCGGTGCCCACCACTTGCGCAGGCGGCAGCGGTGTCAGGCTCAGCAGCGCCGCGCTACCCAGCGCGCCGGCGCCCGCGGATGAAAACCCCACCTCCGCCCCCACCGGAAACATCAGCCACGACAACAGCGGGCTGCGATCCCGCGCATCGCGATTTTGCTTCATGGGACGGAAGGAATAAAAAATCTGCCAGCTCGCGGTGCTCACCAGAATGGCGCCCAGTATAGCGTTCAGCGTGTTGGCCGACCCGGCGCTCACGAGGCCACGCAACAACAGCGATCCGGCCAGCACACCCGGCGCACCGCCCAGCAGCATGTAGCCCAGCGTGCGCCACGCCACGTTGCGGCGCGCGATCTGCGCCGGAACCAGAATCAACTTCACTACCGTCGAAAACATCAGCCCGACGCCCACTGCGATGGGCGCCGGAACGTGGAGAAACAGCACCAGGATAGGCACAGTGATGGTGCCCGCGCCCACGCCGGTAAGCGCGATGAACAGCGCAATCACAAATCCAATAACGTATTCCATCCCTATTCCCTATTCCCTAGTCCCTAGTCCCCGTCTGAATGTGAATACCGCACTCCACCTTGCGTCCCGCCCAGCGGCCCGAGCGCGGATCGTTGGGATCGGTCGGCAGCGACGTGCACGGTTCACAGCCGATGGACGTGTAGCCGCGTTCGTAGAGCGGCAACAGCGGAATGTCGAGTTCCTCGCACGCGTACCAGACGTCACGCGTAGTCCAATCCGCCAGGGGCGCGAGTTTCAGCACCTGCTTGCCGCCGGGAAGCGAGAACAGCGCCGATTCTTCAAGCGCGGCGCGGCTCCTGGCCTGTTCGCGGCGCAGTCCCGTGAGCCAGACACGATATTCGCCCACAGCCTTGAACAGCGGCTCCACCTTGCGCAGCCCGCAACAACGGTCGGGCGCGGATTGATAGAGCAACCCGTGTTCGGCTTCCTGCTCGGCCACAGTCTTTTCCGGAAGCAGATTGATCAGGTTCAGCTTCCACTCGTTCGCAATGCGATCGCGGTATGCATACGTTTCCGCAAAGTGATAGCCGGTGTCGAGAAAGAGAATGGGAATCGCTGGATCGAGCGCAATGGCAAGTTTGGCGAGCAGCACATCTTCGGCCTGGAAGCTGCACGTGAGGCACACGTCGCCCTTGCCCGTAACCTCGCTTGCCAGCACAGCGCGCACCTTGTCCAGCCTGGCCTTCACTTCCGCTGCGATTTCGACTGTGCCCATTTAGATTCCGGCCCTTTCTGAATCGATGAAGATCCCCTTGCGGTGCAGCAATTGATGAACGGCGGATGCCGCGTGCATTGCGTCCCCTGCGTCGACGGCAATCTGCTCGCCTTCGACGCGGGCAACGAGCTCGGAGTTGTCGTTGGCGCGAGTCACCAGGGCAAGCAGGCCCGATCGGGTCTCGAGCGCGGTCACGATCTCCAGCAGATTTGGATGAAGAAGAAACGCGCCGTCGTTGGCGTCGATGCGGCTGGTCGCTGCGCCCACGGCAAAAAGAGAACGCTCGATGGAATCAATCAGCTCCGCGGGGCCCGCGAGTTCGAGAACGCAGCCTCGATGTCCCCAGCGCGCTTCCCTCTCGCCGGCGGTGACCGCGCCCCATGCGCCGGCCTCGTCGTCCTCGCTCACGGTGTGCGCTGAGGCCGAGGTAACCATGCCGGCGGCAACCGTGGCGTTGCTCTCGGGGTCGATGAGGATAAACGCGCCGGTGCGGCGATTCTGGCTGTAAAG
>PLSH01000238.1:1922-9809 GCA_003165095.1 Acidobacteriaceae bacterium
GCCACGGTGGCCTCTGCGCCGGCTGCCACAATCAAATCGCCGCGGCTGATGTCGAGCTCGCGATCCAGCACCAATGTAACGGAGAGCGGCGCGATGGCTTCGTCGAGATCGCCGTCCCAGGTGGCGATGCGCGCGATCCTCGCGCTGCGATTGGATGGAAGCACGGTGATTTTGTCGCCGGGACGCACGGTTCCCGACGCGATCTGTCCGGCAAATCCGCGAAAAGTGTGATCGGGACGCAGCACGCGCTGCACCGGAAATCGAAACGAAGCATCTCGCGTATCCAGCGCCGAAGGAAGCTGCTCAAGCAGTTCCAGCAACGATGGCCCGGCGTACCAGGGCATCGAATGCGAACGATGAACGATGTTATCGCCGGCCAGCGCGCTGACGGGAACAAAGATGCGCTCGACAGGCGTGCCGGTGTCCGCCGCAATCCGGTCCAGCACCGAGCTGAATTCCGTTTCGATGGCCCGGAATGCTGCTTCGCCGTAGCCGATCAAGTCCATCTTGTTCACGGCCACAATCACGTGGCGAACGCGCAGCAGCGACGCGATGTAAGCGTGACGCCGGGACTGGATGAGCACGCCCTTGCTCGCGTCGATGAGCACCACGGCCGCATCGGCGGTCGAAGCGCCGGTGGCCATGTTGCGCGTGTACTGCTCATGCCCCGGCGTGTCCGCAATGATAAACTTGCGCCGCGCCGTGGAGAAGTAACGGTAAGCCACATCGATCGTGATGCCCTGTTCGCGCTCCGCGCGCAGCCCGTCGGTAAGCAGCGCAAAATCGATCTGGCCCGGCGTTGTGGTTCCCTTCCCTTCGATCGAGCGCACCTGGTCTTCGTAGACCGATTGCGTGTCATAGAGCAGCCGGCCGATGAGCGTGGATTTTCCGTCGTCCACGCTGCCGGCCGTAGAAAATCGCAGCAGGTCCTTTCCGCGCTCCTCGCGCAGAAACTCCCCAATCTCAAATCCCGATCCTAATATCGCCGCAACCGCCAAACCGACCCCCAATTCAACAACTCAAGTTCCTAAGTCCCTATTCCCTGCTCACTTATTCACTTATTCACTTATTCACTCATTCACTTATTCACTTATTCACTCGTTTCCCTATTCCCTAGAAATACCCCTCCCGTTTCTTGATCTCCATGGAGCCTTCCTGGTCGTGATCGATCGCGCGATTGGCGCGCTCCGACGAGCGAAATGAAATCAGCTCCGCAATGATGGCCGGGATAGTATCCGCATCCGAGCGGATGGCGCCGGTGCAGGGGCTGCAACCGAGCGATCGCAGGCGCGACTTGACCATCTGGGGCTGCTCACCCTTGAGCGCAACGAATGTTTGCTCAATAGGCAGCAGTGCATCGCCGCGCACGTACATCGGCCGCTCCCTCGCAAAGTAAAGATCGACCACCGGGATTTTTTCCTCGTGAATGTATTGCCACACGTCCATTTCCGTCCAGTTGGAGAGCGGGAAAACACGAATGCTCTCGCCGGGATGAACGCGGGCGTTGTACAGATTCCACAATTCGGGGCGCTGGTTCTTCGGATCCCACTGGCCCGCGCTGTCGCGGAAGGAATAAATGCGCTCCTTGGCGCGCGACTTTTCTTCATCGCGGCGCGCGCCGCCAAATGCTGCATCGAATTTGTAGTGGTTGAGCGCGTCCAGCAGCGCCTGCGTCTTGAGCAGGCCGCAACACCGTTTCGTATCCAGCGCAATCGGATTGGTTCCCGCCGCAATCGCCGCCTCGTTGCGCCACACCAGCAGCTCCGTGCCTGCCGAGCGGGCCATCTCATCGCGGAAAGCGAGCATCTCGGCAAATTTGAATCCGGTATCGATGTGCAGCAGCGGAAACGGAATCGGCGCAGGATAAAATGCCTTCTGCGCCAGCCGCAGCATCACTGANNGCGGCAGGGCTTGCTTGTGGCGAGGAGATTGGGATATCGGCGGCCGGCATGGGACCTCACAGCTTCAGGGATATGCGCTGAAGGCCGGTGCGGCACGAACACAACCCCGGCAGTCAGCCACGGGTGAGTCTTCTGGATCGATTGTGCTGGGGATCAGAGACTAGCGCATACACCCGTCGAAGATGTTCGACAGGCAACAACAAGAGCGGCGTTGTAAATCGCTAACCATGTGTGGTTGATAGTAACAAAACTCCCCGCGAGACACAATTCTCGCCTGATCCCGGCGCATTCATCTACCATCAATGCAGCCCATGCCCGCCAAGCCCAAGCTCGGACAGAACTTCCTCAACGACCCCCAGGCCGCGGAGCGCATCGCCGCGTCCCTGGGCGATGTTTCGGGCCGGACGGTGGTCGAAATTGGCCCCGGACAGGGCGCCATCACCGGCGCACTGGCGGCGCGGGCAGAGCACGTGGTTGCCGTGGAGCTGGATCCGGCGTTTGCCTTGAGCCTGCAGGGGCAGTTTCCACCCGGCCGCGTAACCGTGCTGCAGCAGGACATCCTGCGCTTCGATTTTGCCGCGGCGGCCGCGCGGGCCGGCGCAAAGCTGTGCGTGGCCGGCAATCTGCCTTACTACATGACCTCGCCGATTCTGCTCAAGCTGGCCGCCAGCCATGCCGCGCTCGACCTGGCGGTGCTGATGGTGCAGCGCGAAGTAGCCGATCGCGTCACCGCCGCGCCGGGCTCGCGCCACTACGGCCTGCTCTCTGTCACGGTGCAGCTGTACGGCCCCGCGGTACCGCTGTTCACGCTGCCGCCATCGGCCTTTACCCCGCCCCCCGACGTTCATTCCACCGTCTTTCGCTGGCGGTTTGCGCCGCGCTTTGCCGAGCTGGGCGTCGAGGCAGATGGATTCCTGCGCTTCGTCCGCGTGGCCTTTGCGCAAAAACGCAAAACCCTGGCCAACAATCTGCGCGCCGCCGGCATTGCGCCTCAGGCCGCAGCCGCGGCAATGGATCTGGCACAAATCGATCCGCGCGCCCGGGCCGAGGCTGTGCCCATCGAGGCGCTGGCGGCGCTGGGTCGCGCCCTCAAATCGGAGCAAGTCCAATTACCGGCATGATGCCAAGGAGAACGGCGATGAAAACAACAACCATAATGGCGGCAATCGTGAAAACGGCAATCCCAGCGGCAGCGGTTTTCGCCGTCATGGCGCTGGCTTCTGTTGCGGCTGCCGGCCAGAATCGGAATTCCAAGCCAACCCCCGTGCACGGGCATGGATGCGTGGAAGCCGGCGTGGAGGCGCGCTGCCTGGTGGTCAAGGAAGCGGAAAGCGGAACCCTCTATAACCTCATCGTCAAGGGCGCGCGGCCGGCTATCGGAACCGGCATCGAGTTCACCGGCGTGCCCTTCGATGGCATGACCACCTGCATGCAGGGCGTGGCTCTCGAGGTCTCCGCCTGGGCCCGCAAGGATTCGCTCAAGTGCGCGCTCCCGGCCGCGCCCGCCAAGTGACGCGCAAGCCTTTCGGGCAGCGGGGATAGGCGCGTAATCTATCAGCAGGGGATCGGTATGTATTGGCCTTCGCGCCGCTTCGCCCCGCGATTTCGGAAGCCAATGAGGCTGCCCCCGCATCTAGTAAAAAGGAATCCATGAACCCCACCGAACAGGCCCGCCGACGCACCTTCGAGCAGACTCTGCACAGCGCCCGGCAGACCATGGTGATGAGCGAAATCCTCCGCCTGGCCATCGAAAGCTTCAGGGCCAGCAAGACCCGTTTCGCCCTCACCGCCCTGGGCATGGTCATCGGCACCGCATCCGTCATCCTGGTGGTCACCATCGGCATGACCGGCAAGCAGTACATCCTTCAGGAACTTCAAAAAATCGAAACCAACTCCGTCGAGCTCGAATATGCCGGCGGCGGAACCACCCCCTCCGAGCGCGTGCTCTACAACGACTTCCTCACCCGCGACGACGAGAAGGCCGTCGACGCGCAACTGCCCGGCGTCATGTACTCCTCGCCCGTGGTGTCAATGCACGACCGCGTCAGTTTTGGACAGGGACAGGTGAAAGACACGCTCGTGCTCGGCGTCAGCCCACAGTACCAGAACATTCGCAACCTGCTGGTTACCGCTGGCCGTTTTATCGACCAGACCGACGACGAGGCTCACCTCAAGTGCGCCGTGGTCACCCAACTCTTTGCCCGTGACCGCTTCGGCAGCGATGAGGAAGCCGTTGGGCAGACCTTCGAAGTCCAGGGCATTCCGTTTACCATCATCGGAGTTTTCAAGGAGGCCGTCGACGACTTCGGGGAGTCGGAGATCGCCGACCAGACCATCCTTATTCCCTTTTCCGTCGCCCGCTACTTCACCGGAACCGAGAATGTGCACCAGATTTACTTTTCCATGAGCAACATGACCGAGGTTCCCGATGCGGCCAACGAGATCCTGCGCATTGTCCGCGCGCGCCACCGGCCCAACTCCGTTTACAAGGTGCAGACCCTCAAACAGATGCTCACCATCGCAGGGGAGGTGGCTGACGCGCTCACCGCGGTGCTGGTGCTGGTGGCTGCCGTCACCCTGGCAGTCGGCGGCGTGGGCATCATGAACNNCGGCACCCTGGTCGGCCTGTCCCTGCCGCTCTCCATGCGCTTCTTCACTGACTACAAGCTTCCGTTTTCATGGTTGTCGGTGCTGATCGCGCTAACCGCGGCCACCCTGGTGGGCGTCATCTTCGGCACCGTCCCCGCCACCCGCGCCGCGCAAATGGATCCCGTGGAGGCTCTCAAGTATGAGTGAAATGGAACGCACCACCGGCAAAGAAGCGGCTGGACAAACTCCCGCGGACGAAGTCGTCGCCCCGGAGCAGTCCTCGCAAGGCCCCAGCCTTGCCACGCTCTACAGCCTGCTGGCCGTGGCCCTGATCGCGGCCATCGGCTTCGCGGTGCTCATCGTTTTGCCCTTCTACCAGCGCCGCTGACTTGGCAAGCCTGGTCATCCTGAGCGAAGTCGAAGGGGATCGAATCACCGCAGATTTGTCATCCTGAGCGTAGTCGAAGGACCTGCGGCTGCTTCTCGCCCCCGCTTCCGGAGCCCTCCCTCGCCCCCTGACTGGCGCTCCCCACCCAATCCGCCCACTCGGCCGGGGAGCAATACAGACCAGAACTTCGCCGGCAAACGGCGTCATGTTGATGAGAGGAGACACAACCATGCCGGAACAATTTGTGAATCAGGAAACAACGAAGGCAGATGACCTGACAGCTACGGAACCAACCGCGGAGAACAGGGTTCAAAACGTTGCTGAAAAAGCCGCGCAAAAATCCACCAAGACCGTGAAGCGTTTTGACCAGGACCAGACCATCTTTTCAAAATGACTGCCGCGCGCCTGCCGCGCAATAAACTGTGATTCAATAAAGCCGAAAATCCGCCGGCTGCCGCCATTCCGGCTTCTGATTCGCGACTTCTGAGAAACTGTGTTTCGGGCGCTCCGTCCGGAACCTCACGGACGGTTCTTCGTCCGTGAGGTCGGGATCGCGCCTCTGAGACGTGGGAATCCTTCGGCCTCAACCGAACCCAAACCGGGCCTCGCAATCCGGAGGCAGGCCGGGGTTTCTACCCCCGCAAAAAAGCCACCCGCCAGAATTTGAAAGATCGCCCGCGTGGCGCGACCCGCGGCGCCATCGAAATTCTTGACGGTTCTGATTTGCACTCCCTACCATGAGTCATGGCCCGGACAATCAAGACCAGACGCAGGATGCGAGTCCTCTTTGCAACCCTTTTTCTTGCATGCAGTACGTTGGACGCGCTGAGTCAGACGTTGGCAAACGACCTGACCTCGCCGGAGCTTTGGAAGCCGGAACGCGTTCCGTTCTCCTTCACGTATGGCGGCAACAGCTCCGCGCAATTGCTGACAGCGTGGAAGATGACGCACGAAGTCAAGGAGGGAAAAGACGGCCGGCTTCAGGTCTTCTCCTACACCGACCCAGCTACGCATCTTAGAGTTACCGCCGAGGTTCGGCTTTATCCTGATTTTCCCGGCGTCGCGGATTGGGTGCTCAGGTTCCGCAACGACGGCGATTTCGATACGCCGATCATCGAAAACATTCTGCCTTTGCACTGGGCTATTCCGGCCTCGCCCGGCGACTGTATCCTGCGCCATGCACAGGGCAGCCTTGCAGGCGCTGAAGATTTCGCGCCTTTGATGTCGCACTTTGACGCTGGCAAGAGCGAGCATCTCGAAGACCCGTGGGGCCGATCCTCAACCGGGGATACTTTGCCCTTCTTCAATCTGCAAACCGGAGATCATGGACTCATCGGAGCGATTGGCTGGTCGGGAAGCTGGAAGGCCGACTTCGACTATTCCGCGGATGGAAAAACCATCGCCATCAGCAGCGGAATGATGGAGACCCATCTTCGGCTGCATCCCGGCGAGGAGATTCGCACGCCGCGCATCGTGCTCATGAGCTGGACCGGCAGCGACTGGCAGCAGGCGCAGAATCCCTGGCGGCGGCTTCTCTTTGCGCACTACACTCCTCAGGAGAACGGCAAGCCGATGCACGGCCCCGTCCTCTTCGGCAGTTGGGGTTCGGAGCCCATCGCCGACAAGCTCGCCTTTATCCAGTGGGTCCACGGCCATAAAATTCCGGTCGATCTCTATGCCGTCGATGCAGGCTGGTACGGAGCCTCGGTAGGCCTTGAAAATGACCCCACCAATCCGCTCTGGTTTCCCTGGTGGAAGAGCCGCGGCGATTGGTTTCCCAGTCCGCTCTATTATCCCAGCGGCATTCATCCGCTCGGCGCGGCCCTCAAGGCAAACGGCTTTGGTTTTTCGCTCTGGATTGAGCCGGAAACGGCCATGCCGGACAAGAAGATCGTCAAAGATCATCCCGGCTGGTTTCTTCACCGGCCATCTGAATCATCTACTTATCCCACGCTGCTGGCCGACCTTGGAAATCCCGCGGCCCGCCAGGGACTTACCGATATGGTCTCCGATTTCATCACCCATTTCGGGATGACCTGGTACCGGCAGGACTTCAATCAGGGACCAGCGGAGTTCTGGAAAGCGGCGGATACGCCGGACCGTATCGGCATGACCGAGATCGGACACATCGAGGGCCTTTACAAAATGTGGGACGACCTGCTGGCGCGCCATCCCGGCCTGCGCATCGACAACTGCGCCAGCGGCGGCCGGCGGCTGGATATTGAGATGATGTCGCGCAGCTTCTCCGTCTGGCGCACCGATCTGGGATTTTGGGATACCCTCGCCGAGCAGGCGCAGACCCAGGCACTGGCCTTCTGGGTTCCGGAGAATATGGGCTTCGAGACCTTTACCACGGGAGACAAAAACGGCATCGGCGCTGCTCCCTGGAACAAGCCTGGGCCCTACACCACGCCGGAGCACTTGTATCTGATGCGCCTGGGCTATGACGCGGGCTATGGCGTGGGCCCTGGGGCAACGGGTTTGAACAACGGCGAATGGGTCGCATGGATCAAGCAGGCCATCGGCGAGTACCGCGAGGTGCAGCCCTACTTCTACGGAGACTTTTATCCGCTTCTGCCCTACAGCAGCGATGCCGAGACCTGGACTGCCTGGCAGTGGGACCGGCCGGAGAGCAAGGACGGACTGGTGATGCTCCTGCGCCGCCCAAAGAGTCCATTCATGCTGATGGAAGTGCGTCCTCAGCACCTGAATCCCGATGCCACCTACGAGGTCGAGATTCGCACCACGTATGACCACGCTCCCATCAAAACGATGAAGGGAAGCGAACTGGCGCATCTCCAGATTCAGTTACCCACCGCGCCCAGCTCCGCGCTCATCTTCTACCGGCAGAGATAGTCGGCCGAATCAGTTCGACCAGAGGCGCATTCAACATGGCTGCTGCGCGCCCCATCCTTACCGCTTTTTCCCGCGGAAACGATGGGAAACCACGAACCGCAATCCGCCCCGTGCGGAGGGAGCAGGGGCCTTCAGTGTTTGCGTGAGAACGCC
>PLSH01000411.1 GCA_003165095.1 Acidobacteriaceae bacterium
TACCGACTGCTTCGATGAACCGGCCTTGTTCACCGTCAGGTCTCCGCGTCAGTGCTCGATGATGCCTACGGACATCTTTGCCGAGCGCACCACCTTTGATCCGGGCATAGATTTGCGGTGCTCGATCTTATCCTGCCTTAGGTCCAGCGGGGTATGGAAAGCTCATGGGTAGTCCGCGAGAATTTCGCCCGGATTTCGGCACCTGTCCACAGGAGACAAGTGACATTATGCGCCAGACACCACGGCGCAAAATGGGATTGTTCGAGGGAACGAACCAAATCAAGTCAGCAAGTGGGGGATAGAGCAAATATCACAATATGACACGATGCACCACCATTCGTGACAACTGTCACGAGGGGAAAATTCTCTTTGGCTTTAATGTCAGTATTTGGATATCGATAAAAAAATATCGCTAAGAGGCGCCGCAGAGCGTGGGCCAGTGGGGATTCCTCAGCCGAGCCTGAATCGGCTGCCTCAATACCATCACTACCTGTGTGAGCTTAAAACGAAAGGAATCAACACAATATCCTGCAGCGGGATCGGGCTCGATCTGAACCTTGTGCCTGTGCAGGTCCGCAAGGATCTGCAATACACCGGGATCGTGGGCAAGCCCAAAACAGGCTATGCCGTACCTGAGTTGATTGCCGCAATCGAGACCTTCCTGGGCTGGAACAACGTGCATGAGGCATTCCTGGCCGGCGCCGGCAACCTTGGTACGGCCCTGTTGGGGCACGAGCGTTTTGCCAATTTCGGCTTGCGGATTGCGGCGGCATTCGATACCGATCCGGAGAAGATCGGTCAATGGGTCCACGGGAAGATGATTCTTCCTTTGGACAAACTTGCCGATCTTGCCAAGAGGATGAGCATTCATCTGGGCATCATCACGGCGCCGGCGGAATATGCCCAGTCGATTGCGCAAGAGATGGTTGCAGGTGGCATTCAAGCCATCTGGAACTTTGCCCCGCTGCGGCTCAAGATGCCGCCACACATCATCGTTCACAACGAAGATCTTTATTCGTCGCTGGCTTCGCTCTCGTGGAAGCTGGCACAGCGATTCAATGTTTCATTCCAACCAGATGGGAGCTCGCACTAATGGCCACTGCGCACGTCGCGGTTGATCGCGCGGGGAAGTTTCGAAATGTATGCGGCATTCTTGAGCGGCACGGATACCGGCCGTCGGGATTGATCCCGATTTTGCAGGCAGTTCAACTCGAATACCAATACCTGCCTGAGGAAGTACTCACCTTTGTGGCGACGTCGCTCGACTTACCTCCAGCCCGCGTGTTTGGAGTCGCCACATTTTACGCTCACTTCGCCCTGGAGCCGAAGGGGAAACACGTGATCCGGCTTTGCGACGGGACGGCGTGCCACGTAAAGCAATCGTTGCCGATCCTGAGCGCCATTCACGAGATGCTGGGGACGAGCGAGAAACAAAAGACGTCACTCGACGCGCTGTTCACCGTGGAGACGGTGGCGTGCCTGGGAGCCTGCGGCCTGGCGCCCGTAGTGGTGATCGACGAGCAGGTCTATGGCGGTATGTCGCCAGAGCGGGCCGTCGCCCTGGTGGACGAAATCAAGACACAGGAAAACGCCGCGGGCTCGCAAGCAGCCGCGGCGACAGTGAACGGAGAAGCTCATGCCCATTAGCGATGGCCTGGTAGTTCTGAACGCGGCTCCCAATACGCACGACGGCCAGACGACTATGCGGCGCGTGATTCTGTGTGCCGGGACCGGGTGCATGGCGAACGGCGCAATGAAGGTTTTTGAGCGCTTCCGCAAGGAGATGGATCGAGCAGGACTGAATGTGGTTCTTGAGCTTCGGCCGGAAGCCGGGGACCGGGACCTGCGGCTGTCGAAGAGCGGCTGCCAGGGCTTTTGCCAGATGGGCCCGTTGGTTACGGTAATTCCGGATGGGATTCTTTACACCAAGGTGCGCGTGGAAGACGTGACCGAAATTGTGGACCAGACGCTGGTGAGCGGTGAAGTTGTAAGCCGGCTGCTCTACAAGGACCCCGCGACGCGCAAGGCCTGCCGAGGCCTCGAGGACAATCCCTTTTACGCCAGGCAGGACAGGCGGGTGTTGCGGGATTGCGGGTTCCTCGATCCCGAAGACATTCACGAATTCATCCTGCATGGGGGCTATTCGGCCGCGAAAAGGGCGTTTCTTGAAATGTCTCCGGAGCAAATCTGCAAGCAGATCAGCGAGTCGGGATTGCGAGGCCGCGGAGGCGGCGGGTTCCCCACGGGACGCAAGTGGGAAGCGGCCCGGGTGCAGAAGGCGACAAAGAAGTATGTCATCTGCAATGGCGACGAAGGCGATCCGGGCGCGTTCATGAACCGCTCAGTGATGGAAGGCAATCCGCACAGCGTGATTGAGGGGCTGATGGTTGCAGCCCGCGCCATCGGGGCGGACCAGACGATGGTGTATGTGCGCGCCGAGTATCCACTGGCGGTGGAGCGCATGAAGCGGGCAGTGGCCGATGCGGAGCGAGAAGGAATTCTGGGCAACGACGTGTTTGGCACCGGACTTACGTTGAAGTGCGACGTGATGGAAGGCGCCGGTGCGTTTGTGTGCGGTGAAGAGACCGCCATGATTGCCTCGATTGAAGGCCGGCGCGGAATGCCCACGCCAAAGCCGCCGTTCCCGGCGCAGAGCGGGCTCTGGGGCAAGCCGACCATCATCAACAACGTTGAAACCCTGGCCCACGTTTCGCGCATCATCAACGAGGGTCCTGAAGCCTTCCGCAGTATCGGCACCCCGGAGTCTCCGGGAACCAAGACCTTTGCACTGACCGGGCACGTGGCCAACACCGGGCTCGTTGAAGTGCCCTTCGGAACAAAACTGCGCGAGATCGTGCTGGAAATCAGCGGTGGCATCACCGACGACAGCGGCAAGCTGATGAAGAACGGCTTCAAGGCTGTTCAGATCGGTGGCCCGTCGGGCGGTTGCCTCACTGAAGAACACCTTGATCTGCCTCTTGCCTACGATTCGCTGCGCGCGGTGGGTGCGATGGTGGGTTCCGGCGGCCTTGTGGTCTTGAACCAACGCACCTGCATGGTAAGCATCGCGCGCTTCTTCATGGAGTTTACGCAGCGCGAGTCGTGCGGCAAGTGCGTGCTCTGCCGTGAAGGCACCAAGCAGTTGCTTGCGCTGCTCGACGACGTGATTGAAGGACGAGCCGACGCAGGCACGCTCGATCTGCTACAAAAGCTCGGCCGCGCGGTGCAGGTGGGATCGTTGTGCGGCCTAGGGAAAACCGCGCCGAACCCGGTCCTCTCAACGCTGCGCTACTTCCGCAAGGAGTACGAGGAACACATCTTCGAGAAGCGCTGCCGCACCGGGCGCTGCAAGGCGCTGCTGAAGCCGGAGATCAACGCCGAACGGTGCAAAGGATGCGGCCTGTGCATCAAATCGTGCCCCGTAGGCGCGATTACAGGCGAGAAGAAGAAGCCTCATTCCATCGACACGGAACTCTGCATCAAGTGCGGGGCGTGCGCCAAGGCCTGCAAACTGCAAGCCGTAGAGGGAGTCTAGCCAGTGAACAAGCTTACGCAGCCGACATTGACGATTGACGGCAAGACAGTGTTGATTGAAGGCGAACGCAACCTGCTGGAACTGGTGCGAAAGGCGGAGATCGATCTGCCGACCTTCTGCTACCACTCTGAACTGAGCGTTTACGGTGCGTGCCGTCTCTGCCTGGTGCAGGTGGAGGGACGCGGCATCATGGGCGCATGTTCAACGCCCCCGGAGCCGGGGCTCAAAATTCTGACCACGACGCCGGAAATCCGCGAGATCCGCCGCATTGCCGTGGAATTGCTGCTGGCCAACCACGACCAGCAGTGTCCCACGTGCGCGCGGAGCTCAAACTGCCAGTTGCAGATGCTGGCGCAGCGGCTTGGCATCCGCAAGGTGCGTTTCAAGCCCGTGCACGCGCCAGTGCCGATCGATGAGTCGTCGCCGTCGCTGGTGCGCGACCCCAACAAGTGCGTTCTATGCGGCGACTGCGTGCGCATGTGCTCTGAGATCCAGGGCATCGGCGCCATCGATTTCGCGCATCGTGGCCACGATGTATGCGTGACGCCCGCATTCGGCAAGCAGTTGGGCGATGTGGAATGCGTGAATTGCGGCCAGTGCGCCAGTGTATGCCCAACCGGCGCACTGACGCCGAAGCCGGAGGTCGACGAGGTCTGGTCGCTGCTCGCCGATCCTGAGAAGACTGTTGTCGTACAGATTGCACCGGCGGTGCGCGTAGGGTTGGGCGAGTGCTTCGGGCTCAAGCCGGGAGAGATCACGACGGGCCAGATTGCCGCGGCGCTGCGGCGACTGGGATTCGACCAGATTTACGATACGTCGTTCGCCGCCGACCTGACGGTGATTGAAGAGGGCACCGAGTTCCTGAAACGCAAGCAGGAGGGCGGCAAGCTGCCGATGTTCACTTCGTGCTGCCCTGGCTGGGTGAAGTATGCCGAGCAGTATTTCCCTGAGCTGCTGCCGCATCTCTCCACGTGCCGTTCGCCGCAGGCAATGTTCGGGTCGCTCATTAAAGCAATGGCGCCGGATCAACTCAAGGTCGATCGCAAAAATGTGAAGGTTGTGGCCATCATGCCGTGCACGGCAAAGAAATTTGAAGCGCGGCGGCCAGAGCTTGGAGCGGACGGCGATCCGGACGTGGATCATGTACTGACTACGCAGGAACTGGCCCACATGATCCAGTCGGCCGGCCTCATCTTCAACTCGCTGGAGACAGAATCATTCGACATGCCGTTCGGCTTCTACACAGGCGCCGGTGTGATCTTCGGCAACTCCGGTGGCGTGATGGAGGCTGTGCTGCGCTACGCCGGAGAGAAGTTGAAGGGCAGCAAGCTTGACCGCATCGACTTCCAGGAAGTCCGCGGCGAATCGGGATTGCGCGAAGCCAGCGTCACAGTCGATGGCACGGAACTGAAGCTCGCCGTCGTTCACGGACTCAGAAACGCGCGGGTGGTTGCGGAGCAGGTGCGGGCGGGCAAGAGCCATTACGACTTGATTGAAGTGATGGCGTGCCCCGGCGGATGTGTGGGCGGCGCCGGCCAGCCAGTGAACCAATCACGCAATGTGCGCGCTCTCAGGACCAAGGGTCTTTACGAAGCCGACAAGATGCTGCAACTGCACAAGTCGCAGGACAACGTCGTCGTGACCGAATGTTACGCAAAGTTTCTGGGCGATATCGGCGGCGAGAAGGCGCATCACCTGCTGCACACGACCTTCCAGAGCAGACATCGCATTCTGGACGAGGTTCTGCCTCTCATGCAGGCGCATGGAAGCAGAAAAACAAAGGTAAGCGTATGCCTGGGGACCAATTGCTACCTGAAGGGTTCGCAGGAAGTGCTGAGCACCCTGCTATCTCACGTTCAGGCGACGGGACTGGAGAACCAGATCGATGTGCGGGCGGCCTTCTGCATGGAGGAGTGCGAGTGCGGCCCCAACGCAATCGTTGACGGCGAGCACATTCATGAATGCCTTGCGGCTAACGTGATTGAGATTCTGGAAAACCGTATCGAAGGCGAAGACAACCGCGAAAAGCAACGGTGAATTCACCAGAGCACTATGAGGAGAACGTAGTGATTGCTGCAGAACGTGCGGACTTTATCGAACCAGGAGAGATCGAGGCATTACTGAAAGAACGGGCGCGGCCCACCCGGACGCGCGTGCGCGAGCTGCTGGCCAAGGCGCGGGAGATGCATGGCCTCTCGATGGAGGAGGTGGCCTGCCTGACTTTTGTCGAGGATCCCGAACTGCTGGCCGAACTCTTCTCGACCGCCAAGGGCATCAAGGAAGAGATTTACGGTTCGCGGCTGGTGTTTTTTGCTCCACTCTATATTTCGAATCGTTGCGCGAACGAGTGCGCCTATTGCGCCTTCCGCGCCACCAACGCCGAGGTTAAACGACGCACGCTCACGCAGGAGGAGATCGCCGAAGAAACGCGGATTCTGATCCGTCAGGGTCACAAACGCGTACTGGTAGTCGCCGGCGAGGCGCTGCCACCGTCGGGCTTCGAGTACATCACCGATTCCATTGCGACAATTTACGCAACGCGGGTCGGGCCGGGCGAAATTCGACGCGTGAATGTCAATCTGGCGCCGCAGAACGTCGAGCGATTCAAGTTGCTTAAGGAAGCGGGCATCGGGACTTTTCAGCTCTTCCAGGAGACGTATCACCGGCCGACGTATGCGTCGGTTCACCTGAAGGGAAAGAAGCGGGACTACGACTGGCGCGCAACGGCCTTCGATCGCGCCATGGAAGCGGGAATCGACGACGTCGGCATGGGGCTTCTCTTCGGGCTCTACGACTGGCGCTTTGAAGCGCTGTCAATGATGCAGCACATCCGTCACCTTGAAGAGACCTTCGGTGTCGGTCCGCACACGCTCAGTTTTCCGCGCATCGAGCCGGCGGTGGGTTCAACGCTCGCTTCGGCTCCTCCATATGCGGTGAGCGATGCGGACTTTATCAAGCTGATCGCGATCATGCGCCTTGCGGTGCCGTACACGGGCATGATCATGTCGACGCGCGAAGCCGCGGAGGTCCGGCGGCAGACGTTTGCGGTCGGCATTTCGCAGATTTCGGCGGGCAGCCGCACCGACCCCGGCGGATACAAAGATGGCGAAGGCGATCCCAATGGGAGCCAATTCCAGCTAGGCGATCATCGCTCGGTGGAAGAGGTGGTTGCCGACGTGGTTTCGCTCGGCTACACGCCCTCATTCTGCACCGCCTGCTATCGCCTGGGGCGCACGGGTCAAGACTTCATGGACCTGGCCAAACCGGGCGAGATCAAGTACCACTGCCAGCCGAATGCCCTCTCGACGTTTCTCGAGTATCTGTGCGACTACGCCGGGCCGGTTGCGAAATCGGCCGGCGAAAAATTGATCTCAATCGAGCTGCAACATATGGATGGCCAGCAAACCGCTTGCACCTTGCCGATGCTCAATCAAGTTCGGCGGGGCGAGCGCGACGTTTTTGTCTAGAAAAAAGGAGAGAGAATGCAACGCGCAACATCGAAGGGGTTCCGGCTGCACATTGGGTTCTTTGGCCGCAGAAATGTGGGCAAATCGAGTTTGCTGAATGCGATCACAAAGCAGACGGTTTCGATCGTCTCCGATGTCCCGGGCACAACCACCGATCCGGTGGAAAAGCCGATGGAGCTCGAACCCATCGGCCCGGTGGTCTTTGTGGATACCGCGGGCGTTGACGACGTAGGCGCGTTGGGAGCGCAGCGGATCGAAAAGACACGCCAGGCCATTGCCCGCGCCGACATCGGCGTGATGGTAACTGAAGCCGGAGTGTGGGGTGAGTTCGAAGAGAACCTGCTTGCCGAGTTGCGCGCTCACAACATTCCCGTGGCGGTCGCCTTGAACAAGGCGGATTTGCGCCAGCCCACAACCGAACAGATCGCGCGCTTCCGGCAGGAGAAGCTTGCTTCAGTTCTCCTTTCTGCAACCACCGGCGAAGGCATCGACGCTTTCCGCGAATTGCTGTGGCAAATCGCGCCGGCTGACGCAGCCGAATCGCCCACGATCGTTCGCGACCTGGTCTTGCCTGGAGAGACTGCCGTTTTCGTGATGCCCATCGACAAGGAAGCACCCAAAGGGCGCATCAAGAATCTCCAGGTGCAGGCCATCCGCGATCTGCTCGACGGCGAATCGTCGTGCGTCGTGGTGAAGGAAGCGGGATTGAAGAAAGCCCTCGACAACATGAAGACGCCGCCGAGCCTGGTGGTGACAGACGCGCAGGTCTTCGACAAAGTTGCGAAACTTACTCCGGAAACGATTCCTTTGACGGCGTTCTCGATTCTGCTTTCGCGGCTGAAGGGAGACCTGGTCGCGCAGACGCAGGCGGCACTCACCGTCGAAGAGCTTCGTCCCGGCGACAGAATCCTGATCGCGGAGACTTGCACGCACCACCCGATTGAAGAGGACATCGGGCGCGTGAAGATTCCGCGCTGGCTCGAGAAGCATGTAGGCGGCAAGCTTGAATTTACGCACGTGAAAGGCCGCGATTTTCCTGAGGACCTCTCGCCCTACAAACTGGTGATTCACTGTGGCGCATGCATGTGGAACCGGCAGGAGATGATGAGTCGCATTCGCGAGTGCCAGAGGCAGCATGCGCCCATCACAAATTACGGGCTGGTGATCGCCATGGCGCAGGGAATCCTGGAGCGGGCTCTTGCGCCGTTTCCTGAAGCCCTTGCCGCGTTTCATGAAGCACGGACGGCGAAGTCGGCGTGCGTGACGTTGGATCTCACGCCTCATGCAGCCGAGGTGAACGCAGTGTTGGTGAATTAACCGTGACGCAGCTCTCCAAATCCGAAATCCTCCAGTGGCTGAAGGAGGAACGCCTTGGCACACTTCTCAAGTTGTATGCGTGGGCCGATGCGGTTCGGAAGCAGAATGTGGGCGATGCGGTCCATTTGCGGGGACTGATTGAAATCTCGAGTCATTGCCGGCGGCAGTGCATGTACTGCGGCCTGCGCAAGTCCAATCGCGGCATCGAGCGCTATCGCATGACCCGAGAGGAGATCGAGGGGTGCGCACGGACGGCTGTCCAACTGGGTTACGGAACGGTAGTCATCCAGGCCGGCGAAGACGACGCACTGACCGCGAAAAGTATCTCTGAAATCGTCGGCTCAATCAAGCGAACCACACCACTCGCCGTGACGCTCAGCCTGGGTGAACGCAGTCAAGAAGAGCTGCGTCTTTGGCGCAGGGCCGGCGCCGACCGCTACCTGCTGCGCTTCGAAACCTCTGACGCGGACCTGTTTCGCGCCATCCATCCTGGCCGTTCGCCACAGGCGCCTGACCGGCTCGCGATCTTAGAGCAGATCAAGCGGCTCGGTTACGAGGCCGGAGGCGGCGTAATGGTCGGCATTCCCGGCCAATCGTACGAGAGCCTGGCGCAGGATGTGCTCACCTTTCGCGCGCTCGATCTCGACATGATCGGAATCGGGCCGTACATCGCGCATCCAGCCACGCCGCTCGGTTCCGGAATGCTTCGTCCGCCCGTCGATCCTGGCGATCAGGCGCCCAGCAGCGAACAGATGGTCTACAAGATGATCGCCCTCACGCGCATTCTCTGTCCGACGGCGAATATCCCCAGCACAACGGCGCTCGCCACCATTAACAGAACGCATGGACGCCGACAAGGCCTGCAGGTAGGCGCAAACGTGGTCATGCCAAATCTCACGCCGGTTCGTTATCGCCCGCTGTACCAGATTTATCCAGACAAGGCATGCATTGAAGAAAGCGCCACCGACTGCAATCAATGCCTGCGCAGCCAGATTCAATCGACCGATCGCTTTCCAGGACGCAGCACCGGCGGAAGAGGCGAATTCGAAGTCGATGCGGGTGTTCTTGCGAACCCTGCCTCACAGCTTGTTCAGCTCCAGGAGCACAGTTATGGCGGATGACAACAACACCGACAACGTTGTTGTGTGTCTTGGCAGCTCATGCTTTGCACGAGGAAACTCGCAGAACCTTGCAGTGGTTGAAGCCTACCTGCTGAATCACGGGATGCAGAATTCCGTTCGAGTGACGGGATGTCTTTGCCAGGATGAGTGCAAGCGCGGCCCCAACCTGGTTGTGCGCGGCGAACACCTGCACGAGATGAATCCCGCCAGGCTACGCGAAATCCTGCTGGCGCTAAACGCGGGGGCCAGCTGATCCATGACCCAACTCCAAGCCATCTACACCGTGCGCCGCGAATGCCAGGATTGCCACAAATGCATCCGTGAGTGCCCGGTGAAGGCAATCCGGGTGCAGGATGGCTACGCACGCGTGGTTGCTGAAATGTGCGTGCTTTGCGGCAACTGCATTGTCGCCTGCCCGAGCAACGCCAAGCAAGTTCGCAACGATCTTCCGAAAGTCAAAGAGCTGTTCGCAAGCGGGCGAAAAGTGGCCGTCTCTTTGGCGCCGTCGTTCGTGGCGCAGTTTCCAGGGGTGCGCGCCGGACAATTGATTCGCGCTCTCAAAAAGCTGGGATTCTTCGCCGTATCGGAGACTGCGCTCGGCGCGCAGCATGTTTCGGCCAGCGTCCTCGAACTGATGCAGGGAGAACCGGGACACGTCTGGGTTTCGTCAGCCTGCCCGGTAGTAGTGGACTTTGTCGCCAAGTATCATCCTGAGTGCCAATCGAATGTCTCAGCACTCCTCTCACCGTTGCTTACGCACTGCAAAATGCTGCGTGCGCATTACGGCGACGAAATCGCAATCGTTTTTATTGGACCTTGCGTTGCCAAGAAAAAGGAGGCCGAGCAACATCCGGAACTTCTTGACGTGGTTCTCACTTTTGAGGATCTCGAGAACTGGCTCGACGAGGAAGACATCAATCTGCCCATGTTGGCCGATTCCGAAGACGACCGCTTCGCCCTGGAAGAAGCGCGCGAAGGCGCGCTCTTTCCCATCGAGGGCGGCATGACGCCCGGAATCACGCGCGGTGGCGCGGTGAACAGTTCGCAGGTCATGTCGTTCTCAGGGATCGCCAATGTGGAACAAGCGCTGAAAGGCATCACCGAATGGAAGCCTGAGCACAACATCTTCCTCGAACTCACCGCATGTGCCGGATCGTGCGTGAACGGGCCCAAGGCCGCACGCAATCAGTCGATCGCCAGACGGCGATTTGAAGTTTTGAAGTATGCCCGGCCGACGGACTCGGCACCGAGAACCGGGAGCCTGGCGCAAACCCGCCCGTACGCAGCAGCGCCCGTTCTTTCGAGCGAGTACAGCGAGATGCAGATTACCGAAGCGTTGCGCAGCGTGGGAAAATACTCAGCCGAAGACGAGTTGAACTGCGGTGGGTGCGGCTACGAGTCGTGCCGCGACTTTGCGCATGCGCTCATCGCCCGCAACGCTGAACGCATGATGTGCGCCACGTATACGCGCAAGCTGGCGCAGAAAAAAGCGAATGCGCTGCTGCAAAAGATGCCATCGGCCGTGGTCATTGTCGACGATCAATTGAGGATCATCGAGTGCAATGCGAACTTTCTGCGCCTCTTTTCTGAAGATGTCGAGCACGAAAAGGACCTCGAGGGGGCCTCACTCGATGCGATTATTCCCTTTTCCAACTTGTTTCAGCGGGTTCTCGAGTCAGGCGAGGATGTCGTCAGCCACGATATCCGCTACCAGCGCAGCATTCTGAATACGAGCATCTTCAGCATTGAGCCGCACCTCGTGCTGTGCGGCATCTTCCAGGACATCACCGAGCCTATCTTCCAGAAAGAGCAAATTATTGCGCGGGCCCGCGACGTCATTCAGAAAAACCTGAAGACGGTGCAGCAGATTGCCTATCTTCTTGGCGAAAATGCGGCAGATTCCGAGATCACTTTGAACTCCATTGTGCGCTCGTTCAGCCCCGAAGAGCTGGATGAGGGCGGCGCCGGAAAGTCGACATGAATGCACCGGAAGAGAACTTCATCGAGGTCGATTACTGTCAGCGCGCCAAGCACGGCCAGTTGATCTCGGGCGATGTTTTTCTCACCGAAAAAGTGAAGGAGGACGGTCGCATCGTGTCTGTCCTCACTGATGGGTTGGGAAGCGGCGTAAAAGCGAGCGTGCTAGCCACAATCACCGCGACCATGGCTCTCAAGTTCGCCGTCAGCCCAATGGACATTCGCAGGTCGGCGGAGATCATCATGGACACTCTTCCCATCTGCAGTGTCCGCAAGATCAGTTATTCCACGTTCACGGTCGTCGACATGGCCCGGGGCGGCCAGACGCGAATCATCGAACACGGAAACCCGTCGTTTCTACTCATCCGGCCAGAAGGCGAGGCGTGCATTGAGAAGACTGAAGTACTGCCCGAACGCTGGCGCGACAGGGTCATCAGCTATGCCAGCCTCGAAGTAAAACGCGAGGATCGTATCGTCTTTTTCTCCGACGGCATCTCGCAGGCAGGCATGGGTGAGTTTCGCACGCCATTTGGGTGGGGGCTGCCGAGCGTCGAAGCCTATATTCGCGAACAGATCGACAGGCACCCGCACATCTCGGCCCGCGACCTGTCTCGCGATCTCGTTGCCCGGGCAGAAGAAGTGGACGGATTGACGGCCAAGGACGATATCACCTGCGGCGTTGTGTATGTGCGGAGTCCGCGACAGCTTCTCGTCATGACAGGCGCACCGTTCAATCGGGTTCACGATCAGGACCTGGCGACAATGGCCGAACGCACGCCCGGACGAAAAGTGATTTGCGGCGGTACCACGGCCAACATTGTCTCTCGGCAGCTTAACCGCCCAATTGAGATTGATCTGCGCCAGGTGCGCAATTCGCGTGTTCCGCCAAGTGCCAGGATGCAGGGGTTCGATCTGGTCACCGAAGGAATCCTGACGCTTGGTGAGGTGCTGAGGATTCTCGAGGAGGGCCACGCACCGGAAGAATTGAAGCCCAACGCAGCGGTGCGCCTCACTCGAATGCTGCTTGACAGCGATGTGGTGAGATTCGCGGTGGGAACCCGCATCAACGAAGCACATCAGGATCCGAATATTCCCGTCGATCTCGACCTGCGGCGCAATATCGTCAAACGCATTGCCCGAATCCTCGAAGACAAGCACATGATGCGCGTCATCGTGCAATATATCTGAGCGGCGCATTGGCTTGCCCTGTATTTTGTACCAGCGAGATTGTTAGTGGAGCGTGACGGGTGTCGGCATTGATTGCATTCAGCGCCAATCAAGGTCATGAATGACAGAAAACGTTATCGTTCAGTTCAATAAGGCATACCTTATGAAACGGCCGGATCGGGTAGATCCGGTCGTTGATTTGATTGGGTTTGGCGGCCCGGTTTTCAGACCCCTTTTTTGAACAGCGATGCCGGCAGGCATTTCTTGTGGTTCAGGCGGAACAGCACGCCCCCGCCCGATCGAATACCATTACACAACAGGCGAGAACCGGAATCGATCCTTGGCCTGATGAATCTGTTGAATGTCTTTGCGCCGAACGCGCTGACGTGCGCGTCAACGGCAGATGAAAAGGAGACAACATGGCAACTCCGGCAGCGGAAGAGATCGGGAATCCGAATCTCGAACCACTCACCAAGCTGAAATCCTGGATCGCCCTCGAAGCCCACGCGCGGAAGATCCGGGATCTGCATCTGAAAACCCTCTTCTCCGATGATCCCCAACGCGGCGAGCGCATGACCGCCGAGGCTGTCGGCCTGTTTCTGGATTACTCCAAGAACCGCGTCACCGATGAGACCATCAGGCTGCTGATTGAATTGGCCGTCGAATCCGGCCTGCAACAGCGGATCGAAGCCATGTTTCGCGGAGACAAAATCAACATCACGGAAAAACGCGCGGTGCTGCACGTCGCCTTGCGCGCTCCCCGTGACCAATCCATCCTCGTGGACGGCGAGAACGTCGTTCCGCTGGTGCACGATGTCCTCGACAAGATGACCGCGTTTTCCAATCGCGTTCGCCGCGGCGAATGGAAGGGCCACTCCGGCAAGCGCATCCGCAACGTGATCAATATCGGCATCGGCGGTTCCGACCTCGGCCCGGTCATGGCCTACGAAGCGCTCAGGCACTATAGCGACCGCTCCATGACCTTCCGCTTCGTCTCCAATGTGGATGGCACCGATTTCGCTGAGGCGGTTCACGATCTCGATCCCGCCGAAACGCTTTTCATCATCTCTTCAAAAACCTTCACCACGCTCGAGACCATGACCAATGCTCACTCGGCGCGCGACTGGTTCCTCGCCCAGGCCGGCGGCAATGAAGCGGCCGTCGCCAAACACTTCGTCGCCGTGTCAACCAACGACGCTGAAGTGGCCAAATTCGGCATCGACACCGCCAACATGTTCGGCTTCTGGGATTGGGTGGGCGGCCGCTATTCCATGGACTCGGCCATCGGGCTCTCCACCATGCTGGCCATCGGCCCTGAAAACTTTCTCGGCCTTCTCGCCGGATTTCACGAGATCGACGTGCACTTCCGCACCACGCCCTTCGAGCGCAACCTGCCCGTCCTGCTCGCCCTCTTCGCTCTCTGGAATACCAATTTCCTCGACGCTCAAACCGTGGCCGTGCTGCCCTACGAGCAGTACCTCAAGCGCTTTCCCGCCTATCTCCAGCAGCTCACCATGGAGAGCAACGGCAAGCATGTTACCCTCGGCGGCAGCCGCGTGAACTACTCCACCTGCCCCATCTACTGGGGTGAGCCCGGCACCAATGGCCAGCACTCCTTTTACCAGTTGATTCATCAAGGCACGCGCTTGATCCCCTGCGACTTCATTGCGTTTTCTCGCACTGACAATCCGCTCGGCCGCCATCACGACATCCTGCTGGCCAATGTTTTCGCGCAGGCTGAAGCGCTGGCCTTCGGCAAGACCGCCGAGCAGGTCAAAAGCGAAGGCACGCCGGATTGGCTTGTGCCGCACCGCGTCTTTGAGGGCAATCGTCCCTCCAACGTGATCCTCACCGATCGCCTCACTCCCACAGCTCTCGGCAAGCTGGTCGCGCTCTACGAGCACAGCGTCTTCACCCAGGGAACCATCTGGCAGATCAACTCGTTTGACCAGTGGGGCGTGGAACTCGGCAAGGCGCTCGCCCAGCGCATCATTCCCGAGCTCGAAAGCGAAACCGAGCCTGCGCTCACCCACGACAGCTCGACCAACAACCTGATTCGCCGCTATCGCAAATCAAAGGAGTAGCAGCTCATGGCTCCGCGCGGATTCGAACACCCTTTATATGTGCTGCCCTTCGATCATCGCGGCTCGTTTGAAACCGGAATGTTCGGCTGGCATGGCGATCTGACTGAGGAGCAGACGGCACAGATCGCCGCGCGCTATCGCGAGTTCGTCGACATTTTTGAGAGCGCTCGCGGCAAGCCTCACGCCGCATGAGCGGCCCAGCTCCGATGACCGCGGATACAAGGCTGGCGTAGAATGGCACCGTCTCCGGAACCCTCTCTTCTGCGCTTCGAAAAGTTTTCCGGGGCATTGAGCCGGTTCCCGAAATCCAAATTGCTTGTTCAAGGAAGCATGGCTATGAAACGATTCGTGAGCAGTTTTGCCCTGTTGGCCCTGATGACCGCTTCGCTCGCCTCCGCCCAGGCCGTCACCGAGATTGGCGGCGAAAAGATCGTCACCCTGAGCCGAACCGCCGTCAGCACCACCAAGCCGGAGTTCACGGGCGTCACCGTCCTGCCCGGCCGCGGCATGGAGCTTCTCTACGTCACCGCCAACTTCCCCGGCAAGGGCGAAGTGCAGGTGCTCGCCTCGCCTGACCCGGCCACCGCCAAAAACATGCTCGACCAGCAGGACACCGCCCTCGGCGACCTCGGCTACAGGCTCGGCGCGGCGCTTCTCGTTCCCTATCCCAACCGGATTCGCGGCAAGCTCTCCGCGGACGGTAAAACCCTCACCACCGATTGGGAGGGCCACGTCCTCACCCTGCCCGCCAACAGCGTGGGCAAACTGCCCGGCGCCGAGCGCCACGCCATGCACGGCCTGATTCTCAAGGCCAAGGCAGAAGACCTGCGCATCACCAGCATGCCCGGCGGCGAGCAGGTCACCGGCGTCATTCATGCCGGCAACTTCGGCGGCCACTGGCTC
>PLSH01000297.1 GCA_003165095.1 Acidobacteriaceae bacterium
GCGTGGAGGCCAGGCTGGCCTGGAATGTGGCCACGGCCTGATCCATGCGCCGCTTCAGATCGCCCGAAAGTTCTTTGAGTGCCGGATTGCCGTCCATGAAGGATGCCATTGGTAAGTCCTCGCAGGTGTTGCTGCTGCCAACGGTTATTCTACAACCCGGCAGCGCTTTGGACGGGCACCGGCACGGTCAGGCTACGGTCATGGCGGTGGACGCTGCCTGCTCATGGGCGTGATAGCTCGACCGGACCAGCGGACCGGACTCGACGTGTCGGAAGCCCATCTTGAGAGCTTCGGTCTTGAGTTCGGCGAACTCGCGCGGAGTGTAGAGGCGGGCCATGGGCAGGTGGTCGCGGGAGGGCCGCAGGTACTGGCCGATGGTGAGGATGTCGCAGCCGGCGGCGGCCAGGTCGCGGAAGACTTCGAGGAGCTCGCGAGTTTCTTCGCCGAGGCCGACCATCACGCCGGATTTTGTTACCCCTCCGGGGTTTAACTTTTTGGAGTAGCGCAACAACTCAAGAGAGCGCTCATAGCGCGCGCCGGAACGGACCACGCGGTAAAGGCGCGGCACGGTCTCAGTGTTGTGGTTGAGGACTTCAGGTTGCGCGTCGACGACGATACGGATGGCTTCCTGGTTGCCCTGGAAGTCGGGAATGAGGACTTCGACGCGGCAGCCTGGGGCCTGGCGGCGAATCTCTTCAATCACCATGGCAAAGGCGCGCGCTCCACCGACCAAGTCGTCGTCGCGGTTGACGCTGGTGACCACTGCGTGGAGCAGGCCTAAATTAGCCACTGCCTCGGCGACCCTCCGGGGTTCGTCGAAGTCAATGGGATCAGGGCGACCTTTGGGCACGGCACAGAATCCGCAGCGGCGGGTGCACAGGTTGCCGAGCATCATGAAGGTGGCGGTTTTGTGATGCCAGCACTCGCCGATGTTGGGGCAGTGGGCGCTCTCGCACACCGTGTGCAGTCCCAGGCTGCGGGCCAGAGTTTTGAGGCCGTGGTAGTTTTCGCCCATGGGGGCGCGGGCCTTCAGCCACTCCGGCTTGGGCGCGGGAACGCGGCGCGCCGGCTCAATCTGGACCAGATCCATCACGATTCCATTCTACCGGCAGGCAAAGCCCGTACGGGGCTTATAACAAGAAACTCCGGTGGCAGGATGCTCCAAACCGCACAGTCGCGGGAACTGGTTTTGATCAGGCGAAGGCTAAGTTCAACGCTCCGCCGATTCCACCATTCCGGTCCAAACCATTCGGGCGCTGGAAGCATCTGTGGCAATAGGCGCGTCCGGCGGCGGAAGCTTTTTTTGACCGCAGCCCACCGAGTCAGGGACTTGATTGAGATCAGACGCGACGCACGGTAAGGAGATCAACATGAGAGCTGACCGCCCCTTGATAGGCGCCGTCATTTTCCTGGGCATTGGATTGGGCCTGATTTTTGGCTATTGCACAGGAACGACTGGATTCAGTGCGGCTTATCCGTTTTCCGGTTCCACACTTCACGTGGACTTCACCACGATCGGTCCGGCGGTGATCGGCGGCGTTGCGCTGAGCGCAATCGGAGCCGTGCTGCTAATCTGGGCCATTCTGGCCGCGATCCTTACGCTGTTCAGCGGTCCACAAGTGACCAGGGAACGAGTGGAGCGGGTGGTGGAACGGTACCCGGTGGCAACCACAGCGGACGGAACTCCGTATACGGAGGTTCCGGTGGTTACGGAGCGCAAGCACTTCTGGTCAAGGCCGCCGGCAAAGACGCGCGATTAACAGGCTCCACGTGGGGGCAGGCGTGCGGCTGTCGCGGCTGTGAGGAGACGCTTTGGCGCTTCCGGTGAGGTTTGTGCCAGAAAATAAGCGGGCTGCCTGCGGCGAAGCCTGACAGGCCTGCGGCGCGGGATGGCTTCGAGACGCATTGTTTATTTTAACTTGCAGCGCACTTCGGGCCGGATCAGGTAGAGGAAGAACACGAGGTTGAGCAGTCCCTGAATGAGCATGGGCAGTTGATGCAGGCTGGTGAAGATCCAGAGGTTATAGATCGCTAGCAGGAGCACCGTGGCCAGGGCCATGGCCCACGCCCAGCGAAAGAGCATGAGAAGGCCCGCGCTGGCGGCCATGAAGAGCGCGGAAAAGACGAGAAAGAGCGGCGGATAGTGACGCCGAGACACGACGCCGAGAATGATGACCCCGGAGAGCAGGAGCAGGTAAAGAGCGATGGCGACCAAAGCGGGCAGCGGCAGAAGATCGCGTCCAAGTGACGCCGATTTGCCGGGGGTCCCCGCGCCGCCAGCGGCCGCAATCTCATGCGCTGCAGTCTCGTCTTTCTTTGTCTCGCCGGTCATAGGGTGCGCAGGTATGCAAGCAGGTCCTGCATCTGGTCGTCGTCAATCGGAGTGCCTGGCATCATCTGTCTCCCGTGCAGAATGACAGCGGTGAGGCGCTCATCAGTGGGCGGCGCGCCGGAGGGCATTGCTTTGAGTTTGGTGAGCGCCTGCAGGCCCGGGCCATGCAGCGGGCTGGTGGTGGTGGAGTAGTGGCAGCGGGCGCATTTCTGCTGGTAGATTGCGGCTCCGCGCGCCTCCTGCGGGGTCCAATCCGAGGACGGCTTCGAGGAGGGCAGCGAACGGCATCCGGCCAGGGCAATGGCGAGGGCCGCCGCGCAAATCGGCAAGGCGCAAAAAGAAAGATAAGTTGGAGTGCGCATTTGCATCCTATGATACGCTTCACTCCGCCGCAGCGATGGTCTCCGCAATCCGGTCGATGGCCTGCGCAGCCACATCGCTCTGGGGCCGGCGGCCGTTGACCAGGATGGAAAACGCCAGCGTCTTTCCGCTGGCCGCGGTGAGATAGCCGGAGAGCGCATTGACTTCATTCAAGGTTCCGGTCTTGGCCCACAAATGGCCCGCAAGGGGCGTGTTTTTGAATCGCTGTTCAAGGGTCCCGTCAACGCCCGCCACGGGAAATGTATCGCGCCACGCTGCGCCCCACGGCTGTTGCGATGCGTAAGCCAGCAACTTTGTAAACGCTCGCGGCGCGACCCGGTCATCAGGACTCATTCCCGAACCGTCGTAGAGAAAGAAGTCGCCATCGTCGACGCCGGCGCCGGTCATGAACTGCCGCACCACGCGCGCTCCCTGCGCAAAGCTGCCGTCGGCCGCGTCCAGCTTGCCGAGCAGCCGCAGCAGGAGTTCCGCATGCAGGTTCTGGCTGGTTTTGTTGATGATGGTTATGTCCTCGGCCACCGGCACGGAGATATGCG
>PLSH01000291.1:0-4931 GCA_003165095.1 Acidobacteriaceae bacterium
ATTCGCATGCCGCACAGCTCCGGCCTGCTCAACCTGGCGTTTCCGGCCGTGGTGGCCAACACCATTCTGCGCCGCCTGACCAACGACTGGAGCCGCCGACGGCGTCACGGGGGGGAGACGCGGGCGCGCATGGAGGCTGCGGCGCGGCGGATCCGCTTCGGCTGCTCCCTGCAGCTGCCCTCGGTGCGGCTGGCGGCGGCCGAGGTCGAGGAACTGAAGCCGGGCAGCATTCTGCGCCTCGATCTGCCCGCCAACGCGATGCCCCAATGGCGGGTGGGAGGCCAGCCGCTCGCCCCGGCGCAGGCCATTCGGCAGGGCGCTCACCGCGCGGCGCGCATCGAGCGTCCCATGGCCGAGGTGGAAAAATGAAGACCTACCTCGAATGCTGGGTCGGGGTGGCCGCGGACCTGTTTTCGCAGGCCCTGGCCGGGGAGCCGAAGCTGGCCGACGCACTGCCCAAGCCGCTCCCGCCGGGCTCATTCGGTTTTGCGGCCACCGTCACAGGGGACCAGCAGGGGCGCTTCGCCGTGATTCTCGACGGCTCGATACTCGAGACCCCGCTGCTTGGCGAAGGGATGGACCAGAAGGCCGGCTGGGGCGAACTGCTGCGCGAGACCGTGGACGCGGCCGCCGGCGAGCTGCTGGCCAAGACGGGAAAGAAGTGCCGGGTAGACAAGTTTGAGCCCACCTCGGGCGAGGGCCAGGTCTCGCGCGCCTTCGAGCTCCGCTCCGGGGAGCGGGCCTGGACCATCCTGGTGCGCGACGATGTGCGCGCGCCTCAGGCCGAGCGAAAGCCGGGGACAGTCTTGCCGGCGGCGCCGTCCTCGGCCCTGCTGAGCCCGGGCCTCGAGCTGCTGCTGGACGTGGAACTCGAAGCTTCCCTGCGCTTTGGCTCGCGGGAGATGCCGCTGGGCGAGATTCTGGACCTGGGACCGGGAGACGTGGTGCAGCTGGACCGGCACGTATCGGACCCGGTGGACCTGATCGTGGGCGACAAGATCGTGGCCCGTGGCGAGGTGGTGCTGGTGAACGGGAACTTCGGCCTTCGGGTGACCGAGGTAGCCGAGCCGAAGCGGCGTCTGGAGAGCATCCGATGCCTGTTCTGAATCGCAATGCGGCCCCTCCGGCGGCTTCGCCCGGCAGGAGCGATATGGAGCTGGCCGCGGCGGGTGATGCCGGGAGCGCGCGGGGCTCCCAGGCACAGATTCCGGAGCGAACCCGGACCGGGTTCCTGACGACCTGCGCCAATCCCGAATGCGGCTCGGGATGGCTAAAGCTGTGGCGCAGCCGCGCGGCGCCGGTCTTTGAGGGTGGGTGGTGCTGCTCCCCCAGTTGCATGAAGGTGCGGGTTGAGTCTGCGCTCAGGCGGGAACTGGATGCGCGCACCATGGCCCAGGAGAATCACCGCCACCGGATTCCGCTGGGCCTGGCCATGCTCGAGCAGGGATGGATCGACGGGGTCCAGTTGCGCCGGGCCCTCGAGGCGCAGCGGGCGGCCGGCGGCGGCCGGCTGGGCCAATGGCTGGTGCGCCACGAGGGAGTGAGCGAGCAGCTGGTGACCCGGGCGCTGGGCCTGCAGTGGAGCTGCCCGGTGCTGGGAGTGGAGTTTCACGACGCCGAGGGGCTGACCGCGCTGGTTCCCAGGCTCTTTGTCGACGCCTTCGGGGCATTGCCCCTGCGTGTGGCGGCGGCCCGGATTCTTTACCTGGGATTCGAAGACCGTCTCGATCCGGTGCTGGCGCTGGGGGTGGAACGCATGAGCGGGCTGCGGGTGGAAAGCGGGCTGGTTCAGGGATCGCTCTTCCGCGCCGCGCACACGCGCATGCTGGGCGCTCGTTATCCGCAGGTGGAACTGATCGAAGCCAGCTCGGACGGGGTGCTGGCAAGTGCGTTTGTGAAGGCCCTGGAGCGGGCCCGTCCGGTGGCCTCGCGCCTGGTGCGGGTGCATGAGTGCCTGTGGCTGAGGATGTGGCTCCGCCCCCAGTCCGGACCGCTGCCGGAGAGGGCTTCGGTTGCGGATCTGATCGGTTCAGCGGGGGTGCATTGAGTGGTGGGTCGCCGGGAAAACGGGGCTCATGAATGCGCCGCCCACGCCGATAGGGAATACAGCAGAGGAGCCTGGCATGAGTGAGATTCGAGCCCTGATCGTGGACGATTCCTCAGTGATGCGCAAGATTGTGGAACGGACGCTGCGCCAGGCGGGGCTGGATTCGCTGGTGGTGCACGAAGCCGGAAGCGGGACGGAGGGGTTAGACGTGTTGCGGACCGAGACCGTCGACCTGATTCTCTCCGACATCAACATGCCGTCGATGGACGGGCTCGAGTTTCTGCGCCAGATCCGCGCCCAGAACCTGGCTCCCGGGGTTCCCGTGGTCATGATCACCACCGAGTCCAGCGAAGAGCATGTGAAGCAGGCCATCCAATCGGGGGCGCAGGGGTACATTCGCAAGCCGTTCACCTCGGAGCAGGTGAAGGAGAGGGTGTTGCCGCTGGTGCATGTGGCGTGACGGGAGGCGATGAGTGTCTTTGAATGGTGTGCGAACGGCGCCGCTGGTGCGCATGCGGCAGGCGAGCGGCAGCGAAGGGGATGGGGCCATGGCGGTATCGTTGCGTGAATCCGTCGAACAGGTCTCCGATCCGCGGAACCTGGATTCGAGCGTGGATGAGGTTTTTCAGATGATGCTGGGGGTAAACTGCCGGCGGGAGAGCGTTGCGGCGGATACCCGCCAGTCCGCGTCGGTGACCGCGGTGGTCGGATTTGGCGGGCTGCTGAGCGGGGCCTGTGTTTTTCGGTCGGGGCAGGAAGCCGCCCTGGAGATTGCCGCGCACCTGACGGGCATGGAGTTCGCGGAGATCGACGACACGGTGAAGGACGCCATCGGCGAGATCTGCAACATGCTGGCGGGAGCGTGGAAGGGCAAGGTTCCGGAGTTGGCTGCCAACTGCGGGCTCTCGGTCCCGGCGGTGATTACGGGCAGCGATTACGACCTCCGCGTGCAGGCGCCGGAGTTTCAGCTGCACCATCTCTATCGCTTTGAGGAATCAAGCTTCTCGGTGACCATTGTCTGCGACGGCCTGCAGTAGGTCCTGCATGAATTGAGGTTGTGCCGAAGCCGGAGGGGTTCTGGCCGTGCACGGCGCAGTTGAACTGTGGCATCCGAGCCTGGTGACCGGACTTCCCCCAAGCTGGCGCGTATCTCCCGGATCTCTACTACGGTCCCTTTATCTCATTAATAATTTGCTCTAATCCCCTTCGCTCTCTTCCGGTCCGCAAGCTGCAGGGTTTCTCCCGTCAGGAGCCCTCATGGACAGCGGATATTATGCGGCGTTGACCGGGCTGGTGGCGCGAACCCAGGCTCTGGACACGGCGGCCGCCAATCTGGCTAATGCGCAGACTCCGGGATACCGCGCCGAGCGGGAGTTTTTCCGCTCCGTGCTGCTGGGGCCGGATGCGTTCGACTCCCAACTGGGCCAGACGGTGAACAACTACGGACTGCTTGGGGGGGACATGTTGAGCATGGCTCAGGGAGCGATCCAGGCCACCGGCAATCCTCTTGATCTGGCCATTGAGGGCCAAGGATTTTTTGCCGTGCAGACGCCGAACGGCGTTCGTTACACGCGCGACGGCGGATTTCACCGCGCCCAGAACGGACAGTTGGTGACCGAGGCCGGGGAGCCGGTGCTCTCTTCCGCCAGCCAGCCGATGGTGGTGCCTCCCGGCGAAGTGTCGGTGGGGGCCGACGGAGTGCTGTCGGTGGCCGGGGGTGCGGTCGGCATCGTGGGAGTGTTTAGCTTTCCCGCGGGTACCCAACTGACTCCCCAGGGAGCCAACCGCTACGTCGCCCCGCAGGGAGTGACGGCGGCGCCAGCAAAGGACGCGACGGTCCGCCAAGGAGCGATCGAGGCCTCCAACCAGGACGTGGTTCAGGGATCTCTGGACTTGATCGTGATGCAGCGCCAGGCGGAGATGATGCAGAGGGCGGTAACCGTCTTCCATACCGAATTCAACAAGTTTGCCAGCGAGGATCTGCCCAAGGTGTAAGCGATCCTACGATTGAAAGCGAGGAGAAAAATGATTCGAGCCTTGTACACCGCGGCCAGCGGCATGAGCGCACAGCAGCTAAATCTGGACACCATTGCCAACAACCTGGCCAACTCTTCGACCACGGGATTTCGCCAGTTGCGCCTTGAGTTTCAGGACATGGTCTATCAGAATCTGGTGACTCCGGGCGCGGCGCAGAGCCAGAACACGGTCTCGGCCGGCCTGCAGATCGGCCTGGGCGCCAAATCGGCGGCCACCGAGGTCATCACCACGCAGGGGGAGCTGAACCAGACCGACAACCCTTTGGATGTGGCCATCGAAGGCTCGGGCTTTTTTCAGGTGCAGCGGCCGGATGGCACGATTGCCTACACCCGCGCCGGCCAGTTCCAGCTGAATAACCAGGGCACGATCGTGACCACCGACGGCGATCCGTTGATTCCCACCATCACCATTCCCTCGAATGCGACGGCGGTGACCATCACCCAGTACGGGGTAGTGAACGCAACCCTGGCCGGCCAGCAGAACCCGTCGCAACTGGGCCAGATTCAGCTGGCCACGTTTCCCAACCCCGGAGGTCTGGAGAGCAAGGGATCGAACCTGCTTGAGGCTACGCTCAGTTCCGGCGACCCGGTGCTGGGCAATCCCGGCGGGACAGAGGGCCTGGGAACCCTGCAGCAGGGCTATCTGGAGAATTCGAATGTGGACGTGGTCACCGAGTTTGTGCAGATGGTTCTGGCCCAGAGGGCTTACGAATCGAACTCCAAAGTGATCAAGGCCGCCGACGATATGTATTCTCAAGTCAATAATATGACCCATTGAAATTAAAGTGCTGCATGAAATCAGTCTGGTGAGGGAAGGTATGAGGCTGCTCGGGTTTTTGGAGGTGGCG
>PLSH01000291.1:5025-8311 GCA_003165095.1 Acidobacteriaceae bacterium
CGGCTGGAGGCGGTGGCGCTGGGCGCGGCGGCGCCTGGATCCACGTTCAACGTGCGCCTGCGGATTGGCGGCAGGGTGTTGCGCGCGGTAGCGCTGGGGCCTGGGCGCGCGGCGCTGGCGCCGGTAAACGGGATCGAGCCATGAAAGAAAGATGGGGCCAGGCAGTGGCGATCGTCGCGGCATTGGCGCTGGCGGCGACGGCGTGCGCGGGGGCCACGGGCAAGAAGCAGAATCCACTGCTTCCGGGGGCCAAAGCGACTCCGCCGGAAGCGGCTCTTGCGGCCTACATTGAGAGGGTGCGCGCCCAGCAGGCCGCCGAGGTGCGAACGGCGGGGTCAATCTGGAGTCCGGAGGGAAGGCTGGTGCGGCTGAGCACGGACGCCAAGGCGGTGCGGCTGCACGACGTGGTTTCGATTGTGGTGACCGAGAGCCTGGCGGCTTCGACCGACGGGCAGGTAAAGAACTCCAGAGCCTCAAGCGCCAACTCCGGGCTGACCTCGCTGTTTGGCGCCCTCAAGACTTCGAATGCCCTGCAGAACCTGGTCGGAATGACGGCGTCGTCGGGCCTGACGGCGCAAGGGCAGAGCACCACCAGTTCGAGCCTCGCAACCACGTTCGGGGGCGAGGTGGTGGACGTGCTGCCCAACGGGATGCTGGTGGTGCAGGCCACGCGGCAACTGACCTTTTCCGAGCAAACTCAGCTGATCAAGCTGCGCGGGCTGGTGCGTCCGGAGGATGTGAGCGCGCAGAACCAGGTGTTGTCGACCGCCATGACCGATCTTGAGCTTGAAGTGACGGGCAAGGGAATCGTCAACGACTCTACGTACCGGCAGAACCCGCTGGTGCGGTTTTTGGAGAGGGTGCTGGTGTTTTAAGAGCAGGGAATAGGGAATAGGGAAAAGGGATTGCGATGCGAGCGACGAATCAGTGCAGAACGAAAAAAGAATCCTCTGGGTATTTCAGGGGATGGGTTGCACTGGTTTTGGCAGTGCTTGTGGCACCTCTGGTACTTTCGGCCGAGCAGGCGGGACATCTGGCGCGGGTGAAGGATGTCGCCGCGATAGAGGGAATTCGCGATAACCAGCTGGTGGGCTACGGGCTGGTGGTGGGACTGCGCGGCACGGGGGACAGTTCGCAGACCGTATTTCCGGCGCAGACTCTGGTCTCGGTGCTGGAGCGGTTGGGGGTTACGGTGCCGCAGACCGGCTCAAACAGCGCCAGCAACATGCAGGTGAAGAACATGGCCGGGGTCTTTGTGGTGGCCACGCTGCCGCCGTTCAGCCCCCCGGGATACAAGCTGGACGTGACGGTCTCCTCGGCCGGGGATGCGCGTTCGCTCGATGGTGGCATTCTGCTGATGACGCCGCTCTACGGTCCGGACGGACAGATCTTCGCCCAGGCACAGGGAGCTCTGGTGCTGGGCGGTTACCTGGCCACCGGTGGAGGCAGCGCGAAGCAGGTGAATCATCCCACCACGGCGCGGATCCCGGACGGCGCGCTGGTGGAGCGCCCGGTGCCCTTCGACCTGAAGCAACTGCATTCGATCAGCGTGGTGATGAACGACGCCGACTTTCATACGGCGGAGCGGATGGCGGCCTCGATCAACCGGACGCTGGGCTCGGATCGCGCTCATGCCGTGGACAGCCGCCGGATCGAGCTGGTCCCTCTGCCGGACGAGGATGTGGCGGCGCTGATCGACAAGGTGGAAGGGGCCGAGGTGGAAGTTTATCCGCGGGCCCGCGTGGTGGTGAACGAGCGCACCGGGACGGTGGTGATCGGAGGCACGGTGCGGCTGCAGCCGGTCTCCATCCTGCACGGCGGATTGATCGTGAATGTGATTGAGAAGACCGAGGTTTCGCAGCCGGGCGCCATGTCCTCGGGAACCACGCAGGTGGTGCAGCAGACCACGGTGCAGGCCGAGGACAAGCCTGTAAACCGGATTGACCTGAAAGAGGGGGCGACGGTAGAGAATCTGGTCGAGGAATTGCAGCGAACCGGGGCCGGGGCGAGGGACGTGATCTCGATCCTGCAGGCGATGAAGGCGGCGGGCGCTCTCGAAGCCGACCTGGAGGTGCTGTGATGGCGTCAATTGCGGTAACACCCGCGGCGGCGGGAGCGGACGGAAGCGGGGCGGCAGCGCCCAATCCCAAGCTGGTGCGGGCGGCGCACGAGTTTGAGGCGCAGATGATGAAGGAGCTGTTGAAGCCGATGACGGCCGGGGGCTCGCTCACCGGAGAGGATGACGGGGCAGACGCGGATCTGAGTTCCGGCTCAGGGTCGGGCAGCGCGCTGTCGGAGTTTGCGTCGGAGGCGTTGGGCAAGGCGCTGAGCGAGCGGGGAGGGTTTGGGATTGCCGACCGCATTGTGCGCGATCTCTCCCATTCCGGTAACCGCGGCGAAACCGGGAAAGTAACCGGAAATCAGCACGGCAATACCGGGATAAGAACTCATGAATGACTAGAGTGATTAGAAGAAGTGCCGATAAGTGAGGCAAGGAGACGTGCAAATGGATATCAGCAACAGTCTGGACGGGTTGAAGTCGCTGCTGGGAGTCAGTCCGGCTCCTCCGGCCGCAACCCAGCAGAAAGGCAGTGTTGAAACCGGAGTCAGCGGGCTGAGCAGCGACCGGGCGACGTTGAGCAGCGCCGGGAGCGAGGTTTCGCAGGCTGCGGGAACGGACGGGGTGCGCATGGACAAGGTAGCCGCGATTCAGACAGCGCTGGTGGCCGGGACATACGATGTGCCGGCATTGGCGGTGGCAGCGAAGGTCGTGGATTCGATGCTGGGAGGCGGGCGTTAGATTGCAGGCTTTCGCGGCGGTGGAAGGCGGCCCCACCGGGGCGGGGAGGAAGGGACTGACGGGCCATGCAGGAGTTCAAGCCGGGCCGTGAGGAGCCGGAGTTGAAGGCGCTGGTGGTGGAGGCGTCGCAGGCGCTTGCCCGCCTGGACAGAGGGCGGCTGGAGGAGTTGTCGGTGTCGTGCGAGGCACTGAACCGGAATCTTCCGGCATTGACCGCAGCGGGCAGAGGGGAACTGGCGCGCCAGGCACGCGAGGCGGTGGAGGATCTGGCGGTATTTGCCCGGGTTCTCGATGCGACCCGGGCCAATTTGAAGGTGATGGGCCGCTTGCGCGAGTTGCGCACCATCCGGCTGGAGTACAGCGAGCGGCAGGTATCGGGATGGGGGGGCCCGGAGAGCGGTCATGGGAACCATTAACTCGGCATACGCCTTGATCAGCGGGGCGCTCAACGCCGATCAAGAGGCTCTGAGCGTGGTGGCCAACAAC
>PLSH01000044.1 GCA_003165095.1 Acidobacteriaceae bacterium
TAGGCACGATCACGGACAGCTACGAATATGACGCTTTCGGAAATCACTGGACGGTTGAGGGAAGTACGCCGAACAACATGCTGTATCAGGGTGAGGAGTGGGACCCCGATTTAAGCCTCGTTTACTTGAGAGCGCGATACATGAATCCGCTTACCGGAAGGTTCATGAGTCGCGATCCGGAAGATGGAATCGACACCGATCCAGGGACGCTTCACAAGTACATCTATGCCAAGGGTGATCCTGTAAATTTGGCCGATCCAACTGGAAAGGCCGCTGCTGCTCCCACCATGCCGGGCGCAGGCGGTGCGCTCGGGGAGTACGGGTTAGTAACACTTGGGATTGCAATTCGAAACACAGTAGCTGTCGCGGCGGTCGGTGCGGCAGTGACTTGCGAACTCAATCTGGCTGCTTCGTATCTGAATGGGATATCCCAAAATCTCGGATACAAAATGACTTTTGAACGAACCGGAGTGTGCCAAGAAACTGTAAAGAGTTGCAAAACGGAATACCCAAATCTTCTCCCAGTCGAAGAGGTCCCCGGATGGTACGAATTCGAGAGCCAAGGAGAGGCAGCAAGCGCACTCGAAGAAGAGGTTGGTGGGCCGGTCATCCCCACAAAGTCGAGGCCTGCGACGAGTGGCCCTTGCCCCGTCGGTGGTGAATATGATCCTGGGTGGCATATAAGATATATGCCCGCAAGTGGCGGCGGAGCACAAGCTGGATCGGTCGTAGGATGCCCTGTTTGCGACGACAGCAGCGGAACCCCCACACCATCGCAACGCTGGGGTGTATTCGTCAGGTAATTGTTTATGTCATGAGGAGAATATGGGGCGCTCGGTTGTCCAGCACTGGCTATTAAATCTCGCCATAGAAGTTCCATGTAGTCTTGGGACTATTTTTCCTTCAGTTGAAGAGGAATACCTAAATGTGAAGAAGATAGCTGGTTGCAAACCGGAAGAGTATGGAGAATCTCTTCTTGAATTATTTGAGGAAGGGTTAATCATATTGAAATCAGACTTTGCGGGGGACAACGTAGACAACAAGGATGGAGTCGCACAAATCGTAGAGCGATTTGTGCGACTACCGAAAGATGCACGCGAAGTTCGGTATGCGTCGAGAAAAGTGAACTCCGATTCAGCTAGAAAGACACCCGAGCGTGCGAGATTCGAAGTCACCAAAGCGGGCGGCGAGGAATGGGAAAGGCGTGCAGAACCAGACTGGAATCATTATTTCGATCAGCGTGGGGACCAGAGCGACTGCGAAGTCGTCTCCCAAAATCGTGATCTCGTGATGGCTGTTCTTGGTTGGTTCCCAGAGTTGGGTGGCGGGCGAGTGGATGTGAACTCGATTCAAATCCAGAAGCTCGACGACTACCCGATTTTTTACTGGAAACATCTTCCTTCCGTCTTCAAGGCCAATTTCGCCTTCAATAAAGCAGACCCAAGGTTGAGCGGTGATGGTCCGGCATGGCCGCGCGAGCCTGAATGGTTCCACGAATGGCAGGCCTCGACGACATCTTGGTACAGGAAGCCGTGGGAGATGCCGGAGTGGCCCTCTGAGTAGCTTCATCCCGTTCACGCTGCCTACGGCATCGGTTTTAGGGGTGACACGTCTTGTATGAAAGCGCCTCCTGTCAAGCGCCGTGCTTCTTTTGCTTTTGTTCTTTTCGCGCTGTTTTCGAGGCATAGCACTTCGCAGGCATGACGGAGGTGGTTGATCCGTCGAAAGGGGTTCCGGTTGGAACATGAAAAGCGAATGCTTTTCATAGCTGCCATTTACCCGCAGCGAGGACGGCGGTCAAGGGCGCGCGTTCTGTGCGCGTCGCGCAGCGAGCGGAGCCCCTTGACGGCCGCCGCAGCGGAGGGTACGCGACTTTAGTCGCGTGTGGCGTTCTCCTAGTCGTGCTTTGCTTTTCTCCTTTGTCAGGTGGTTCCCACCGTCCAGATCGCTCGTTGCAGTCGGCTTCGTCGAGGAGCCATATATTCGCCGTACGTTCCGGCATGAGCATTTTGGATCGGGTGCCGCATTCACCCCGAGGTCTTCGCACTGACCAGACGTGTCTCGCGTTTACCCGAACTTGGACGAAGTTGAGTGTCAGCCGGCAATGCGCGGCTGCGGGGCGCGGTAAGCTTGCCTTTTCCGCAGCACCCAGTAAGAAGCCTCGGCCAGATGGCGGGCGACAGCAACGACGGCGCGTCCGTGGCCCTTGTTTGGATAGAGCCTGTGATAGAGCAGGCCGATGTGATTTTGGCGATGGGCCTTGATGCGAATGGCGCAGTTGGCCGCTTCGACGAAGGCCCACTTGAGATAGTGGTTGACGTTGCGGCACGTGCTGCCGTGGCGAATGTGTCCGCCGCTGGCGATGATGCGGGGCACCAGACCCGCATAGCTGGCCAAGTGCTCTGCGCGAGGGAACCGCTCGACATCGCCAATCTCCAACCAGACCAGCGGCGCAAGGATCGGCCCGAGTCCGGGGACGGTGCGCAGAAGCCGCATCTCCAGGCTGGTTTTCAGCGTTTCGGCGATGCGACGCTCGATGGCTTCGATCTTCTCTTCCAGTTGATCGATGGAGTTCAGTTGCAGTGCGATCATCTGGGCGGTTTCGGTCGGCAGAGCCTTGAGGATGCTTGCAAGATAAGCGCGGCCTTTTGTTCCGAACAGGTCGCTGATGGCGTCGGCCTGTAGTCCGTAGCGGTCGATGCCGGCGTGGATGCGGTGCTTGAGCGACGTGCGCAGATCGCGCAATGCCATGCGGGTGCGCAGCAGCTCGCGCTGGTCGCGCAGTTCGCCGGGCGGAATCCAACTCTCCGGCAGAGTGCCGCAACGCAGCAGAATGGCCAGCCCTTTGGCGTCGAGAGCATCGGTCTTGTTGCTCTTGGCCATGCGCCGCTTGGCCTCGAACGGGTTGGCCAGGTGCGGATGATGGCCAGCCTGCTCCATGGCGTCGACAATCCAGTACCAGTGGCCGGTTGCTTCCAGCGCAATTTCGCTACCGGATGGCAAGGTTCGAAGGTATTTGCAATAAAGGTCGCGGTCGTGATCGACGCGCACGGGCCGGGAAGGCCTCCCGTGTTGATCGACCGAAACAAAGACGGAGAAGTGTTTGTGAGCGTCACACCCGATGACTGGCTGCATGGAGCCTCCTATGTGCGTTCAGCGTACCCGGCGTCGGGTCCGCGAGCGCTTTCATAGGTTCAC
>PLSH01000121.1 GCA_003165095.1 Acidobacteriaceae bacterium
CCGCCAGGGAGTCACCCGAAAAAAAATGGTCGAACTCGCCCCATCCATCCTTTCCGCGGACTTTGCCCACCTCGCCGACCAGATCGCCGCGGCCGAGCGCGGTGGCGGCACCGTCATCCACGTCGACGCCATGGACGGCCATTTTGTCCCCAACATCACCCTCGGCCCTCCGGTCGTCAAGAGCTTGCGCAAGGTCACCCGCCTGCCGCTCGACTGCCATTTGATGATCTCGAACCCCAACGACTACATCGCCGCCTTCGCCGACGCCGGCGCAAACTGGGTCAGCGTCCACTACGAGGCCTGCACCCACCTCCATCGTTCCCTCGAGTTAATCGCCCAGCACGGCATGAAACCCGGCGTAGTCCTCAATCCCGCTACTCGCGTCGAGGTGCTCCTTGAAATCCTGCCCATGGTTCACCATGTGCTCATCATGAGCGTCAATCCCGGNNTTCGGCGGGCAGCAATTCATCCCGTTTTCGCTCGACAAGATCCGCCGCCTGGCCCAGTTGCGCCGGGAGCTGGGCCTGACATTTAGAATTGAAGTGGACGGGGGCATCGCTCACGACACCGTAGCTCAGGTCGTCCAAGCAGGTGCGGAACTGCTGGTCGCCGGAAATGCGGTCTTCGGCGCCGGCAAGCCGGAGCGGGACGCGCGCTCGCTCCTCAAAGCAGCCCGCAAAGCCGCGGGCGAAAAGCCAGCCGGTAAAACCGGCCGGAAACCGGCCCAACAGCGTAAGATTGTATGAAATAAGCAAGGTTTCGTGAAACCAGCAACAAAAATGGATGGGCCAACTCTCCCCGGCCGTTCCCGTATCGAGGTGGTATGAAACTGTTGTCGAAGAAATCTGTCGCGGTAGCTCTGGCCTTTCTCCTGCTGGCCGGCGCTTCGGCTGAAGCTGCCAGGAAAAAGAAGCCCAAAAAGGCCTACGACCTGAGCGCCAACCCGTTGGCCGGCGTCAACTCAAAGCAGCCTGACAAGGAGCTTTACGACAAGGCCATGGTCGCCCTCAAAAAAGGCCGCTATGACGTAGCCCGCCTCGACCTGCAAACCCTCCTCAACACCTATCCCGAGTCGGAATACCGCATGCGCGCCAAGCTCTCGGTGGGCGACACCTGGTTCAAGGAAGGCGGCACCGCTGCCCTCACCCAGGCCGAGGCGGAGTACAACGACTTCATCACCTTCTTCCCCAATGCCCCTGAAGCCGCCGAGGCCAAGATGAAGGTGGGCGACATCTACTACGAGCAGATGGAAAAGCCCGACCGCGACTACACCAACGCGCAGGAAGCCGAGAAGTCGTACCGGGAGATGATCAACATGTTCCCCGACTCCGGCCTCATTCCTCGCGCCAAGCAGAAGCTGCGCGATGTGCAGGAGGTTCTGGCCGAGCGCGAGACTGAGATCGGCCTCTACTATGAGAGCCGCGAAAACTTCAACGCCTCCATCGCCCGGCTCGATACCGTGGCCGATACCTACCCGCTCTATTCCAGGAGTGACCAAGTGCTGCTCGGCATCGGCGACGCTTATGCCGGCCAGGCCAGCAGAATCCAGATTGCGCCCGGCATCCCCGGCGCCATGCGTGAGCGCCTCCACTCCATTTATCAGGACAAGGCCGCCGCGGCCTACGCCAAGGTCATCACCCGCTATCCCATGTATCCCCACGTCGAGGATGCGCGCGACCGCCTCGTGGCCATGAACCGCCCCGTTCCCGAGCCCACTGAAGCCGCCATCGCCGAAAGCGATGCCGAGCAGAGAAGCCACCAGGCGCTGCACTTCACCGACACCGTGCTCGATATCATCAAGCACGGCCCCACCGTGGTTGAGGCGGTGCACGTGGGCGAGCCAACTCTCGAAGACCCGCACCGCACCCTCGCGCCGGATATCACCAATGAAAACAAGACCATGTTTGTCGAAGCCGCCAACGCCGGCAAACCGGCCGCGCCCGCCCTGGTAGCCTCGCCCACCGGCCCCAATGAGCCGCCCCGCAGCGACCGGCCTTCCCAGGCGCCACTGCAGCTTCAGTCGCCCGAAGGTGGAACCGGCATCGGCGCGCAGATCATCAGCGCTCCAAACAGCCCGGTCGCGGCAGACCCCAACGCCGTCCTCAAGCCTGTCGGCCCAACTGACACCACCCTCCCTCCCGTTGAGAAACCCGCCGAGGCGCCCACCCAAGTCAACGACATCAAGTCCGGCCAGACCCCGGCGCAGTCCACCGCTGCCAATTCCAAAAAGAAGCCCAAGGCCGATCTGAGCGAAGATTCCTCCAGCAAAAAGAAAAAGAAGAAGGGCATTGCCAAGCTGAACCCGTTCTNNCAACCAGCTTGGATTCAGTGTCCTGCCCTCAGAATCCACCGATTGCCCGAGCCTGCCCCACTTTCCCAAGCCGGACCCGGGTATTACAATATAAACTGTGGTAATACCGGCAAATCAGGAGACGGAAACCATGGGCACCACACTCACCAGCAAGGGACAGGTCACCATTCCCAAGCACATCCGCGACTCCCTGAGCCTGGAGCCGGGATGCAAGATCGTCTTCGACGTGAACAACGACGGCGAACTGGTGCTGCGCAAGGAAGGCCCCGCCGAGGAACGCCGTCCGGATCGCTTTGATCGCGCACTCGGCTCTGCGCAAATCAAACTAGGTTGCAGCACCGACGAATACATGGAGTGGCTACGCGGATACTCCAATGATCCTGCTTGACGCCAACATCCTCTTCGACATTTGGGATCCAGACCCGGTCTGGTGCGCATGGTCGACACGCCAGTTGAAGGCCCAGTCTCAAATGCATGACCTGGCAATCAATCCCATCGTCTACTCAGAGATTTCTGTCTCTTTTGCCGGCCAAACTGAAGTCGATGACAGGCTCGATGCGATGGAAATCGGCGTTCTTGACATTCCTCGCGCCGCTGCGTTTCTTGCGGGTAAGGCGTACGTTCACTATCGCCGCAAAGGCGGGACCAACGCGAATGTGCTCCCTGACTTCTTCATCGGAGCGCACGCCGCTGTGCTCGGATGCACGTTGCTCACGCGCGACACCCGCCGCTACTCTACGTATTTCCCCACTGTGCGCCTCATCTCACCCTGACCGCATCTGCTAACCTGAGGGGTAGTCCCCTCGCTCGAAACCCCATCGGTAAAAGGGTTCAGCGCAGATACCGGGGGCTCGCCGGACTTGACCCCCATGCCCCACGACCTGCCCAAA
>PLSH01000323.1 GCA_003165095.1 Acidobacteriaceae bacterium
CAGCCGCAGTTTGTTCCCGTGGGCCAGGACCAGCAGGCGCACGTGGAGTTGACCCGCGAAATTGCGCGACGGTTCAATCAACTTTACTGCAGGGTTGGCAAGACCGTGACCATTCCGGGAATTCCTCTTCCTGTTGGATCGCAGGGGCTCCCAGGGGAAGCGTTCGCCGTACGCGAAGTACTGCCCGAGCCGAAGGTCCTGCTCACGCCCTCGCCCAAGCTCCCCGGCACCGACGGCCGCAAGATGTCGAAGAGCTACGGCAATACGATCCTGCTCACCGATCCCGAACCGGTAGTGCGGCAGAAGCTCAAGACCATGGTCACCGACCCGGCTCGCGTTCGGCGCACAGATCCAGGCGACCCGGACAAATGCCCGGTGGGCGATCTGCACAAGGTCTTCTCGACCCCGGAGACCCTCGCAAAAGTCTACGAAGGTTGCCGCTCGGCGGGAATCGGGTGTATTGAATGCAAAGGATGGGCCGCGGACGGCCTGGTGCGAATTCTGGAGCCGATACAGGCGCGGCGCGCCGGCTTTACCGAGGCTCAGGCCGAGGAAATTCTCAAAGAGGGTGCGCGGCGCGCAAGTAAACGCGCTGCCCAGACCATGGATGAAGTGCACGCCGCCATGAAAATGACCTTGACGGCTTAAGCGATGCGCACGGCGCGATCTGAGTCTCTCTGTAGAGAAGAGATTGCAGCTGGAAAGCAAGACCGGAAGAAGAAACAGTTTTGACTGATCGTTCCCCAAAATCCGAGTATGTTGTGGCTGACGGCCTGGAAACCACGGAAGCCGCGGTTATCCCGGAACCGTTGACTGAGCCGGCCGTCGCAGCAGATGCTCTGCCGGATCGTTCCCTCGACCCAGGAACCTCGCCCGATGCGATTGAAGAGGCAGAAGCAATGGATGCGCTCGCCCCAGAGGGCTTCGAAAGCGGAGCCTCGCTTCCCCAATCCGTTGCGGCCGCTCCACCGCGCACCCAGCAGCAGAAAACCGCAGACAAGGTGGCTGCGGCGCTCAAGGCGCGGGGCGAGGACGACGAGCAGTCGCCGTTTTCGGTCAGCGTGGCCAGGATCTACGACGGCCCGCTCGACCTGTTGCTCGACCTGATCCGCAAGCAGGACATCGACATCTACGACATTCCGATTGCGAAGATCACAGCCCAGTTTCTGGCCTACGTGAACCAGTTGAAAGCAGCCGATATGGACGTGGCCGGCGACTTCATCTACACCGCTTCGCTGCTCATCCACATCAAGAGCAAGATGCTGCTGCCGCGCACCTCTTCCGGCGCAGGCGACGCGGTCGAGGATCCCCGCCGCGAGCTGGTCGATCGGCTGCTGGAGCACGAGCGCTTCAAAAATGCCGCGCAGATGCTGCAGCAGAAGCAGATGCTCGAAGCCGCCAGTTGGACCAATCCCGGCATGCGCGAGTTCCGCGAAGATGCCGGCGCAGAACCGGAGATTGCCGCCGATACCGTTGACTTGGTGCGCATCTTCCGCGACATCCTGGAGCGGGCCCGCAACCGTCCCGTCATCAACGTTGAAGAGGACTCGGTCACCGTCGGCCAGATGATCCAGTTCCTTTCGCGGCGGCTGACCATGGAAGACAAGCCGGTGGCGCTGCGGCGCCTGCTCAGCCACACGCGTTCGGAGCGCGCGCTCATCGCCATGTTCCTGGCCCTGCTTGAGCTGGTGCGTTTGCAGGCCATTCTGCTCCGCCAGGACCACGCCTTCAGCGAAATCTTCATCAAGAAGAGCGCCGGCTTCGAGGCAGTGATGAACCAGGGCGTGGCCAACGCCGGCGACGACTGGCGATAAGGGTCCATTCATCATCCGCCACAAGACTCTGGCTCTCGCCGGCCAGAAGTTATAACATATGTTATACTCTCCATGCATTCAGGAGAAAATCCGTGGCAACCACGACAAAGATCATTGCAATCGGCAACTCCGCCGGAATCATTCTGCCCAAGGAAACACTGGCGCACCTGAACTTGCAAAAGGGAGACACGCTCTACGTTCAGGAGACGCCCGCCGGCATCCAGGTCAGCCCTTACGACGAGGAATTCGGCGCCAAAATGGAAGTAGCCGAGCGGGTCATTCGCCGTTATCGCGATGCTTTCAAGAAGCTGGCCGAGTAAGTGAAAGAACCTGTCTGGATTCGCACCATTGAGGCCTTGGCCTTTCATTCTCAACAGATTACGCTCTTTGGCGCCTCTGGTGGCGTACGCGATGAGGGGCTGCTGGACTCTGCCCTGGCTCGTCCCAGGAATCTGTTTGCCTACTCTGAGGCCGGGCTGACCATGGCCCATCTTGCCGCCGCGTACGCCTTTGGCATTTCGAGCAACCACCCCTTTATCGATGGAAACAAGCGAACGGCCATGCAGGTGGCCTTCGTTTTCCTGGAGTTCAATGGACTTCCAGTGACCGCCAGCCAGGAGGAGGCATGCCTGACCTTCCTCAGTTTGGCAGCGGGCGAAATGACTGAAGCCGAACTGACCCTCTGGTTTGCGGCCCACACCCCCGCCGGATAGCGGTCCTTCCCGGTTACTCCGTCCGCACCCGTACCGCCTAGATTTCCACCATATGATCCTCACTTTTCCTGCTTCTCCGCCTATCCGGTGTAGAATCACTACAGCGTTGTCGCTGGGGCTTTTTTGAGAATCCGCGCCAAAAGGCGGCTTTTTCAGGATCGAACCGACACTTGGCACAGAGTTGAGAGATTGACAAGTGAAGCGAAGATGCTCTNNGTTGATGCACATCCATGCTGGAGGCCCATGCGGACCCGGAATTTTTCCGGCCGCTTTGGTGATTTCTGATGGCCGACCTTGCGACGGCTGTTGAGGTAATGCCGGCAAGCAAACCCGACGTTGCAGCGCAGGCGGGCAAACCCGTTGCGGTGCCTG
>PLSH01000275.1 GCA_003165095.1 Acidobacteriaceae bacterium
ACAATCGCCGCAAACGTCGTCGCCGGATCGGTGCCGATCGCCACCGCGACCTCCATCCGTCCAGCATTTATCTTGCTCAGCGTCGTTGTCGGAATCGCCGCGTCGTTCGCCGCCGCGGTCGTACCGCCGGCGGTCTGCGCCATCAACTGCACGCGCGCACTCGCCCAGGTCTCAGAATCGAGACCTGGGGCACCCTGTTCTGTGGCGCCTCTGAGCCGGTCGCGCAGATGTTCGGCGGCGTTCTTCTGCCGTTGCCAGTGCATCCCGGCGGTCTCGCCGTCGTACACCTGCATGCGATACATCCCCACGTTGCGCTTGCCGGACTTCGGATCGCGCGTGACGACACACGGCAGCGTGATGAACGGCCCACCGTCTTCAGGCCAGGTGGTCAGCACCGGCAGCTTCCGCAGGTCGATCCCCTGCCCGCCATCCTCCACCGTGCGATGGATCACCTGCTTGCAAGCCGCGTCCTTGGCCGCGATCAGCTTGGGAAAGAAGCTCCCAACCTCGGCCAGCTTCGGCAGCAGCTTCAGCTTGTCCATCAGCGTGGTCGGCGTCTCGGGATGAATCAGTGCGCGGATGCGACCCGCAATCTCGTCCAGCGAATCCACCTCCAGTGCCAGCCTCATGCGCCGCTCGGAGCCGAACTGGTTCATCAACACCTTCGCCCCGGGAAACCCCGTGACGTTCTCAAACAGCAGCGCCGGCCCGCCGGCGTTTGCCGTCCCCTTGCCCAGCTTGGCCGCGCGGTCCGCGATCTCCGCCATCTCCAGGTACGGGCTGACGGCCTCGCGGATGCGCTTCAGTTCGCCTGCCTTGTCGAGTTGCCGGATCCAGTCGCGTAGATCGGTATAGGCCACGTGCGCGCTCCTGCCTCGGACCAGCCGAGGCGTCTTCCATGGTAACGGGTCGAGCTAAAGTTCGGGTCGAACATAAATCATCAGATCTTCAGAAAAATCTTCCTGCGCCACAAAACCCAGTTCGGAACAAAACAGACCGCCGTAAACGCCAGCGCAAACGCCAGCGATGTGACCTCCGTGGATTGCCCGCGCGCGAACCCATGCTGATAAACCCACAGCCACGAGCTGATGGAACTCGCCGGCGCCACAGCGTCGATCGCTGCAGGGCCGGTTGCTGTCCCGGCCATCGCACCCACGGGAAGCTTGATCCACAGCATTGCTTCAACAATAAAGTTCGACAGCACGAACGCCGTGATTGCGTTCGACCCGAAGACCAGCCAGGGCAACAGCAGTCCCCTCCCCGCCGGTCTCTCGTTCATCCGCCGCATGTCGATGAGCCAATAGCACAGCGCAAGCAGCACCAGCGACCAGCCGGCCGCGTAGAGTACATAAGAGCTGGTCCACAAATTTTTATTGATCGGAAACCAGCGACTCCAGGCCAGCCCCGCGGCAAGACCGCCAATCCCCGCAACAACCAGCCCGCTCAGGCATCGTGCGCGCGGCTTGCTGCCAAAGACGCCAGACTCCTTTGTGCCTCCAACCCGCCGAATCCACAGCCCAGCCACCGCCCCGATCAGCGTGGTCGCAATCGCGGGCAGCGTACTCAGCAGTCCTTCGGGGTCGTGCGTATGGTTGTACAACGAGCCGACGTGGATCGTCCGCTGCGTGAACGCCGTAAACCCTCGGTCGATCCACGCCGCAAGATTGCGCTCCGGATCGAGAATCGGCATCGCATGCGTCGGGACGCCAAATCCCGGCACGGGGACGAATCGCATCATCGCCCAGTAGCCAACCAGCAGCCCGGCGGCAATCGCGGCCAGCGTGCGTGCCCGCCGTGTAGCCAGGCAGATCAGCCCCACCGCCAGATAGCAGACCGCAATCCGCGTCAGCACTCCAAACAGACGCAAGTGAGTCCAGTGAAAGTGCGGAAATGCGCTGAGAAACATCTTGATGGCAAACAGCGTGGCCGCCCGCCGCAGCATATGTCCTGCCAGAGCGCGCCGCGATTCACCCCTCGCAATGCGGCCTTCCAGCGAGAAAATAATCGACGCGCCAACCAGAAACAGAAAGTTGGGAAACACCAGGTCGGTCAGCGTAAAACCGTTCCAGGCTGCGTGGTCGAGCTGCGCATACACATGGCCCCAATCTCCCGGATCGTTCACCAGGATCATCAACGCAATCGTCAGCCCGCGCAGCACATCGACCGACAAAACTCGCTGCGGGGTCGGCTTGGCGGCGGATTCCATGGCTGATCCATCATCNNTCTTCGGAGGTGCCTTATGTTTGAAGGATCTCTCATCGAATCACGCGGACTGGTCATCACCCGAACGCAGCAATGGTCCACGCTGGGTTCCATCACCTTCCAATGTGTGCTGGCAGGCCTGCTGATCGCAATTCCTCTGCTGCGACCGCAGGCCCTCTCCACAATGCCCGATGCACTGCATCTGTCTCTGCCATTGCTTCAGAAGCCTCTCGTGGAGGAGGCCCAGCGAACGGCATCCACCGCCTCTTCCACAGCGATCGGCGCTCCTGCGGCGAGTGCGGCAGCGGCCTCAGTCTCCACGGGAACCGCCGTCTGGCTGCGGCCCGGCAGTCTGACAGATGGCCCTGCGCCGCCGTTTGATCCGAACCTGAGAATGACAGGCGCAGGCCCCAGTCCGCTTGGCATCGCAACCCTCATCGGAATCGGCGGCGCAACCGGGCCGGGAGTAGTCGTGGAGCGCGCCCGGCCAATCGCCCCGCTGCGCATCTCCTCCGGCGTTTCAGAGGGATTGCTTCTGACGCCGATCCAGCCGGTGTATCCGGCCATTGCGCGGGCAGCGCGTGTTCAAGGGGCCGTCGTGATGGAGGCAGTCATCTCCAGAACGGGCAAGATCGAGAACCTACACGCCATCAGCGGCCCACAGATGCTGCGCACCGCAGCGCTTACCGCAGTCGAGGCCGCGCGCTACCAACCGTACCTGCTCAACGGCGAGCCCACCGATGTGCAGACCACCATCACGGTCATCTTCCAGTTGGGAGGCTAACGAAGCGTGGGAAGCACTCACCTCAACCCGCGCAGTTTCCCCTCCAGCATCACTTTCGGCAAAGAGAACTCAAGACAAACGAAGAGACCCTGCATTCCGCCGGGCCTCTTCCGCTAAACCATCATCCGTCCCCGATCAATCCAGCGGGGACCTCTGCCCTATCGTTTGCCGCCCTTGCCGCCGGTTGTGTTGCCGCGTCCATCGCGCTCTTCGTTGCCCTTGAAGGCGCGCGCTTTGGCCGG
>PLSH01000388.1 GCA_003165095.1 Acidobacteriaceae bacterium
AGATCACTGGGCCGAATACTGGGTGAGCGAAAAACTCTTCGCCCAACCCACTCCCAATGCTCTCAACCAAGAGGAAGGCCTGGACGGCCAGTCCTTCTCCATACTTCTGCCTCCGCCCAATGTCACCGGCCGCCTGCACATGGGCCACATGCTCAACCAGACTGAGATGGACATCCTCACCCGCTGGCGTCGCATGTCCGGCCGCCGCGCTCTCTGGCTCCCCGGCACCGACCACGCCGGAATCGCCACCCAGATGATGGTCGAGCGCCAACTCACCGCCGAAGGAACCTCGCGCCAGCAGCTGGGCCGCGAAGCCTTCACCGAGCGCGTGTGGGAGTGGCGCCGCCACTACGGCGGCGCCATCCTCGACCAGATGAAGCGCCTCGGCGCTTCTGTCGACTGGAGCCGCGAATACTTCACCATGGACGAACGGCTCTCCGTCGCCGTCCGCGAAGCCTTCGTCCGCCTTCATGAGCAAGGACTCATCTATCGCGGCCCTTACATCGTCAACTGGTGCCCGCGCTGCCAGACCGCCATCAGCGATCTCGAGGTCGTCCATGAAGAACAGAAGGGCCATCTCTGGGAGATCCGCTACCCGGTCCTGGATGAATCCGGCAACGAAAGCGGCGAATTTCTCACCGTCGCCACCACGCGTCCTGAAACCATGCTCGGCGACACGGCCGTAGCCGTTCATCCCGAAGACGAGCGCTTCCTGCACCTGCACGGCAAGAAACTCCGCCTGCCGCTCGTCGGAAGAGAAATCCCCGTCATCCTCGACGAGTGGGTCAGCCGCGACTTCGGTACCGGCGCGGTCAAAGTCACGCCCGCACACGACCCCAACGACTTCGCCATCGGCCAGCGCCATCACCTGCCTTCCATCAACGTCATGGACGACTCGGCCCATATCAACGCCGAAGGCGGCATCTACGCCGGCCTCGATCGCTACGTTGCCCGCAAGCGCATCGTCCAGGACCTCGAAGAGCAAGGCCTCTTAGGAGCAGTCAAGGACTACACCAACAACGTGGGCCACTGCGACCGCTGCAAGACCGTAGTCGAGCCGCGCCTCTCCACGCAATGGTTCGTCAAAATCCAGCCGCTCGCCGACAAGGCCATCGAGGCCGTTAAAGACGGCCACATCAAGTTCACGCCGGAGATGTACAAAAAAACCTACCTCAACTGGATGGAGAACATCTACGACTGGTGCATCTCCCGCCAGCTCTGGTGGGGTCATCGCATCCCCGCCTGGCACTGCGCCACCTGCCACCAGATCACCGTCGCCCGTGTCGATCCTGTGAACTGCGCCCACTGCGGCTCCGATCGGATCACCCAGGAAACCGACGTCCTCGACACCTGGTTCTCCTCCTGCCTGCTACCGGTTTCGGTCTTCGGATGGCCGAACATCACCCCGGAAACACGCGCGGAGTTCGACGCCTTCTATCCCACCAGCCTGCTCGTCACCGGCTTCGACATCCTCTTCTTATGGGTCGCCCGCATGATCATGTTCGGCTGCTGGTTCGCCGGCGACGCGCCCATGCCCGACGGGAGCTCACGCTCTTTAGCGGACTCGGTTCCTTTTCGTGAGGTGTATATCCACGCCCTGGTCCGCGATGCAAACCGCGAGAAGATGTCCAAGACCAAGGGCAACGTCATCGACCCCATCGAAGTCGTCAAGCAATACGGCACCGACGCGGTCCGCTTCACCTTGGCGTCGATGGCCTCGCCCGGAACCGACATCGCCTTCAACGTAGCCCGCACCGAGGGCTACCGCGCNNCGCCAACAAAATCTGGAACGCCGCAAGATTCATCTTCATGAATATTGATCGAGCGTTTGAAGTAGGCATCACGGTCGATCCCAACGCGCTCGGCCAAATGCCGACAGCCCCCGCCGACGCTCCGCTCGAAGCTCGCTGGATCGTCGCGGAGTTGCACGCGACCACAGCCAAGGTGAATCAGGCGCTCGAAAATTACCGCTTCGACGACGCAGCAAATTTCATCTACCAATTCTTCTGGGGCAGCTTCTGCGATTGGTACATCGAGATCGTGAAGCTCCGTCTCGATTTCTCCGAGACCGCCGACAAAGCCGCAACAAAGGCCGCGCTCACCACGCTGGTTCAAGTTTTCGAAACATCTCTCCGTCTGCTCTCGCCCTTCATGCCGTTTCTCACCGAAGAGCTATGGCACGCAATCTACGACGGCAATCCGCCAGCCAGGTCGATCGCATTGACGGAGTTTCCAACCGGAAACGCGCATCTGGATGATGGGGCTGTTCTCGACATGGTGGGGTTGCAGAGCCTGATCGTCGAGGTCCGCGCCTTGCGCAAAGAAATCGGCGTCGAGGAGAAGGCGATTACCCCAATTGAGGTCCAAGCCGGCGCAATCGTGCAGGCTGCACTCAATGAAAACATCGCAATCGTCGAGCGCCTCGCCAGAGTCAGCGAAGTCCGTTTCGTCGAATCAATCACTGCCGGTCTGTCGAAGCACTCCACAGCTTCATTCGACGTTGCCGTCGTCTACGAGCGCACCATCGACGTCCAAGCCGAACGCGACCGCCTCACCAAAGACATCGCCAAATACGAAAAAGGCCTCGCCGCCGCCGAACGCCAACTCGGCAACGAGTCCTTCATCCAAAAAGCTCCCGCCCACATCGTCGAAGGCCTGAAGAAACAGGAATCCGAAACCCGCGCCCTGCTCGACAAAGCCCGCGCCGCGCTCGAAAATCTGCCGCCGGAATAACGAAGAATGCCCTGCGCCTGCGAGCAATGCCATCGGCACGCACAAACGCTCGGCCTGTCCGGCACCGCGCCCTCAAAAGCCGTCCTCCACAAGGCATTCCGCGCCGCCGCCAAGCTCTGGCATCCCGACCGCTTCGAGCACGATCCCCAAAAGCGTCTCGAAGCCGAAGAGAAGTTCAAAACTCTCCAAACCGCCTACAGCGAACTGTCCGAGCACTGCGAAAACCCCGTCGAGTTGCCGTTCCTCGTTCAGCCGATTCCAGATCAGCCGCTTCCCGCGCAGCCTTTCGATGCCCCGTTCGCCCGCCCCACGCCAGCCCGCGCAGCGCCGCCCGTCTTTGGCAACGCGCCTGGATGCTTCGTCGCGCCGGTTTTCTCTCTGCGCGCCGAAGAAATCATCTTCACCCACGTCCGCGAGCCCGACCGCGCACTCGCCATCGTCGACCTCTCCGGCCATTCATCGCCGCCCGGCGCTCTCAACCAGTACATCCTCTTCACCCTACACGGCATGTATGTCCGCGACGCCTCCAATATCCACTCGCTGCTCTGGTATCAGGACCTCGGCGACATCACGTTCATTGACCAGCGCAGGGATGGCAAGCTCCCCCTCCGGCAGAGATTCGTCGAGAAGATTTCGCACACCGAGCAGAAATACGCGCTTGAAATCCGCCGCCGCAACGGAACCCTCTTTTATGCAATTGCCAACCAGGCCGATGACAGTGTAAAGAAGGTTATCTATAACTTTCTTCAGCGAATGAAGCCTGAGCCGCATCGTTAATAACAGACTGTAACCGGGAAGAATAATCATGGACTGGAAAAGCCACCGCATCGAAGCGATCCTCGAACAGGCCCTGGTTGAAGACCAGGCCGTCCTCGATGCCACCACCACCCTCACCATCGACCCCAATCTGCGCGCCACGGCAGCCATCCTCGCCCGCCAGGAGCTGGTCGTCGCCGGCCTCGGCGCAGTGCCCCGCTTCTTTGAGATCTTTGCCCGCCTCGATCCGCGTCCCCACGCCCACAACCGCTTTGAGGTCGTCAGCCATCCTGAAATCTTCGACGGCGTCCGCGTCCCGGCCGGCCAGGTGCTCGCCATCGTCCGCCACAACGCGTGTGTCCTGCTCTCCTCCGAGCGCGTCATCCTCAACCTGCTCCAGCACCTCAGTGGCATCGCCACCCTCACCCACCAGTTCGCCGACGCCATACAAGGCACCCATGCGCGCGTGCTTGACACCCGCAAGACCGTTCCCGGCCTCCGCGCTCTTGAGAAATACGCCGTCCTCTGCGGCGGAGGAACCAATCACCGCATCGACCTCGCCTCCGGCATCCTCATCAAGAACAATCACATCTCGCTCGGCGGCGGCCTCACAAAAGTCATCGCCCGCGCCCTCCAGTCGCGCCAGCCCGGCCAGCGCGTGCAGGTTGAAGTGCGCACGCTCGAGGAGCTTGAAGAGGCACTCGCCGGCGGCGCAGAGGCCATCAAGCTCGACCAAATGACCGCTGCCCAGGTAAAGCAGTCCATCGTCTGCATCAAGCAGGAGAAGCGCTGGATTCCCACCGAAGCCTCGGGCGGCATCGGGCTTGAAAACATCCGCTCCTACGCCGAAACCGGCGTCGACTTCATCAGCGTCGGCGCGCTCACCCACTCCGCCAAAGCCGCCGACATCTCCATGTCCATTACCGCGGAGACGGCTGATTGATGTTTGACCTGGCAGCGCTTGAATCCGACCTTGCCCACACCATCTTCGCCGGCAATCTCCATTTCGCCGCCGTCACCGGCTCCACCAACTCCGATGCCATGGCCGCCGCGCGCAATGGTGCGCCGCACGGCTCCGTCTGGCTCGCCGACGAGCAGTTGGCCGGCCGCGGACGCGGCGGTCACGCCTGGCACTCGGCCGCCGGCCAGGGCCTTTACGTCAGCGTGCTTTTGCGCCCCCAACTCCCCGCCGCCAGCCTGCCGCTTCTCCCCCTCGTCGCGGGCCTCGCCGCCGCCCATGCCATTCGCGCCGTCTCCTCGCTCGCTGTCGATCTGCGCTGGCCCAACGATCTGCTCATCGGCCCTCGTAAAGCCGGCGGCATTTTGATTGAGGCACGAAATGACTCCGAAGGGCTGCCCCACGCAGTGGTGCTCGGCATCGGCATCAACGTCCACCAGCGCAGCTTTGATGCCGGCCTTCCACCCCAGCGACGAGGACCTGTCGCTGGGGACCCCGGGTTTGCCACGCCCGCAACTTCACTGGATCTCGCCGCAGGCCGCACCATCAGCCGCCAGACCCTGCTCATCGCCCTGCTAAAATCGCTGCAACGCGAAACCAACGCGCTGCTTGATCCCGGCGAAGCCGCAAAGGTTCCCACGCGCGTTGGGCAGGCTTCCACCTGGGTTCGCGGCCGCAATGTCGAAGTGCACGGCCCGCAAGCCTGCGTGGGCGTAACAGACGGCCTCGACGAGCAAGGATTCCTGCGCGTCCAAACCGCTGCCGGACTCGTAATCGTGCAGACCGGCGGCATCCGCGCACCGGAGATAAACTGAAACCATGCTGCTAGCCCTCGACGTCGGCAATACCAACACGGTCCTCGGCCTCTACCGCCTCGATGGCGAAAACCCGGTGTCCCCCGCGACAGCTCCTGGTCCCGGGGATGTTGATAAACCCGAACTTGCCGCGCACTGGCGCATCACCACCCATCGCGCCCAGACCGTCGACGAATACGGCGTCTTCTTCGTCAATCTTTTTGAGATGCACGGCATGGCGCCCAGCCAGGTCACGCACATCATCATCGCTTCCGTCGTCCCGCCCGTCGACTCCACGCTGCGCCGCGTCTGCGAAGAGTACTTCCACGTTGAGCCCATGTTCGTCGAGCCCGGCATCAAGACCGGCATGCCCATGCTCATCGACAACCCCACCGAGTTGGGCGCAGACCGCATCGCCGACTGCGTCGCAGCCTTCGCCCGCTACGGCGGTCCCTGCATCGTGGTCGATTTCGGCACCGCAACCAAGTTTGAAGTCATCTCCGCCCGCGGCGAATACATGGGCGGAGCCATCGCGCCCGGCCTCGGCCTCAGCGCCGACGCCCTTTTCTCCCACGCCGCGCGTCTCAGCCGCGTCGACATCAAGCGCCCCGCAAAAGTCATCGCCACCAACACCGTCGGCCATCTCCAGAGCGGCCTTTACTTCGGCTACATCGGCCTCGTCGACGGCATCATCGAGCGCATCCTCGCCGAGCTCGGCGACCAGCAGCCGCGCATCGTCGCCACCGGCGGCCTGGCCCGCATGATCGCCGCCGACTCGCGCTACATCCAGGAGATCGACGAGATGCTCACCCTCGAAGGCCTGCGCATCCTCTTCGACCGCAACCGCACCGCCCGCCCCCGCGGCCGCGCCAGCTGAATTCCCATTCATCAGAATGCGCGAAGCCCATTACACCCCAAATGCACTGGGCCCATTTACACCCCTGTCATCCCGCGCAGCCCTGAACGCTCCCAACGTTCTTCTTTCGCTTCTATCAACGGCAATCCGGAAATAACTGCCTTCTCTACCGACGAGTTGGCCGCAACACACCCGGAACCGGAAACTCCTTCTGCTTGTGTGTGCGGTCGCCTTCGCAAAGCTGAGCCCAAAGCGATATCTAAGCCTGGGAACGATTGATACTTCGTCACCGCATAACTCCAGAGGATGCCGATCAAACAAGTTCAAGGGTCTTGGTGAGAGAGAGGCCGGCGCCTTCGGGACGGAACATCTACTCACCCTTCATCAGCGTCGCTATCAGTGAATCCCTGCGTTGGTTGGCATTGTCATCCGAGTAGTGCAATACGCGCATCCAGAAAAGTAATGCGACCAGGGCCAGCGCTAAAAATATGGGCACGGGTAGCCACCGGTCCTTCAAAGACCAGCAGATCCAAAAGACCGACGCCCCGACGCCGAGCACTCCCAACTGAATGAACATGGCCGGCAACGTATTCGCCTGCGCTCCAGCCGGCCGCGTGATTCGGCCCGGATTGATGCGGTACGGCATTGCGAGTGAAAAGATGATTCCCGCGGCCAGATTGCAAGGCAGCGCAAAT
>PLSH01000352.1:0-1889 GCA_003165095.1 Acidobacteriaceae bacterium
TGCTGGCCAACCCGCTCTGCTACGAGATCATGACTCCCACACTGGTCGGCGTGGCGAAGACTCATCTCGTGCTGGGCAAGCACTCCGGCCGCGCGGCCCTGCGCCATCGGCTCGAGCAGATGGGCTTCGCGCTCACCCGCGATGAGCTGCAGCATGTCTACTACCGTTTTGTGGCCCTCGCCGACCGCAAAAAGAACATTTACGATCAGGATCTGGTCGGCTTGCTGCCCGACCAGATTCGCGAAAAACGCCACGTCTCGGTCGCGGAACTGGATTGAAACCCCGCGGCCCCACGCCGGCAACTGATCTCTGACCTCTGAACTCTGGAAAGACGCATGAACCTGAAGATTCTAGTTACGGCCGGCGACGGCATCGGCCCTGAAGTCACCAACGAAGCAGTCTCGGTGTTGCAGGAAGTGGCAACTCTCGGCGGCCACACGCTCTCGCTCGATCACAAACGCATCGGCGGCGTGGCCATTGTGCAGGACGGCACGCCGCTGCCCGCCGACACGCTTGCAGCCGCGCTTGATTCCGATGCGGTGTTGCTGGGCGCGGTCGGCGGCAACGAGTTCAACTCGCTGGCTCCCGACAAGCGCCCCGAGGCCGGCCTGCTGCAAATTCGCGCGGCCCTCGGCGGATTCGCCAATTTGCGTCCCGCGTTTGCCTTCAAGGAACTCGCGGTGAACAGCCCGCTGCGGCCTGAAATCATCGACGGCGCCGACATATTGTTTGTTCGCGAATTGCTCGGCGGCCTTTACTTCGGCCAGCCCCGCGAATGGAACAAGGCAAAGGGCGAAGCCTGGAACACGATGCGCTACACGCGCGACGAAGTGGCCCGCGTGGCCCGCATCGCCTTCAAATTGGCGCAGGGGCGCCGCAAAAAACTGACCAGCGTCGACAAGGCCAACGTACTTGAAGTCTCGCAGCTCTGGCGCGCCACGGTCATTGAAGTAGCCGCCGAATTTCCCGACGTGACGCTGGAACATCAATATGTCGATGCCATGGCCATGCACCTGATGAATCAGCCTCGCAACTACGATGTGGTGTTGACCGAAAATCTCTTCGGCGACATTCTCTCCGACGAGTCGGCGGTGATCACCGGATCGCTGGGCATGTTGCCCTCGGCCACCATCGGCGGCAAGGTCAATTTGTACGAGCCGGTTCACGGCTCCGCGCCCGACATTGCCGGCAAGGGACTCGCGAATCCGTTGGGCGCCATTCTCACCGGCGCTCTGATTCTGCGTCACACCGGCGGCCTCGAAGCCGAAGCCGCGGCCATTGAAGCATCGGTCCGCAAAGTGCTGGAACAGGGTTTCCGCACGCCGGACCTGGCGCGCTCGAATCCGCAGGGATTGAGCGTGCTTTCGACCACCGAGATGGGCGCAAAGGTGCGCGAAACCGTCAAGACGATGCTAGTCAGCGCGTAGTTGCTGACCGCTAATTCACTATTTCACTTATTCACTCGTTCACTGACTTAGGAGTTCCATGAGTACCGAACCAAGAACATTATTTGAGAAGGTCTGGCAGCAGCACGTAGTGGTCGAGCCCGAAGGCGAGCCCACGATTCTTTACATCGACCTGCAGCTTCTGCACGAGGTCACCTCGCCGCAGGCTTTTGAGGGTCTGCGCCTCGCCGGCCGCAAGGTGCGCCGTCCCGACCGGTCCATCGCCACGGTGGATCACAATGTGCCGACGACGATTGAGGGCCGGCTCAATATTCTGGATCAGATCGCGGCAAAACAGATTGCCACGCTGCGCCAAAACTGCGTCGAGTTCGGCATTGAGCTTTATGACGTCGACTCGCGCGAGCAGGGCATTGTGCACGTGATCGGGCCGGAACTGGGCATCACCAAGCCGGGCATGACCATTGTGTGCGGCGACTCGCACAC
>PLSH01000352.1:1987-3502 GCA_003165095.1 Acidobacteriaceae bacterium
GAAGGCCGCATGACCATTTGCAACATGAGCATCGAGGCCGGCGCGCGCGCGGGCATGATCGCTCCCGACGAGAAAACATTTGCGTACCTCAAAGACCGCCGCTTTTCGCCGCAAGGCGCCGCGTGGGATGAGGCCGTGCGCGAGTGGAGCAAGCTGCCCAGCGATCCTGGCGCGAAATTCGATCGCGAGCTGGTGATCGACGCCGCTACGCTGGTTCCGTACGTTAGCTGGGGCACCAGTCCGGGCATGGTCGCGCCCATTACCGCTTCGGTGCCCGATCCGGCTGCCACTGTCAATGACCAGGAGCGCAAAGGCCTGGAACGCGCGCTTGAGTATATGGGCCTGAAGGCCGGCACGCCGCTTGAAGATGTGGAGATCGACCGCGTGTTCATTGGCTCCTGCACCAACTCGCGCATTGAGGATTTGCGCGCCGCGGCCCGTATCGCCTCCGGCTACAAAGTCTCAACGCACGTGAGCGCCATGGTGGTTCCCGGCTCACAGGCGGTAAAGGCGCAGGCCGAAGCCGAAGGGCTGGACAAAGTCTTCATTGAAGCCGGCTTCGACTGGCGCGAGCCGGGCTGTTCCATGTGCCTGGGCATGAATCCCGACATTCTCGCGCCCGGGGAGCGCTGCGCTTCAACATCGAACCGCAACTTCGAGGGCCGCCAGGGACGCGGGGGGCGCACTCATCTTGTTTCGCCGGAGATGGCCGCCGCAGCCGCCATTGCCGGCCACTTCGTCGATATCCGCAACTGGACCGTTCGCGAATCGGCCCGCGGGGAGGTAAAGGCATAATGCATCCATTCAGGAAATTGACCGCGCTGGCCGCGCCTCTCGACCGCACCAACGTCGATACCGACCAGATTATTCCCAAGCAGTTTTTGAAGCGNNCGCACCGGCTACGGCGAGTTTCTGTTCTTCGACTGGCGCCGCACCGCTGCGGGCGATCCCGACCCGTCGTTCGTTCTCAATGATCCGCGTTACGAGGGCGCGCAGATTTTGATTGCCGGCAAGAACTTTGCCTGCGGATCGAGCCGCGAGCATGCTGCGTGGGCGCTTTCGGATTTCGGCTTCCGCGCCGTCATCGCGCCGACGTTTGCCGACATTTTCTTTTCGAACGCAGGGAAGAACGGCATTGTGCTGGCGCGGCTTAGCGAAGAACAGGTCGCGGAGTTGCTCGAAAACGCGAAATCCATTCCCGGCTACCAGCTCACCGTCTCGCTTGAGGATCAGACCGTGACCGACAGCCAGGGATTCAAGGCCACCTTCGAGATCGATCCATTCCGCAAGTTCTGCCTGCTCGAAGGGCTTGACGATATCGGCTTGACGTTGCGGCATGAAGCGGCGCTCGACTCATTTGAAACCAAGCACGATGAGGCGGGTTGGTTGAAGGCGAAGTAAAACCGGCAAGCGAAGAGAGCACATGACCATCGAAGGCAAGCGACAAAGCATTCCGTTGACCGAAGGACCAAGCCGGGCGGCAGCCCGCTCCTATCTGCGTGGCTCCGGCTTCGC
>PLSH01000339.1:0-7583 GCA_003165095.1 Acidobacteriaceae bacterium
TGCGCACGCGCCTGGTCGGCGATCTGCAAACCGAGCTGGTGACGGATTTCTTCGAAGGCTTCGCCCGCGGCGCGCGCGCCAATGTTCACCTGAAAACAATGTACGGCCGCTCCAACCATCACAAGATTGAGGCCATCTTCAAAGCCTTCGCACGCGCGCTCCGCGTAGCCTGCTCGAAAGACAAACAATTGGGAGAGATGCTGCCCTCCACGAAGGGACTCCTCTAATGAGCATCACATGGCGAGAAAGAGTTCGATTTGCGGCAATCATTGCTTTCATCACCAATTGTTCGCTCTACATCGGCAGGCTCCTTATGCATAAGCAATTCTATGAGGACCATTTCTCCATAATGGTAATTTGCGCAGAGATTGGATTCGTTATCAGCATTGCTGAAGTTATTCTTTCCCCGATCATTCTGCGACCAAAATGGGCAGTGGCGATTGCTGCCGCGTCGTGTATCACTGCGTATTTATGGTTCAGCGATATCGCATTTTGGGTAATGGTGAAATGATTACTGTCATCGATTACAAAGCGGGCAATCTGACTTCTGTGCTCAAGGCGCTGCGCCATCTAGGTGCAGAACCCGTAGTCACAGATGGCGATGTGTCTCTCGTTGAATCCGCCGAGCGCATCGTGCTCCCCGGCGTGGGCCACTTTGCGGCCACCGAGCGGCTCGACGCGACGGGCCTCACGCCCGCGATTCGCGCGGCCATTGCGCGCGGCATCCCTTTTCTTGGAATCTGTGTGGGAATGCAGTGGCTCTACGCCGGATCAAGCGAAGCACCGGAGCAGCCGGGGCTTGCTCACTTCACGGAAAAGTGTACGCGATTTTCTGAGAGTACGGAAAAAGTTCCGCATGTCGGCTGGAATTCGCTGGAAATCCGCCCCAACTCGCGCCTTCTTGCCAGCGTCGAACCGGGCGAATACGTTTACTTCACGCACTCCTTCAAAGCTCCGGTCACCGCCGACACTGCGGCCACCACTTATTACATCGAACCTTTCGCGGCTGCGGTCGAGCGCGGCAACGTGATGGGCGTACAGTTTCATCCGGAGAAGTCCGGCGCAACCGGACTGAAGATTCTCAAGAATTTCTTGGAGGTTGAAAGATGAAGCTCACCCACACACTCACACTCGACGATTACAAAGCTGGCATACGCCTTCACAAGCGACAGAAGCTTGGAAGGCGCATACATTTCTTCATCTACGATGTAATCTTTCCTTCCATAGCTATCGTCGCACTCCTAGGAACCGTTGCTGCGTATGCGTATGGGCAATCGGATCTGGTCGGTGACCTTATTGTGCCTGATGCAGCCTTGGCGTGTATTGCGCTTCTTGTCCCGCTTCTTCGTGCATACCGAATCCGCAAATCGTACAAGCAGCTGTTCCCGCCTGGACGATTAGATCGAAACTGGTCCATTGATATTAACGACGAACGAATTGTTTCCTCTGTTCCTGGGGTTTGCGAGTCGAAAGTACTCTGGTCTGGAGTCTTTGCCTTTGTCCAAGACGATAAGATTGCCTCGTTCTATATTTCCGAAAATCAATATATCTCCATCCCTACAGGCGCACTAACACCAGATCAGCACACCGAACTCAACGACCTCGTCGCCCGCAACATGGTGAGGAAACAGAAATGATTACCAAACGCATCATCGCCTGCCTCGACGTGCATGCCGGGCGCGTGGTCAAGGGCGTTCAGTTCGTCGACTTGATCGACGCCGGCGATCCTGCCACGCAAGCCGCGCGGCACGCTCGCGAAGGGGCAGACGAGATTGTGCTGCTCGATATTACGGCCACGCACGAAGGCCGGCAGACGCTGCTCGATACCGTGCGCAGAACGGCGCGCGAGTTGTTTGTTCCCTTTTGCGTCGGCGGCGGGATTCGCACGGCTCACGATGCCGAACAGGTCTTCGAGGCGGGCGCGGACAAGGTCAGCGTGAACTCCGCCGCACTTGCCGACCCAACACTCATTGAGGCTATCGGGCGCAGCTTTGGAGCGCAGGCAGTCGTGGTGGCCATCGACGCGCGGCGCGATCCGCTTGCAGTTGACCCGGTCCGCGATGCGCAGGTGTTTGTTCAGGGCGGGCGCAGACCAACCGGTCGCCGCGTGGTGGAGTGGGCGCGCGAGGCCGAGCAGCGCGGCGCGGGTGAGATTCTGCTCACCTCAATGGACTCCGACGGAACGCGATCCGGATTTGATTGCGAATTGACAGCAGCGGTAAGCGAGGCGGTCAACATTCCGGTAATTGCATCGGGAGGCGCGGGGACGGTGGATCATTTTGTGGATGTTTTCGGACGCGGCAAAGCCGATGCGGCGCTTGCGGCGAGCATTTTTCACTTCGGCATATCGAGCGCGCGCGCGTTGAAAGAAGAGCTGGCCGCGGCCGGTGTTTTCGTGAGGCTTTCATGCTGATTCCTTCCATCGATTTGCTGGGCGGCCGCATTGTGCAGCTTGTGCAGGGCGAAAAACTCCGCCTCGCTTTTGACGATTTCGAATACTGGATCGAGAAATTCTCCCGCTTTCCGCTGGTTCAGCTTATCGATCTCGATGCGGCCATGCGCCAGGGTGATAATTCCGTACTGGTGGAGCAGATTGCGAAGCGGTTGCCCTGCCAGGCGGGCGGCGGCATTCACACCATCGAGCGCGCGCGGCAGGTGCTCGAAGCAGGCGCAAAGCGCGTCATTGTTGGCTCCGCACTGTTTTCATCTGAGGGAACGGTGAATGCGGATTTTGCCGAGCGGCTCGCATTCGCCGCCGGCACGGAACGCGTGGTGGCAGGCATCGACACAAAAGGCGGCCGCATCGCAGTGAAGGGCTGGAAGGCGCAGGTGGAGCTCACCGCCGACGAGGCCATTCCGCAACTGGAACCTTTTGCCGGCGCGTTTCTTTACACGCATGTGGACGGCGAAGGATTGATGAAAGGATTTCCCATCGAGACGGCCGCGCGTTTGCGCAAGCTTACGCAGAGGCGGTTGATTGTGGCCGGCGGCATTCGCAGCCAGATGGAAGTGGACGAGCTGGATGCATTGGGCGTTGACGCAGTGGTGGGTATGGCTGTCTATACCGAGCTGCTCGCGGTGTAACAAGGAAGCGAGTCAGCAAGTCGGCGAGTTGGCCGACGTCAATCGGGCTCGTCACCAGGCTGGGGTAGCATGGAATCAAGGCGCCTGCGCCGTGCGGGCTGCGTTCCCCATGCTGCGAGTCGGATATCCTGCCACAATACCGGCGGAACTGCTGCGCGATTTCCCCCCGGGGATCGAGCTGATTCCCATTGCCGGCAAATTGGACCACGACCTAGAGATCGACGTATGGATTCCCGATCCATACTCGACCCGCGCCATGCGCGCATGGCCGCGCTTGCGCGGCGTACGGCTGGTGCTGTCGATGATGGCAGGGACAGAATGGATTCCTCCAGTCGTGGGGCCGCACGTGACGATCTGCAATGCGCATGGCGCACACAATGTTTCAACCGCCGAATGGACGGTGGCCGCAATTTTCGCCATGCTGAAGCACTTTCCGCTTTACCTCGACATCCAGCGGTCGGGGGTGTGGAAGCGGCGGTTCGAAGCCAGCGCGCAGTATGCGGCCATCAGCGGCGATGCACGGAAGCATTATCCTCCCGTGATGCTCGAGGAACTGACCGGGAAGACGGTGCTGCTGGTTGGCTTTGGCGCCATCGGCAAGGAGATCGAGCGCATGCTTGCGCCCTTCCGCGTGGAGATGCTCCGCGTGGCCAGGACCGCGCGCGCCGAACCCAGGGTGCATCCCGTAAGCGAGCTCGACGGGCTGCTGCCGCGGGCCGAAGTGATTGTGCTGATTCTGCCGTCGACGGCTGAGACGCGTTGGCTCATCGATCGGCCGCAATTTGCATTGATGCGGCAGGGCGCGCTGCTGGTGAATGCGGCACGCGGGCCGGTGGTGAATACAGATGCGCTGGTGGAGGCGCTCGATGCGGGACGGATTCGGGCTGCGCTCGATGTGACCGATCCCGAGCCGCTGCCGGAGGGGCATCCGCTGTGGAATTGCCCCAACCTGCTGATCACGCCGCATGTTGGCGCGTCGACGCCGCAGTTTTCACTGCGGGCCTTGCATACGGCGGCGGAGGAATTGCTCCGCTACATGAACGGCGAGCCGTTGCGGAACGTGGTTCAGGCTGCGATTTGAGTGATTGCGGCCGCGCGGCGCCAATCGCGCAGGCCGAGTATCGCGAGCAGCACCAGGCCGGCGTAAAGCAGCGCGGTCGCCTTCAGGTCTTTGTAGAGATATTCGCCAATGTAAATCAGGTCGACGGCGATCCAGAGCCACCAGTTGGCGATGTGCTTGCGGGCCTGCCACCAGCTTGCGACCAGGCTGTAACTGGTAAGCGCGGCATCGAGATGGGGCAGTGCCGCGCCAACGCGGACCATGAGCCAGCCGAGCAGCACGGCGCCGAACGCGCCCGCGGCCACGCCGGCAGCCCAGCCGCGCGCATCGAGAGGCACCACGCGCACTGCGCCCTCCGCGCGCAGACCGCGCCACCAGTGCCACCATCCGTAAAGGGTGAAGGCCACGAAGAAAATCTGCAGCATCGCATCGGAGAACAAGCGGGCACGAAAAAAGACGACGAGGTAGAGCAGGTCGGCGAGCAGCACGACGGGCCAGCAAATGAGCAGCCGCCGCGTGGTGAGCCAGATGCCGATCACTGTGGCGGCCATGCCGGCAATCTCCAGCGCATGCACGATGAGATAGCTGGTGACGGTGAGGATCATGGCCGGGCCTCTTCGGGCTTTTGCCGCGCGCGCGTGCGGCCTCGCTGGCGCAGCACATCGAGCAGAGCAAAGCCATGGGAGCCGAGGAACCAGCGCGCGTGTTTTACGAGCCAGCCGTAGTAAGCCATTCGCGCTTTTTGCCTGGAGTGAAGCGCGCCGAGAAAATAGTCAGCCTCAGATAGAGCAAACTCCGCGTGGCACAGAGCGGTCATGGGCGCCAGCGCCGCGGCCTCAGCGTCAGAGAGAGGGCGCACGGATTCATATCCGTCCAGCAGCGCGTGGAGATGATCGAAGTGCACGGGAATCGCCTCTGGATGATTTTGATTTTTGCCCAGCTCAAGCCACTCCACGATATTGCGCTCGATGGCGTGGGCAATGTCGTGCACGGCATTGGTGCGGTCGGCGAGGCCAAAGTCGATGATGGCCGTGACCTCGGCCTGGTCGCCGGCGTCGCTCCAGAGAAGATTTGAAGCGTGCAAATCGTTGTGCGTCCAGAGCGGCGGGAGGGCCGGTAAAAAGAGCGAAATCTCGGCATGAAACGACACCAGCAATTCGACTGCTTCTCTCGCGCAATTCGCTACCGCGGCATTGTGAGCCAGCGCGGGCCGCGCGGCCAGATAGCGCCCCATCTGCGCCGCGGCATCGGCAGTGGCGAAGATGGTGAAGCCGGCCACCAGCGGACGGGGCTTGCGGCGGGGCGCCGAAAATCCTGCCGAAGCAAGATGCAGACGGGCCAGCGCGCGGCCCGCGGAATACGCGTGCGGTGCGCAGCGGAACGGAGTCCATGAAAGCGCGTCTTCATAGAGGTCAACATCTTCAGGCGCTTCGTGCACTTCGTAGGTCCAATCGCTCATTTCGATTGCGGTCTCGCCCGAAGCGGAGACGAAGACGCGCGGCACTGGCGCGCCATGCGCGAGCAAGTGGGCCAGGAATCGATGCTCCTCGAGCAGCCCTTCGCGGTCGCGTACCTTTGGATGATGGCGCTTGACGAAGATTTTTGCGCCGGCTGTGCGCACCACGGACGCCGCGGAAAACGGGCGCGGGCTGACAGACAGAATCTCAATTGGCTGGCCGAGTGCCGGGAAGCGGCTGAGCAGCGCGCGCAATTCGGCGAGCGTGAGCGGAGGCCAGTCAGGCGAGACCAGCATGCCGTCCATTCCGTGCGCCTTTACGATTGCGCTCATAGTGGATTTGTCCACTCTCTTTTTTGCGAATCTAAAATGCGTAGTGGGCTGATAGGCGCACGGTGGTGGGCGCGCCCAGCCAGATGAAGGTGTCGCCGTAACTCGCGCCGGTATCGGACCAGTAGCGCTTGTTGGCGATGTTTTCGGCGAAGATGCGGAAGGTGACGCGGCCCTGTTCGCCGCCGGGAGTGTAGCGCAGCCCCAGGTTGAGGAGATTGTAGCTGGGCACGCTTACCAGGTCGTCGCGCGTGGCCTCCTTGCTCGATGCGAAGTTACAGCCCGGCATCACGTGCAGGCCGCGCATGTGCGGCACGGTGACATCGGCAAAGAGACTCGCCTGCACGTGCGGCACGTTGATGACTCGCTTATTGTCGTAGGTTGGCGTGCCGGTGTTGGTCGAGGTCGCGCTCATGGCGGCAACGGAGCCGTTGAGGCGCAGCCAACTTGCGGCTTTGCCTACGGCGTTGAACTCGACGCCGTTGTGGGCTTCGCGGCCCTCAGACTCGAAGCATTGATCGCCCGCAGCGCCATTTGGGCAAAAGCTGTCGGCGCCTGCAAGCGTTTTAGGATAGAAGAAGGGTGCGTGCATACGGTAGAAGGCAGTGGTAAGCAAGATGCGCTGGCCCGGCTCGTACTTTGCACCGATCTCGAATTGGCGTGCGAAATAGGGTGCGAGAAACTGGCTTCCGTTATCGGTCCAAAAGGGCCCCTGCGGACCCAGCGAAAGCGAGACGCCGTAGTTTGCGTAGATTGTCAGGGTATTGAATGGGTTGTAAGTGGACGCGAATTGCGGCAGCCACACGGGCTTGTCGGTAAAGGTCGGCAGGCAATTACTCGGAGTCTCAAAAACATTGGCTGAAACCTGCGTAAAGCCCGAGCATGATGCATAGGCCGAGTAATTATGGTCACGCAGAGAATCGTACCGGCCTCCTGCAATCAATTGAATGTGGCCAGGAAGGTGAATGCGGTCCTGCACCATGGCCGCCGACTGATGGCTGTCTTCCCATATTCTGCGCGGACCGGCGGATTCGACCGGGCTCTCGATGGAAAGCGACATGGGCTGATAGATGTTCTCCGAGCCGACGTAGGTGTAAACCGCGCCATCCTGAACGATACCATTGAGCGAATAGGGGTTCGCAACCGTATAGAAGCCGGGCTGCTGCACACTACGCAGAAACAGCTCTCCGCCGAAGGCCACATCTTGCGTAATCGCTCCCGTCTTCACATGGCCTGTGAGCATTGCCTCGGCCAGGGCATCCATGCGCAGTTCGCCGGGGTCGCGATAATCGTAGACGTCATATGTGCCATCGGGAGCGAAGAACCAGGGATACGGCGCCGAGCCGGAGTTGCAATCGCTTTCGTAGTAGCAGCCATACACATAGAGCACATTGTCATTGATGAGAGAGTGGCTGAAACTGGCCGCGGCAAGGGCCAGCCAGTTGCGGGGCAGGTTCACATCCAGCCGCGCGCCGGTGTTGAATGTGTCGTAGGTGTCGGGAAGGCCCCAGGGCTGATCGCCGAGCATGGTGGAGCGATAGATGCGGTTGATGTCGGGCAGCGTTGTGCCGCCGAGTAATTGATAGCCGCTGCCGTCGCGCTCGGTTTTGTGCTGGTACTCGAAGTCGCCCTTTAGAATCGCTCTGGGACTTG
>PLSH01000339.1:7616-9180 GCA_003165095.1 Acidobacteriaceae bacterium
CGCGGCCGGACGCTTGGTCACGTAGTCGATCAACCCGCCGGCTGAGGCCACGCCGCTCTCCACGCCGGCCAGCCCCTTGAGAAACTCGACCCGTTCCTTGTTTTCGAGCGGCACGTCCTGCTCGCCCGCAATGGTCATGCCGTTGATCTCGAGTCCCGTGGCCAGGTCGATGGGAAATCCGCGAATCTGGTAGTCGCCGTAGTAACCCACCGGAACGTAATCGTCGCCGATGGAGGCATCGTTTTTCACCACGTCGGAGAGCAGGCGCGAGACCTGATCGCTGAGCAGGTCGCGCGTGACCACTGTGGCCGAAAGCGGCGCATCCTTGAGCGGTTCGCCGTCGATGGTGCCCACGGTGACCGACTCGGGAAGGTAGTCGCCATTTACGTCGCCATGAACCACAATCGTGGTGGTGACTGGAGCCGGCTTCTGCACGGCGGCGCCCGGTTTCTGTTCCTCGGATTGGGAACCAGGCGTGGAGTTCTGGGCGCACACGCAGCCTGGAACCGAAAGGCAGACTGCCAGCACCAACAACGTGTATTTGAGCTCGAAATCGAGTGGCCGGGTACGAGCGGCGGCCGCGGCTGACGGCATAAATTCCCCTTGCTTCTTGCTGCGTGAAACAAAGGAGCTTGGGATTCGCTTTGAGGGAGATGGCCACTCGGACTAGAAAACTTCCCACGCCGGTATTATCCGGATCGGGTTCGAGGGTATTTCTCAGCCCCACATCCGTGGAGCACCCCTGTTTCAATTATCTCGATTGAAACACTCCGGGACGGGATTTGCAAATTGGGAACGAGGCGGCGTTTTGAACTAACGAACGTGAGCCACATCACATCCCGCATTCCGAGGCGGTTTCTAATCTTGGAAGAACCTCCCGGGGACCAGATAAAGTTATGCAATCATTTCCCGCTGTCGACCCTATTCCTTTGCCGGCGCCTGTGTGGCTGCTAAAACTTCTCAACATCGTGACGCTGGCGCTGCACTTTGTGGCCGTGGAAATGCTTTTGGGCGGCCTGCTGATCGCGGTTCTGCTGAGCCTTTTCCGCCGCTCGGCGCATTCGCAGGGCGCGGCTCGCGCCGTGGCGCGCAGGCTCACGGTGGTGATGACTTACGTGATCAACCTGGGCGTGCCGCCGCTCTTGTTTGCCCAGGTTCTTTACGGGCGCGCGCTTTACACATCGAGCATTCTGATCGGCGTCTACTGGATCTCCATTATCGGCATCCTGATGCTCGCCTACTGGCTGCTCTACCGTTTCAGCGCGCGGCTTGACGCGGGCAAATCGGCCTGGTGGGTGGGGCTGATTGCGTGGCTGCTGGCGGGCAGCGTCTCGCGGCTGCTCACTACCAATATGACGCTGATGGTGCGGCCGGAAGCGTGGCGCGCAATGTATTCGGCTTCGGCGATGGGAAGATTTCTTCCCACCGGCGATCCCACGCTCGAGCCGCGCTGGCTGATGATGATGGCCGGCGGATTGTTTATCGGCGGCCTGTGGCTGGTGTATCTTTCCGGGCGCGCTACCTTCCAGGCAGAGCAAAAGAGGTTTCTTGCCGGGCTGGGCGG
>PLSH01000028.1 GCA_003165095.1 Acidobacteriaceae bacterium
CGTAGTAGGCGTCCAGGGTGCCCACATCGCGCCAGTAGAGAGCCTGCTTCTTGTTCTCGTCAACAAAGCTGTAAGCCATCATCTTCTTCTGGCCGAGCATCTGGGGCAGGATGTTGTGCCCAAAGTCGTGCTTTGAATCCGGGTCCTCCGCATCCGAGATCAGCGCCTTCAGGAGCGTCTCGGTGTTGAAGATATAGATACCCATCGACGCATCCACGGCATTCGCATTGAACGGCGAACGGAATGTTGTCGACGCCGGTTTCTCCTGAAAGCCTAGCACCTCGCCCGTTCGTCCCACTTCGACCACCCCAAACCGCGCGACGTCCTCCGGTGCAACAGGCAGCGTGGCTAGCGTGACCTCGGCATTGGTTTCCTTGTGGTAGGCCAGCATCCGGCTATAGTCCATCTTGTAGATGTGATCGCCGGAAAGAATGATTACATGCTTCGGCTGCTCGCTGCCGATCGAGTAAATATTCTGATACACAGCGTCGGCCGTCCCCATGTACCAGTTGGCTCCGGTCCGCTGCATGGGCGGCATCAGCTCGAAAAACTCGCCCAGCTCCTGGGCCACAATTCCCGTCCAGCCTTCGCGGATGTGCCGGTTCAAGCTCAGCGCCTTGTACTGCGTCAGCACATAAACCCGGCGCAATCCCGAATTGATGCAGTTGGAAAGCGTGATATCGATAATGCGGTAATGCCCGCCAAAGGGCACCGCCGGTTTGGCCCGGTCCCGGGTGAGTGGAAAAAGACGTTCTCCTGCTCCGCCGGCGAGCAATACTCCAACTGTGTCTTTCATGTCCATTGCACTCCGCTCTGGCTTCTCTTCCCAACGCCCCGTTTGCCGTTGAAAAGTGCCACCATCCGAAACAGCATATTCTCTGGCGACACTTTTCCACAAGCGCCATCGAACGCTGGAGAATACCACATGCAGGCCAACTTGGCTGCACACGTCGCCCTGTCGATGATGTTGTATCGAAGATGGTTGGCTTCAATCAGCCGCCCTGGGGATTCGGGCGTAGACCGCCTTCCCCTTCTGGCCGCATAGCGAGACCATTCTGCTTCCCGCCCCTCGGTTGATTCGAGGCCCTAGCGCTTCTTGCTGAACTTGTATTCCATCCCCACTGAGATGGCGAAGTTGATATCCGTCTGTGTCATCTTGTTCCCGTAGTTAATCCCGTAGCGCGTCAGTACCGCGTCCGGCGTCACCCTGAAGACCCAGTGCTCCGAACGGTTCAGATCGAAGTGTCCGCCCATGATAGCCGCCGGCGCAATCTGGTTGTTGTAAAACGCCACGTAGCTGGCGCCCTGGCCCAGCAGGTCCTTGGTAAAGTCCCCGTAAGTCCCGCCCACCAGCACGTGCGCAATCAGCGCCCCATGCTTGTTGTGCGGTCCCAGCCACTCCGGGCCGCCGGCAAAGATGTACTCGCTGATGAACGGTCCTTTGATATTGAGCGAATTCGGCTGGCCCACGCCGCTGGTACCCACTACGCTCCGCTCGCTGCCCTCTATGCCCCAGTGCTTGCTCAGCCAGAACGAGCCCGACACATCCAATCCGCCCAGGTTCGCGCCCTGCAGCACGTTCGGCCCCGCCTTGACGTGCTGGTAGGCAAACCCCAGCGATACGTCGAACCGGTTGTTGTACCGCACATTCGCCAACGGATCGGTGGTGATGTAGGGGTTGGTTTCCGCCGTCTGAGAATTGCTTGCCTGGACGGCAGGGCTCTGAGATGAGGAGGAGTTCTGGGCTTGCGCCTGGGCTCCGGCGCAAAGCGCCAAAGCGGCAGCGGCAATCAAGGAGGCGGACAATCTTACTGGAAGGCGCATCACCAACCAGCTTACAAGACCATACCAGCGAGGGACAACGCGGGCAGCGCCCGAATTCATTCCAGTCAGGGTTCGCATCGCTCTATTGGACGGCCCCACAGCAGATCGCGCACTGTCTTCAACGTCTCGCCCAGCGCCGCCGACTCCTTGTCGAACCCCGATTCGGGCTCCAGCGGCGGTGCGGCATGCGCACTCCATTGCAACGGAAGATGGCTGAAAATAAGTCCCGCGCGCTCCAGGTGCCAGCCGTCCGACACCACTTCCGCCGACCGCCAGCCATGTGTCTTCATGATCCGCTCCGCATAGCACGCATTCTGGATCGTGTCTCTGGCCTCCGGCTCCACGTAAATGGCTGATTCCGGTATCCCTTGCGCCTCGGCCGTATGGGCCATCACCCGCGCCTCCACAAACCGGTTGCCCACTGCTCCCCCGGTGAGAATCAGGCGTGGCGCCGCGCCTCTCTCGTACTCGTGAACCGCTTCCGTTACCCGCGTGAGTTCGGTCGGCGAGGGGTTCCCGTCCGTGTCCGCGGGAGAGCCCAGAACGATGATGGCGTCAAAACGGGTGAGGGAAGTGTTGGACTTTGGCGCCATCCTTCGCGCCAGGTATCCCCACATGAATAGCCCAAAAATAACCAGGATGCCCGAAAGAATGAGGCGCGATCGCCAGCCCAATCCCCGCTTCCGCCCCTTTGCAGTCCGGTGGGTCGGCCGGCGCCCAACCGTACGTCTGCGGGTAGTTGCGGGGCTCAATGCGGAAATGCCTCCAGCCTCCACTCTACCCCGAGGTCCCAACCGGCCTCAATTCGCCAGATTCGGCACTCACCTTCCAAATTGCTTTTGAAAGGGCGCCGCTGTTAGGTCAGGGCCGGTAAGTCAGGGCCTTACAGGCT
>PLSH01000019.1 GCA_003165095.1 Acidobacteriaceae bacterium
ACAATAGCGACCTCCGTCTCCTCGAAGATCATGCTCAGGCCGCCCAGCACCGCGCGGGCTCCGGCCACATCGTCCACCAGGAACCGGGTCAGGCTCTCGCCCTCCTCGACATAGGACTGAAAGGCCAGGATGTTTACTCCCCGCTCCGCCAGAGCGAGAAAGCACATTCCCAGTGCGCCCGGCTTGTCCTCAATGGTTACCGTAAACTCCTTGCCCTTCGGCATCTGGCTTGACTCCCTTCGATCCCCGGAACACGACCAACAGCAACGCAGTCTTTATCATACTGTTCCAGCGGTGCAACTCTCAATCGCAAGCCATACCCGCCGGAATGACGGCGTGGGGAGTTTCGGTTCGCGTCACGGTGAAGCTGGCGATTCGCGGCGCGCGTTGCGGCGGTATATGATTTGGCTATCGGGTTGCGGTTGGGGTGTGTCTAAACCTGACTGGCGACCGGGGAAGTCCGGAGTTCGCGGAAGAGGCCGGCCCCGTGGAGATGCTGCGAAATATGCCTAAGATTCCGAAGATTCTGCTGCTCGCGGTGTCGGTTGCCCTGGTGCTGACCGTTTTTCTGGGGGTGAACTCCAACGGCGTGAGTGCTGCTGCGTCGGGGCAGGATGGTGCCTATCGCCAGATCAATGTGTACAGCGAGGTGCTGCGCCACATCCAGACGGACTATGTAACGGACCCCAACATCCCGGCGGTGACCAACGGCGCGCTGCGCGGGCTGCTGGAGTCGCTGGACGCGGATTCCAGCTACCTGTCGCCGGAGGACTACAAACTCTACAAGGCGGACAAGGGCGGCATGGCGCAGGCGGGGATCAACGTCTCCAAGCGCTATGGCTACGCCACCGTGGTGTCGGTGGTGCCGGGCGGGCCGGCGGACAAGGCCGGGCTGGTGGATGGCGACATTCTGGAGGCGATCGAAGGCCAGGACACGCGCGACATCTCGCTGGCCATGATCCGGCTGATGCTGGAGGGCGCGCCGGGTAGCACCTTGACGGTTGGCGTGGTGCGCTCCAACAGGAGCGAGCCGGACAAGATTTCCATGATGCGCAGTTTGCAGGCGCCGCCTCCGGTCGCAGAGTCGCTGTATGAGAACGCGTCGATCCTCTACCTGAAGCCGGAGATTCTGGACCGCGACCACGTCTCGGAGGTGGAGACCAAGCTGAAGGGGATGCAGAAGGCAGGCAACAAGAAGGTGCTGCTGGACCTGCGCGATGCTGCGGCGGGCGATATGGCGGAGGCGGTTCGGCTGGCCAACTTTCTGCTGAAGAGCGGGACCATCGCGACGCTGGAGGGACAGAAGTTCCCCAAACAGGTGTTTACGGCTGATCCGGCCAAGACGATCCAGGCGACAGCGCCCGTGGTTGTGCTGGTGAACCGCGGGACCGCGGGGCCGGCGGAGCTGGTGGCCGCCGCGCTCGAAGACAACAAGCGCGCCGACGTGGTGGGCGAGCGGACCTTCGGCGAAGGCACTCAGCAGAAGACCTTCGATCTGCCGGATGGCGCGGCGCTGATCCTGTCGGTGGCCAAGTACGAGTCGCCCGACGGCAAGAAGCTGCAGGACGACGGCGTGACCCCGAATGTTCTGGTGGCCTCCGGGCTGGACGAAGGCGCGAACGTGGACGAAGAGGAGGCACCGCAGGCCGCTGCCCCAGCGCCCGTGGTGAAGAAGCCCGGCGCGCAGGTGGATGAGCCGCTGACCAAGGCGCTCGACCTTCTCAAGGGCAAGACGGCTTAGGCAATTTACGGCCACGCGTGAGAGCAGGGGGGTACCCCCCCCTCTTTTGCGTGCTTACTAACGTCTTTGGAACCAACGAGATGCGAGTTTGGGCCTGCAAAGGTTTGATTCCGGGTTACTTATAGCTATCAATAAGAAAATAAATGGTTTCCTCCGTGGTGCGGTTTCGGGCATGAAAAACCCCGACGCGCTGCCGGGGTTTCCCTTGATTTCTTTACTACTTCTATTTTACAGGATGGGGCATAACTACTATGCCAACTATTTTTTCTGGCTATGCCACTGATATTGAATTGGTTAGTGGATATTTGGAGGTTCGAGAGTCTTGACACGCTGTTTTTGGCCGGAAAACGGGGAAATTATTTTCAGGACCTGCGATTGCCCACGAGGCATTGCCGTAGGTAACATTTGTGTTACCGAGTACAAGAAGAGAAAGCGGGAGGAATAGATGGCACTGACACGGAGCTTTCGAGAGACGATCACCGAACAGCTCGCCGAGCCGGAGTTTCGCCGCGAGTTCCTGCGCGAGGCGGTCGGCAACATGGTGGCCGGCGATCTCGACACGGCGAAGAGCGTCCTGCGCGAGTACATCAACGGCACGGTCGGCTTTGTTGCGCTCGGGCGCGCGCTGGCGAAGTCGCCCAAGAGCCTGATGCGGATGCTGAGCGCGGAGGGCAACCCGCAGGCGCGCAACCTCTTCGAGATGGTTGCCTACCTGCAAAAGCTCGAAGGCACCGTCCTCGAAGTCCACGCCGCTGCCGCCGCGTGAGACAGAGGAGCGATGAATGTGAACCCAGCACAGGTAAGCGGTAAAGATGGCATTAGAATAATTCTTTCACCATGCGGTTACATTCGATGCCTATTTCTGTGGCTTCCTGTCTTTTTTCCTTCATTGCACAAAAAGTGATCGACAGATGGAGTAATTGCCGAATGGTCATGCGGATCATATCGGCGATTTCGTCCTCTGTGTATGTTGGATTGACGTTTCCTTGTTTGTCGAAACGCCGAGCTATCTGTTCAAGCCCTGTGTGTGTAAAGCCGTTGAGCGTTTTCCAGTCAAAGTTGTCCACGGTAAACAGTCTTAGTCCCGTGGTTTGGTGAAACTCTTCGATTTTCTTTGCCATCTCGGTGAACTGAGGGTAGTCAATTTTACTTCGACTGTTTTTTATTTGTTTGATGGTTTCGTCATTTGCTAAGAAATATATCCATTGACCTCGATAAGCGGTTTCAACGAGTGTGCGTACCAGCGCAAACGCAGAACCTGTATTTCTGCCTGTTTCTAGCAGTAAAAGGATAGAGTTGGCGTGTTCGAGGGCTGTCGACAGAAACGCCGCTAGAAGGCGCATCCTTACATCCTTCGGAAAAGGTCCAACTATCCGCCTATCGATGAAGAGCAGGAACTCTCGTGTAGCGTTGACGAGGTTGCTTGTTCGCGATGAATTTTGCATTATCCACCTAGTTAAACGAAATTGCCCTACGCCTCAAGAGTAAAGGCGTAGGGCAATCTGTGCGTAATTGTTGCGTTGGTGCGTGCGGACTACAGGCCCTTCTTGACGAGGAAGAGGATGAGGTCCT
>PLSH01000111.1 GCA_003165095.1 Acidobacteriaceae bacterium
CCGCCGCGGCCCACATAGCGCAGGTCGTCGCCCAGAAGGCGCAGCGGCGCGGCCTCGTCGATGGGGCTTCCCGGTTTGTCCACGCGCTGTTCGGAGACAAGCACGCGCCCGGCCAGCACCAGCGCGGTGGCGCGCTCGCGCGATGCGGCCAGTCCCCGCTCCACCAGCGCCTTGTCCAGTCGCATCTTCATCTGCCTCTTCCGAGAGTACAGCGCATCGCGCAGAGTTCAGGATAAAGTAAACTGGTCGCGATCGGTCTGGCCATGCAAGACCATCCGTGGGTGCGTNNTCAATGGAACTACAAACCGGCGTCTTCGACACAGCAATGCCTCCCATCGCGGACGACGCATTCCTGCTCTCGCTGGTGCAGGCGGGCGACGAGCAGGCCGTGGCCACGCTCTACGACCGCTACTCGCGGATCATCTACTCCGTTGCACTGCGCGTTCTGAGCGACGCGCCCGCGGCGGAAGACGTACTGCATGAGGTCTTCATGCAACTGTGGCGCACTCCCGGCAGCTTCACGGCGGTCGAGGGAAGCCTGGGCGGACGGCTCGCCGTGCTGGCGCGCAACCTCTCCATCGACGCACTGCGGCGCAGGCGCCCCATCGATCTGATCGACGCGATCACCCTCGGCCCGCCCAGCGATCTCGCCAGCGAGGCAGGTCGCAACCGCCTCGCCGAGCGCGCCCGCGCCCTGCTCCAACAGCTTCCCAGCGGGCAGCGCAAGACCCTGGAGATGGCCTTCTTCGACGGCCTCACCCACCGCGAGATCGCCGAGATGACAGGCCAGCCTGTGGCCGCGGTTAAGACATATCTGCACAGCGCGCTGCTGGCCCTGAGAGAGGCGTATCGGCCATGAGTTCCAGCAAGCCCTCCAATCCGCCAGCCGGCCCGCGGCCCGGCACACGCCACGCCGGGCCCGAAGAGCTTGTCCTCTACGCGTTGCAGTTCCTCGCCGCAGAACAGGCAGACGATCTGACGCACCACTTCGAGCACTGCGCTGCGTGCCTGCGCGAGTTAGCCCTGGTCGAGGGCGATCTAGCTGCCTGCGCCTTCAGCGTCGAGCCGCACTCGCCCCCGGCGCTCGCCCGTCAACGGCTGAGGACACAGGTCGCCCGCGAGAACCGTGTGGCCTCCCAGCCCGCGCTCGCCGCCTTCGGACGCAACCGGTCAATCCTCGCCTCGCCCGAAGACGAATCTCCGAAGCGCAGCCGCGCGCTCACCCTGCTCGGCTGGCTCGGCTGGATTCTGCTTGCGGCCCTCGCCGTTGCCGGCGCAAAGTTCTACCAGCAGGACGCCGCCCAGAGCGCGCACCTCGACGCGCAGTCCAGCGAACTCGCCCGCCTCAACGCCGACTCCGCCCGCTCCCATCAACTCCTTGACGCCCTCACCGATCCCGATGCCGCACGCGTCACGCTCACCGCCAAGCCGCCGGCCAAGGCCCAGCCCCTCGGCCGCGTCACCTACAACCGCGTCAACGGCAGCCTCATCTTTCTGGCCGACGACCTCGACCCGCTGGTGACGGGCAAGGTCTATGAGCTTTGGCTCGTCCCCGCCGACGGACGCAACCCCATCCCCGCCGCCGTCTTCCACCCGGACAACCACGGCAACGCCAGCGTCATCCTGCCCAGCCTGCCTGCGGGCGTTCCGGCCCGGAACTTCGGTGTCACGGTGGAGAACGAAGGCGGCGCGCAGACCCCTACCCTGCCCTTCATCCTGGCCGGAAGCTAGGAGCCGGGAGAAGTGAGCGCAACCACTGAAGACGGGTGCCCCAGGTGCCTCNNGAGTAGGAGAGTGGGAAGATGGGTGGGCTTCCACGCTGCACGGTCTTTCCGGCATCAAATTTCTTTTGAAAATTACCTGGATGTGAAACTTCGCCGGGCCGTTCATTCGTCTTCCCATTATGTATTCCATGGTTCCGGCTCTCTCCGCGTTGAGCGCAAGACCAACCCTCATTCTCTGACTTCGAGAAACATTTGCCCACTAGCTACACGAGTTGTTCTGAAAGGTCGCATCATGAGCAAAGCAAGGCTCCTCTTTGGTTCCACGTTTCTAGCCCTGGCAGTTCTTCTGTCGTCTGGCGCTAAGGCGCAGCCGGCCGCCCATGTGCTGCCGAAGGTCGCCAAAGTCACGGTCAACTCCCCGGTCACCCTCACCGACAACGGCGACAGTTGGACGCTCGACAACGGCATCGTCAAGATGACCGTCCTGAAGAGAAACGGCAATCTGTCGTCGCTGGTCTATCATGGCGTCGAGGTCTTGACCCGAGGCCAATACTGGGAACAGGTTCCCTCCGGCACCGTCACGGCCAAGGTGACGATCGATCCTGCGACCAATGGCGGGGAACGCGCTGAAATCTCCGTTAAGGGCGTGTACAACGGCGGCAACACCCCATCTCCCGGCGGCACAGCCCGTCCCGGTGGCCCAGGCGGTGCGGCAGGTCCCGGCGGCGCTGGCGGTGCCGCGCGGCCCGCTGCCCCAGCCGGCGCACCTCGCGGCAGCGTAGGTTTGGACATCGAGACGCGCTTCACCCTGGAGCGCGGCACCAGCGGCCTCTACACCTACGCCGAGTACACCCACAAGGCCAGCTACCCGCCCGCC
>PLSH01000345.1 GCA_003165095.1 Acidobacteriaceae bacterium
TATGGATTGCGTTAACAAACTCGCCGACCTCTTCACGAAGCAGGTGCAGGGAATGAAGGCCAAGCGGCCCGAGCTGGAGGCCTATGTAGCGGAGATCTCCGACGGCGGGATGGTGGTCACGGCGGGCAGCAATGACAACGTCAATGCGGGCGACGTGTTCGAGATCTTCAAGATTGATGGGCTAGTGAGAGACCCTAATACCAAGGAGGTGCTCGACCGGCAGGTGACCAAGGTCGGTGAATGCACGATCAGCGAAGTGCGGGATCGGATCTCGACAGGGGCCTATGTCGGATCACCCGCCGAAAACGGGTTTCTGGCCCGCAGGAAGCAGTGACCCGTGGCGCGAACCTGCCAGGCCCCAGCAAGCCGGCGCTTGTTCGGAAGCATGCTGCGGCGGATGGAGGGTTTGCCGCTGCCAGCCGGGTAGGCGCGGCAGCAAGGCGAAACCAATCTGGACGACGGAGGGGAGTTGACGGGGGAGGTGTCCGTGAAATGGATTCCAAATCAGGCAAGTCATGGCTTTTTGGCCTGGGCAGAGGACCTGCGGGGACGACAAGGTCTTCGCCGTTGGAACGAATGTGAAAAAGGTGGTGAGCCGGGCATTCGGGGGTATTGTCTCTCGTCGCCGGGCAAGCAAAATGGAAATTCCAGCTAAAAAGGAAAACCCGGTTGAGAAAAGGAGACTTTAAATGAAACGTGAATTGATTGCCATTGGGGTGTTCTGTGTCGGGACGACAAGTACAGCGATCCCCCAGTCCGTCAATCCGGGCGCTGGCCCAATTAGCGTCACCCGAGCGACCTGCGACGGAGCGACCTCAGTTTCTGTGACCACGAGCTACGCTCCGCCCCAAGGGTCCATTTGGGTCTTCACCAATCTCGGTAGCAGGAAGGTTATTGCTACCGTTGACCAGCCCACCCCCCTTGCGGCCAGCACTTTTCAATTCTCGGTAAATGCGTCGGAAGGAAATGTCAGTCTCGTCATCGAGAACAGCCTGGCGAGCGCAATAACGAGCCCTTACGCGATAACCTGTAACTCGCCGGCTCTGGCGGCAACTGGAGCCCCGGAGGCTGCCGCGGCGAGCGCTCGTCCGGTCGCCATTAAGGGCATGAGCGCCGAGGTGAGCGCTCGTCCGGTCGCCACGAAGGGCGAAATGGTGAAGCTGCCAACCGTTCCAGTTGTATTTCCACAGGAGGCGCTGAAGCTCGAGTCTAAACCGGCAATCAAGTTCGTGCCCTTTGAGATGGTTGATTTCAAGACCGGAAAGCCCGTTGCCCCCACCGCAATGCTTACTCTACCCGACGGCAAGCAAGTTCAGGCAAAGGCATTCTATGATCAGTTGAACCAGTATGAAGAGTGGTTTAGCGCTCATGGAACATCGATTCGGCAGCCACAGGAGCATGCTGAGATTGAAATCGCAAGTATTCCTGTCGACACGGAACTTTTGCAGCGCCAGGTTAGTGCATCGCCGCGGCCAACGTCGCTTCCGGTGCGGGCAAATCTGCTGGAAGCACAAAGTCTCAAGACGCTGTCGGTACCCCAGCCAATTCATTTTGACTCATCCGAACCTTTAGCCCAGAAAATAAATGCCGCCGGCCTTCACGGCATTGTGCTGAACGGCTTTGTGGTCGATCCAGCAACTCTGGTGGCGATTGGCAAAATCATCATTAATTCACGTCAAATTGTTCCGCCACCCTGCGTGCCGATTAACAAGAGCCAAAGCTGGAACTGGACCACCGGCAGTCAGTCCAAGTTCAGCGCCTATGTTGATGGGACCATCGCAGTGACCGGACAGGCATGTCCCGGCCCCGTCCCGCCGTACAGTGTAGGCAACAAAAGCAATTTCGCGATTACCGCGGACGCCAAAGCCGGCGGCTACGTCTTTAATCAAGGCGGAGACATCGTGCACGTGACAGGAAGCGCGAGTGGAGACGCACCCAGCAACACGGTAAACGCGAGCTTCCAGGCTTTTGTTCTGGGGCATAGTGTCTACAGCCTCAGTAAATCGGCAAGCTCGAATTGGGTCATCAATCAGCCTCTTTCCAAGAGCGTGGATTTCAGCGCCAGCATGGCAGTGCCGGTGGGGCCGATTGACATTAACCTCACCATTGGCGCGGCGGGCACCGCTGGAGTGGACTTTTCACTCTTCCTGTATCCAACAACCCTGGTAGGAGCTGTCGGCCCATTTGTGAATTCGAGCGTTTATGCCCAGGCAGGCGTGGGCATCCTCGATGTTTCAGCCGGCGTCGGCGTGAATATGGTCCTGGTAAACGGCGCCGTAAATCTGAGTGACGCAGTATTCATCGGCTGGGCCCCTACTACCGGCGGCTACAGTCTTGATTCGCAACTGTATGCGGACGCCAACCTGAATATGCTCAATGGCAATGTCTACGCGTACGCTGAAATTGGCTATCCATGTGTCCCGAAATTTTGGGATTGGTGCACTTCTCAATACGATGTCAATCTGTGGACCTGGACCGGCTACCAATACAAGAGCGTAGTGTTCAATGACGCAAACAGCATCCCGCTAGGCTGGTAAGCCCTGATATGCTTTTTCTGGGCAGCGCAGCAGCGCTGCCCAGCCACTTTTTGCCTGGGATAAAACCAGGTGAACTATTCTCAGTGATTGCATACGAAAGCGCACGCATTTCAGAAAGTTCAGACGTGAAGATTGAGGGCATGGAACCATCCAGCGATTGTTTTGAGGCTTTCCGAAATCGGGCGCCACGCCGTATCCGGCAAAGAGAATTACTTCGTCTTCCAATCCTGGCTTGTGCATTGGCCGCAATAGCGGCCACAGCCGGAGCGCGGGAAGGTTTCCTACAGCCCGTGCAAGCAGCTCCAGCGGCGGCTTCTTCCGTTGCCGGGAGCTCGTCCAGCAGCCTGCCTGGGATTGCCTA
>PLSH01000035.1 GCA_003165095.1 Acidobacteriaceae bacterium
ACCTGAGTGAAGCAGATACCTAGCACTCAAGAATTTAACAACATAAATAAAGCAAAATGAATATGATAGTGGCAATTCACATCCTGCCGTTTCTGTTCATATCGTTCGCCTTAAACCACCCCAAATTCCCCGTTTTGTCGTACCATGACAGCTATGTCTTGCCATGACAATTGAGCGCGGGAGTTATCCTTTCCAGTGGCCCGCAGGCCTTCCCTTTCCAATCGCTCTGGGTTGGAGCTATATCTCGTCAAAGTAACGATCTAACTTCAAATCAAACAAATGCCAAATTCTTGCGAAAAGGCTCTCCTGAACGACTTGCGCAGATTACAGAGGGAAGTAATGCGATTATGTTATTCTTTTCCTTGGACTTGCATGCTTTTTTCTTGACTCCTGACTCTTCCCCTTATCTAATTGCGCTAATACCAATTCAAACCGCCAGCATTTGGGCAACGTAGTCCCCATTCCCCCGAGGTTCCCCGTGCGCCGCTTCAATTGCCTTGTGCAGTTCCGCAAAAGTCTTCGTGTGTCTTTCTCCTTCCGTCCAGGCACGCCCGTTAGCACGTCACTTGCTGCCTGCCTGTCCCTGCTGTGGCTCTTCGGCCTGGCCGGTTCGGTATTCGCGCAAGTCTCCACTTCGACAACGCTCTCGGTGACAAATACGAGCGGCGACACCGTCACGTCGGTATCCTCCGGAACGGTCGTGGTGCTGACGGCTACCGTGACCGGCGGGGGGGGCGAGGTGAAACTGGGCACCGTCAATTTTTGCGATGCGACGGCGGCCCACTGCGAGGATGGGCACCTGCTGGGGTCGGCTCAGCTGACCTCGAAGGGTACGGCGGTTTTGAAGTTCAGGCCGGCCCTGGGCGAGCACAGCTACAAAGCACAATTCCTGGGAACCACAGCGAACGCGGCCAGCGCGTCCTCCGACGCGAGCCTGACCGTCACGGGCGGGCCATACGGGACAACCACCTCGATCGCACAAAGCGGTTCGGCGGGCAACTACACGCTGACGGCCACGGTGACGAGTACCAACAGCGCCGCGCTCTCGCCTACGGGCACGATCGATTTTCTTGACACAACAAACAGCAACTATGTGCTCGGCAGTTCGACGCTTGCCGCGGGTCCAGCGACGTCGACCTATGCGCCGTACGTCAGGTACAACTCAGGCTTCGAATCTAACCTTGTCACTGTGGCGGATCTTAACCAGGACGGAATTCCGGACCTGATCATCGCGAACAACCCGAACTCTGGCGCGAGCACAGCTTTTATCACCGTCCTGCTGGGCAAAGGCGACGGCACCTATCAGGCAGGAATTACCTACAACTCTCCCGAAGCGAACGGTTATTCAGGTGACGCTCCTGGCGCCATTGCGGTAGGGGACCTGAATGGGGACGGCTACCCGGACGTGGTAGTGTCTGGCACCGTACTTGATGTGGTCTATGTGTATCTGAACGACGGCAAAGGCGACGGCGGCCTGAATGGCCCGACTTCGTACGTCTTTAATCTTCCTTCAACCGGTTCAAATACAACGGGCCCGATGGGCTCCCCCAGCGGAATTGCCATCGCGGACATCCACAACGACGGCAAGCCGGATGTAGTGGTCACGTTTCCCCAATACGCGATTCCCGGCTCATCCTGCAACAACTTCGATGTTGACGGGACGGTCGGGGCATGCAGTGCGGTGAGCGTTATGCGCGGAAACGGGGACGGTACCCTGCAGATGGAACCCATCACCGATAGCCCTCCCTGGGCGCCTTCTTTCAGTTCAGGGTTTGTTGGTCAATACAACAACGCATCCGAGCCCATCGTGATTGCGGACCTGCGCGGGAACGGCAAACTTGACGCGGTAAATATCGTTCCTGGGCTAGGCCTGGTGTGCGTGAACCTTGGTAACGGAGACGGAACCTTCGCGAATGGGGTGTGCTACCTCGCGGGTGGTGGAAACAACGTTGCAGTAGGCGACTTTAACGGGGACGGCATTCCGGATCTGGTTGTATCGACCGGTGGCGGCAGCGGTATCAACGTGCTTCTGGGCAACGGCGACGGAACTTTTCAGACTGCTCTTGACGTTGCAAACCCAACTTCGCCCTATGCCATGACGATCGGGGACATGAACGGGGACGGCAAGCTGGATCTGGTAGCGACAAGCGTTAGTGATAGTAATACGGGCATTATCTCCGTACTTTACGGAAATGGAGATGGCACCTTCGGATCTCCGACTTCTTATCCAGGAGCGGTGTATGGTCAGAATCAGCTATCCGTGGCGGTGGCGGATCTGAACGGGGATGGCGCTCTCGATATAGTGGGAACCGACACGGGGACAGCGTCGGCGAATGTGCTGCTCGGCTCGCTGTCGACATCGGCGGTCGCAACGTTGACTGGAGTTTCGCCGGTGGGGTCAAGCAGCACCACCCATGCCGTGGGGGCCAGCTACGGCGGCGACTCGTACTACTCGACAAGTTCATCCGGCCCCACATCCCTGGTACCGCAGCCGGTTCCAACTACACTGGCGTTCGTGTCGAACACCACTACCGTCACGGTTGGCGGACAAGTGACGCTGACGGCAACGGTCTCGCCCGATTCCGCGCAGAGCCATTCCGCGAGCGGCACGGTCACGTTCTATTCGAACGGAACCAGCATCGGAACGGCGGGGGTCTCGAACGGCGTAGCTACGCTGCAACCCAGCCTGACGGTTGTGCAGACGGATACGTTCACTGCCAGCTATGCGGGCGATAACAACTTCGCCGGCAGCAGTTCGACTTCGAGTGTCCAGGTAGCCGTGAACAAAGCGCAACCCACTCTAACCGTCACGACCAGTCCTTCCAGCACCATGGTTTACGGCAGTTTTGTTCAGGTGACGGCTGTGCTCTCGCCCGCTTCCATTCCAGGCGGCTCAAACACGAACAACGAGACGATCACCTTCTACAACAATGGAACCAGCCTTGGCACCGCGACGCTCACGGATAGCGAAGCGACGTATGTGATTGACGAGCCCACTGTGGGGAACTACTCGTTTACGGCATCCTATGGCGGAGACGCAAGCTTCGATGCCGTCAGCATGTCTCCGGCAGTCCCTTTAACGGTGCAGAAAAAGTCGACCAGCATGGCGGTGACAACCAACGTGGTCAGCCCCACTACCTACGGCCAGTCAGTCACTCTATATGCCGCATTCTCTCCTAACGCCGCCTCGTCCGACACCACCAACGGCGAAACAGTCACCTTCTATGACAATGGTGTCAGCGTTGGACCCCCCGCGTCCGCGACCCTCAGCAGCGAAGCTGCCACGCTCAGTATCAACACAGTTCTCCCGGCGGGGGTCAATAGTTTCACGGTCAAGTATCCGGGCGATGGGAACTTCGATCCCAGCACCTCGCCGGCGACCATTTTGAACGTGCAGCCGCTGCCGACCACCCTGTCGGTATCGGCCCCCTCGTCCAGCTTCTACACTTACGGCTCCTCGTTCCACGTGCAAGTGTTCATTACTCCCTACTACGTGACGGGCGGCAACTCCACAAACGGGGAACCGGTCACCCTCTACCAAAATGGAGTCAGCCTTGGAACTGCGCCGCTCAGTGCCGGCGCAGCCACGTTCACAGTGAACGTGCCCCCAGTTGGTAACGATGCATACAGCGCGAGCTACACGAGCGATACAAGCTTTGCATCGAGTACCGCCGCGGCCACCAACCTCACCACCGTTGCAGTGCAGCCGGCAACAACTGCCTTGGGATTAACAACCAGTAGCCCCAACGGCATTATCGGCAGCGGCCTGCCGGTGACACTGACGGCTACGCTCGCGCCTTACGCTGTGACAGGTAACACCGGAACAACCAGCAGCAACGGGGAGCCGGTCGCTTTTTTGAGTAATGGAACCACCATCGGCACCGGAACGCTGTTGAATGGAGTCGCTACCTTCACTTACTCCAGCGGGTTCTCAATTGGGACTTATGTGTTGACGGCGAGTTATGGGGGCGACGCGAACTTTACCAACACGAACACGAACACGTCCCCTGTCAATCTGAAGGTGCTCCAGTCCACCAGCCTGACACTGTCATCCAGTCCGGCTCACTTCAGCGCTTTGAACCAGGTGGTCACACTGACGGCTACGCTCTCGCCCTATACATCGGCGGCCGGCAACACCAACGGCGAGAATATCCAGTTTTTTGACAACAATGACCAATGGGAGTCCGCGACCCTGTCGAATGGCGTTGCCACGTTGGTTGTCACCAGCGGGCTGACGCAGGGAAGCCATTCGTTCACGGCCCTTTACGGAGGGGACGCAGCCTTCGCCAGTTCAAGCACCTCGGCGTCCCCTATCGCCTTTGATGTGGCAACGTCCGAGAACTATGTGGTGAATGCCTCTACGGACGATGCCGGTTCGGAATCGCACTGCACACCCCAAAGCTCGACCACGAGCAATACCGTGGACAGCGCCTGCTCGCTGCGCGATGCGCTGCTTGCCGCGGCGGACGCCCCTGAAGGCGCGAACGTCACCTTCGCCACATTGAGATTCCAGAGCCCGACCGCGATCACGCTGACCCACGGCACACTCACCGTGCCGGCAAACACGACGCTCACCGGCCCTACCTCGGGTAGCGGCGGCACACTGACCAACCTGGTAACCGTGAACGGCAACGGCACCTCCAAGCAGACATCGTCCACCATCTTTACGGTGACCGGGACCGGGACGGCCATAAGCAACCTGACCATCACCGGCGGCTGGGTGCCCTGGAATAATGGGACTCCTGGAAACGGCGCCGGCATCCTGAACACGGGCAACCTGGCGCTGACCAACAGCACCATCACGAACAACGGCACCATCTTCTCCGGCGGCGGCATCTACAACACGGGCACGTTGACGGTGGTCGGCTGCACCATCGCCGGCAACACGGCCAGTACGGACGGTCCAGGCAACGGCGGCGGAATCGATAACGAGAACAACGGCACGCTGACACTCATCAACAGCACCATTGCCAACAATGCGACGCCCAACGGCCTTGGCAGTGGCATGGCTGTCGGTTCCGGCACGGTAACCATCACAGACACCACCATTTCCGGAAACTCGGGAGGCCCGTACGATGGAATCTACATCGCTGCCGGCACCGTCAATCTCGCCAACTCAATTGTGAGCGGCAACGGCGGCCTTGAGGATATTCAGGGCAACTATACCGATAATGGTGGGAACGTCCTGGGTTATGTGAATGGCAGCCCGATCAACAGCAACAACTTGAATCTGGGCCCGCTCGACAGTTACGGCGGCCCCACGCAAACGATGCTGCCTCTTCCGGGAAGCTCGGCTATCTGCGCAGGCACATCCGGCAACAGCCCTTGGAGCTGGTTGGCGCCATTGACTGCGATCACTATCGATCAGCGCGGCTATCCAAACCAGAACTTCAGCTATACACGTTTACCGTTTGTCAGTGGTGGCACTCCGCTTATTGCCGCCTGCTTTGACGCCGGCGCCGTGCAGACCAACTTCCAATCGGTTCAGTTCGCCCAGTCCAGTTACAACGAGAGCGTTGGCGGCGCTCTAGTTCCGCCGCTCGTCGCCACAGTTATTGAGAACGGCGCGAGCCGAGGAGGCGTGCCACTGACGCTGACTTACTCAGGGCCTGGAAATCTGAGCGGCAACACTGCTACCACCGTGGAAAGCGCAGGCGCAACTTTCTCCGGCCTGTCAGTCGATACTGTCGGCAGCGGGACGCTCAGCACGGGGGAAATCATCATCGGCGCCAGCTCATATATCAGCGCCTCGACGAACCTTACTGTTCTGCCGGCGCTCGTAATCTCGCCGGTCAGCGAGACCATCTCCACACCCTCGGGAGTGTCGTTCTCGCAAAGTTTCAGCATCTCGAATGGTTCGGGTAGCTATCTTCTGACCAGCTCGGGAACTCTGCCATCCGGGGTTACGTTGACGCCATCGGGAACGGCCACCGGAACCGGCTGGACGCTGAGCGGCACGCCGCTGCAGGCCGGCGGCTATACTTTCACGCTCAGCGCCACCGACGCGATCACTAGCGCTCTCACCATTTCCCAGACCTATACTCTCTCGGTGGCGCCGGCCACCACCACCACGCTTGCGGCCTCGCCGGCATCCTCGGCGCCACTCGGGCAGCCGGTGACGCTCACGGCCACGGTCTCTTCCCCCACGGCCACAGGCACAGTCACCTTCTTCGACGGAAGCCTTGCGTACGGTTCCGCAAGCCTCAGCGTCGGCTCGCCCAACACCGCAACCTTTACGTTCAGCGCCTCGACCATTGGCCATCCGCTGGCCCTTGGCGCGCACAGCTTCACGGCGCATTACTCGGGCGACACAACTGACGCAGCGAACACCAGCAATACCCTCACCTACAATGTAAATTTGCCGAATTTTGTAGTGAATACGACGAGCGACGACGCCGGAACGTTTACCTGCACGCCGCTCGTTTCCACAACGAGCAATACCACCGACGGCAACAACGGGGGCAGCGCCGGTCTATGCACGTTGCGCGACGCGCTGAATACCGCATCGGTCGCCGGAACGGGCAATATTCAATTCGACACTACGGTCTTTGCGGCATCGAATCTCGTCGGCAATCCAACCGCAAATACCATCTCACCCAACATCTGGGCGAATGGCCCGCTCAACTTAGGGACGAACGCGACCATCCAGGGCCTCACCTCCGGCAGCGGCGCCACGCTCACCAATTTGGTAACAGTGGACGGCGGCGGCACAGGCACCGCGAACAACGGAACGATTTTCCAAAATGCCGCAAACAACGCGGCAATTAACAACCTCATTATTCAAAACGGCTATGCTGCGGGTGGAGGCAGCGGCGGAGCCATTGCCAACTTCGGGTCGATCACAATCTCCGGCACTACGTTCACGGGCAATCAGGCGACCGCCTCGGGCGGAGCTATCTTCAATGCCGGCGGCACATTGACGATCGTCAACAGCACATTCTCTTCGAACTCCACTACAGGCGGCGTCGGCGGAGCCATTGACAACTCAACCACTTACCCCTGCGGCGCTGTCACCATAACGAACAGCACATTCTTCCAAAACACGTCGGCGAATGGCGGCCTCGGCCGCGGCGGCGCCATCAGCAACGATCCGGGCAGCTGCGTGCTGACGGTGAGCAGCAGCACCATGGCTGGAAATTCGACCGACAACTTGAGCCCAGGCAGCGGCGCCGGAATCTACAACATCAGTCTGTTGCAACTGGCCAATAGCGTCATTGCGGGGAACATGAACGGCGCCTCCAATGAAGATGACGTCCAGGACTACAACTCGACCAGCAACTACTGGAATGGCAGCAATGTGATTAACGGCAACCTGATCGGCGTCTACGACAACACTCCACAGAACGGCACAGGCGTTGCCCTGGCTCCTCTCGCCAACTACGGCGGTCCGACCCAGACCATGATTCCATTGCCGGGCAGCATTGCAATTTGCGCGGGCAATGCGGGCAGCACCACGACCGACCAGCGCGGTGACCCGATGCAGCCAACCGGCGGCTACTGCCCGTCTTTCACGGTGGACGCGGGATCGGTGCAGACCAATTACGCGATCAGCTTTACCACTCAGCCGCCGTCAAGCGTAACCGTGAATCAGGCCATCTCGCCCGCGCCCGTGGTCAGTTTGACAGAAAGCGGCACGGTGGCCACTTTTGTAAAGGCCATAGTAACCATGACCGACAGCGCCAGCCTGCTGACCGGAACCACATCGGAAGGTCTCACTTCCGGTTCAGCCACATTCAGTAACCTGGTCATTCCCTCGGGAGCCAATAACGACATATTTACGGCGACGCTGGCGCTCAATCCGCCATTGAATCTATCCGCAACCGCGACCGTTGGAGTGACCGTGGCCCCGAGCCCGGCCGTGCTCTATTCTCCAGCACCCAA
>PLSH01000106.1:0-1870 GCA_003165095.1 Acidobacteriaceae bacterium
TCCGCTTTCGACATAGGTGTAGTCGGTGGATTGCCAGGCTGCGCCGATCAGTGAATATAGTCTGGCAAAAACCGTCACGCCATTAGCCGGTAGCGTGATTACAGATGCGGAAAGCGCAGTAATCTTGCCTGAGCTAAACAGGTTACTCGTACCCACGCCGGTGGTGCCCAATAAGAGCTCGTATTCCGTCGCGGTTCCTGGGGTCCATTGGAAGAGCACATTGCTGGTGCCTAGAGCGGTGCCTACGTTGGGTGCTGGAGAATAAAGCGCGGCCGGGCCAGAGATTGCGGTCAACCCCGTCACCGCATCGGTAACGTGAATGGTCTCGGCGATGTTCAGCGAAGCGGCAGTGTTGGGCACGGGCGTATCGGTAACGTGGATGGTCTCGGCGATGTTCAGCGAAGCGGCAGAGGTGAAATCTGGCGCATCGGTAACGTGGATGGTCTCGTTGACGGAGAGATTGACGGCCAGCGCGCCGGTTCCGGTCAAGGTTGCCGTTTGCGGAGTTCCAGTCGCGTTATCGCTCACGCTTAACGTGGCTGAGTAGGTGGTTGCCGCTAGCGGATTGAAGTTAATCACGATGCTGCAGGTGAAGCCGGCAGCCACTGTGGGGTTGAGACATGTGCTCGACGGGTCAACGGTGAAGGGGGATCCCGGGGTGATCGAAATCGAGATGATCGAGAGCGAGGAAGCGCCGGTGTTGGTGAGCGTGGCGGTCATCTGGCTTTCGAGCCCAACACCGGTGTTGGGAAATGTAAGCGGCGAAGGCAAAAGCGTAGCGGTTGTTGGCGGCGGCCCGATACCGATGCCGCTCAACTGCGCAACCAGCGGAGAATTTGGATCGTTGCTGGCGAAGCTGACTGTTCCGGTGAGCGGCCCAGAGGCTTGGGGGCTAAAGTTGACGGCCACCGTGCAGGATGCGCCTACCGCGAGAATGGCGCCGAAAGAGCATGTGCCCGTGTCAACCACGCCAAAGTTGCCCGCAACAGCGTAGGGCGTGGCGTTGAAAGTGAGCGGCCCTGAGCCGTTGTTCCGGATGGTCAGGAACTGCGAACTGCTGGTGTCGCCCACATTCACGCTGCCAAAATTCAATGCGCCCTGCGCCGAGATTTTGGTGACGGTATTGAGGTTCTGCGCCGCGATGTACATGGGGCCGGAGCTCGCAAACGTCATTCCCGCGGTCAAGCCTCCTCCAGCGTAAAGGGTGGTGGTGCTCGAAGACGGGAACTGGGTCATCAGGCCGGTGACCGCGTCCGTCCTGAACAGCAGACCGTCGAAGTTCATGACATAGAAATTTCCGGCGGGATCGATGGCGACCGCCTGGGGATAGATTTCGGCCGTCGCGGCGGGCAGATCCACCGCACCGAGAGAGGCGGGTGTCCCGGTTGAGAATGCGCCCAGGCCCGCTACTGTAGTGATGATTCCGGTGCCGAGATCCACAACGCGCACGCGGTCGTTCTCGCCGTCCGCAATGTAGAGGTAGGAAACATCCCCCACCAGCAAATTGTTCGAGGTCACGATCGCCAGTGAGTAGGGACGGAATAGCGTCGCGCTCGACGCCGGGCCGCCATCTCCTGAGAAGCCCGGAAAGTTTGGCGTATATCCACGCGTCTGGTTGTAATACGAACTCTGCCCGGCGTAGGTTGAGATGATCCCGCTGGAGTTCACCATGCGGATGTCGTTGGTATCGATCTCTGCAATATAGAGATTTCCGTTGGGGTCGAAGGCCAGCGAGGAAGGCGCGTAGAGCAGTGCGCTGGTTGCCAATCCGCCGTCTCCGGAATAGCCGTATTCGAAGCTCGTGCTTCCCGCATAGGTGGTGATCACCCCGGTGACCGCATTCACCTTGCGGACCGCATACAAGCCGTCG
>PLSH01000106.1:1903-4659 GCA_003165095.1 Acidobacteriaceae bacterium
ACATAATTGCCGCTGTCGGCGATATACACGTTCCCCAGGCTGTCGACGGCTACATCGGAAGGATCGCTCAATGCCGCGTCAATCGCCGGACCGTTGTTGCCCGAGTATCCCGGGGTTCCGGTCCCGGCAAAAATGGTCGTGACGGGTAGGAATGCGAGGCTGGCGTTGCCCGTCGCAGCGGGAACGGCAAGAACTGTTCCGGTCAGGGTAATCGACTGGCTGCCGAGGCTTGTTCCGTCCAGGTAGTTGTAGGTCAGCGTTGCGGTGTAGGTTCCAGGCGTAGCTGGAGCATTGAAGTAGATGGGTAGAACACAAGTGTAGGGAGGGGCAGCGCCATCTCCTTCGCCCAATGTTGCGGAGCACGAAGGGAAAACATTGGTGTCTTCCTGAAATTGTGCTGCATTCGCGCCGGTAATAGCCAAATGCTGGCCGGATTGTGTTCCTTCAAGAGTGTCCGACCCTGTGATGGTCAGGACGATCGTATTGTCAGCCGACTGGCCTCCGGGATACGCCTGGAACGTCGCATTGACGTTGGGGGTTCCAGCGTAGGGCGTCCAGGTGATGGTATCCGCCGCGAAGGCTTTCACCGCCCCGCCGAACAATACCGCACACAGGGCCGCGCACAGGGCCGCGAAAAGGAAAGCTGACTTAATCGAAGGAGCGAATCTGCGCGCCGCGCGCAGGCTCTGCTGCTCCCCAGGAGTTACCGAATTGACCATACGGTTCCGCATTGCTTCTCTCCTTGCTCTGGTTCGCCTGATTCTGTGCTGAAAAAGCTAAGAGAAGGTGATGGCGACCGTTACCTGCACGATCTGGCCGGAGACTACTGGGATGGGAGTCCCCAGGGTGGTGCCCGTCAGCTCACCAACCCACGCCTGCGGAGTAGTCTGGGTTACGCACGTGGCCGGGCTGGTGGTCTCACTGGTGCCCGGGTTGACGGTGGTTGAGGCGCCAAGATTGGAGCAGAGGGCCTGGACCGTTTCGACGGTCCCGATGTTTCCAGTCTGGTTAGCCGTGATCGAGCCGGAGAGCACCGTGGAAAAGGGTCCAGCAAAGGCCGTCCCAAAGTTGTAGGTGTAGCTGAGCGAGCTGCCGGTGCAGTAGAGTGAGTAACAGTAATTGATCGCGGGACTGGTATTGATATTGTGGACGAGTCCGCAGATCTGGTAGTCGGCCCCGGCGCAGGGCCCGTTGCCGATGGCCGCGCCCAGTTGGATCATGTAGTCGCCGGGGGTCATGTAACCCGACAACAGTCCGACCAGAAATCCTGCCCCGGTTTGCTGAAGAGAGTTCTCAAATTCGCGATGCTGGACGAGGGTTCCGTCGGGGTTCCTGACGTCGATCACCCAATGCCCGTGAACCTTGACGCCCTCGCCGCTTGGCTTGGCCGGATTCGCAGGCGTATTCTCTTCCTCTGCGCTGACCGGGCGGACTGGCGACTTTGCTGCCTGCACAGTACCGGCAGCGGGAGAAGCCGCCTGATTGTTTGCCTGAGGCGCGAACGCAGTCGCAGCCGAAACCAGATTCTTGCCGCCCAGTGCTGGGGCGCCTTGCTGAGCAAATGCCGCCGGGGCCAGTGCAAGGAGGGTGAAAAGGCTGCACGCTCCAGCCAGCAGGCGCATCGAGTTGCGGTCGAGTTGTTGGATGGTCATTTTCATGGCGTTTCTCTCCGTGTCTGAATTCTGGCTGTGGTTGTGGTGATGAACTGTGAGCATCAGCCTTGATCTTGTTCGCCTGATTCCGGGGTGAAGCTCAAGAGAAGCTGATGGTGACCGTTACCTGGATGATCTGGCCGGAGGTGATTGGGACGGGAGTTGTCAGGGTGGTGCCCGTCAGCGGGCCAAAATACGGCTCTGGAGTAGTCTGCGTTGCGCACGTGGCTGGGCTGCTGGTCTCAATAGTGCTCGGGACGGCGGCGAGTCCAACATTGGAGCAGAGGGCCATGGCCGTGGAGACAGCGCCGATAACACCAGTCTGGTTAGCCGTGATCGAACCGGAGAGTACCATCGAATAGGGTCCCGCAAAGGCCGTTCCAAAGTTGTAGGCGTAGCTGAGCGAGCTGCCGGTGCAGTAGAAAGTGGCGCAATAGGACAGCGCGGGGTAGGTCGAGAGAGAGTGCGCGATGCCGCAGTAAGCGTTTGTCGCGGCACAGGGTGAGTTGGTGGCGCCTGTCCCGACAAGGACGATCATGTAGTCGCCGGGGGTCATGTAACCCGACTGCAGTCCGACCAGAAACCCCTGCCCGATGGACTGCAGGGAGTTCTCGAATTCATGATGCTGGACGAGGGCTCCGTCGGGGTTCCTGACATCGATCACCCAGTGCCCGTGAACCTTGATGCCCCCGCCGTCTGGCTTGGCCGAGTTTGCCGGCGCGTTCTCTTCCTCTGTGCTGGCCAGGCTGGCCAGCGGCTTTGCAGCTTGCACAGCGCCGGCAGCGGGTGAAGCCGCCTGGATGCTTGCCAGGGGCGCGAATGCAGTCGAACCGGAAACCTGGTGAATGCCGCCGAGCGCCGGGGCGCCTTGCTGAGCAAACGCCGCAGGCGCAAGGGCAAGGAGGATGCAAAGGCTGCACGCCCCAGCCAGCAGGCGCATCGAGTTGCGGTCGAATTGTTTGATCGTCATTTTCATGGCGCTTCTCTCCGTATTCGAATTCTGGTTGTGGTTGTGGTGATGAACTGTGAGCTTCTGCCTGTCTCCGTTTGATCTCTTAAGGTCGATCCCTGTCTGGTTCTTCCACCGATGGCGACAACTCCGCG
>PLSH01000034.1 GCA_003165095.1 Acidobacteriaceae bacterium
GGAAGATATGCGCGCCTGCCTGCTGGTCAACGGATGCAGGCCCGATCTTCGGCGCTTCACCGTACGTTTCCCTGATTTTCTTTTTCAGTTCGTCGAGTCGCCTGGACCCTTCGGCGCGAATCCGTTCAAACTCCGATATCTGGTGAGCCGCGGAAGCATCGACGATTCCTTTGACTTCGTCGGCAAGCGATCGCTGGTCAGCCGCGATCTGCGCGTTGGTTTGCTGATTGATGAAATGGATGCGCTTGTCGCGCTCGGTCGGGTCAAGGTTCGGATCGAGGCTGGCGATGCGGTCCTCGCCCTCGGCGCGCGTCTTCGCGATGCCGGTCATCCCAGCCATCCCAGCTTCGCGGCCGAGTTTTTCAGTCTCGCGCTGTTCGTCTTCCAGCCGCTTCATCTGCTCGCCGTGGAACTTCGCGCGCACGTCGTCTATTGCTTGCGGCGTGGCCAGCCCTCGGCGCTTCAAGTCCTCTTCGGCGGCCGCCTCCTGCNNCGCGACTTCGCGTCGCCATCCCCTTTAGCTGCTTCTTGGCGCGCTAGCTGATTTTCGAGAGCTAATTTCTGTTTGCCGGCATCGGGCGCTTCGGGGTTGGCGGTGCCCAGTGCTACTTCTGCCTTATTCAGCTCCCGATCACGGTTGAAGTTGTCCTGGTTCTCGGCGAGTTTGCGGCCCAGCTCGTCGTTTTGATGATCCGCCTGGATTTTGAGCACGTTTAATTCGTGCTGCTGCTCGATTTGCGCCGGCGTGAGGGTAGCTGTCTGCCCCTGTCCCTTTACCGCGGCCCCTGCCTCCTGATGCGCGGCATACAACATCCCTACGCCGCTGGCAGCGCCTTGCATGTTCCCCATGGTGATGCCAGATACGATTGCCCCCCATCCTGCGCGGTTAGTCGCTTCGGCTTCGGCGCGGAAGCCCTTCGCCGCAGCCGTGGCTTCGCGAATACGCATCGTCGTGGTTTCTATGTCACGAGAGTTCCCAAACTCATCATCTCTCGTTTTTTCGAGCGTCTTCTGGTATTCATCCGCCGCGCTGTTCAGCGAAAGATAGTTTTGCCAGAGTTCCCGAGCGCCCCTCGCCGCTTCCTCGAAGAGCGCCACGCCGATCATTCCGAAGCCAACGCCGGCCATCAGGCCGCTCAGCTTCGTGATTCCCGCCATCAGAACTTCGTTGCGGGAGATCATCGTCTCCATGCTGCGCGGCACGCGAATGCCCAGCTCCTGCCTGAGCAGCCGGACCGAATCAAGCGATGTCTGGAAATGGCCGCCCATCTCCCGCGCGGCAGCTCCGCCCCTGTTCATGCCGGCTGTGACCTGCTCACCGCTCCGGAGTCCAGCCGCGCCGAGCTGATCAATATTTTTTGTGACCCCGCCAATCGCCGCCGCGCTATTGGCGTCGGTGACATTGACGACGATATTAACGGCGCTGGTTTCTACTGCCATAAATCTCTCCGACCTGCCGAATACCGTTTCGGGGTCCGCTCCCGAAAAACTTGCCCTTAAAGCATCTGAGGAACGAACCCCAGCTAGGCACCTTCCCTCTTCCATAAAAACCGTGTAGGGCAGTGGCCTGGAATCCTGCCGACGCCTCTACGGGCGTCCTGGCGCGTTTTAGGACCCGCTCGCCAAAGAACGCAACAGTTCAAGCTTTGAATTGATGACGCCGATCCGCGTCTCCTCTTTGGCAGTGAGGCGAGTTACCTCATCCAACCTCTGATCAATTGCAGCCAGCGCCTCCTGTCGGTCTCGGCCAGTGATTCCGCCGTAACCGGCTGTCAGCGCTTCGCGTTCGGCTGTAAGATTGGCGCGGTCGGCGGAGAGAGCCTGAATCTGGCCTTTGCCTCTTTCAAGCTCGTAACCGAGGTGAACGCGCATTTCAGACGCTTCTCGGCGACTACGCGGTTGTTCGAAGACTGACGCCGAATCACTCATTTCCGATCCCCGTTTTCCCGCGGCATACCGCCCGCAAATTCCTTGCAAAACAACCATAAAACTCGAAGTCACATCCCTAAAAAAAGGCCCAATTGGGCACGGCCACCGGTCCTAAGACGGCCGCTAACGCGCAAAGTCCAAGCGATCGAGGCTCTCGATCGCCGCGCCGCACGACCTCTCATCGTAGAAAAGGAGGCTTTTGCCGTAGTAGCTTCTGTTGAGGTAAGCGAAGCAATCCCGCGGCAGAAGCGAGAAGAGGTCCCAGGCGATCACACCGCCGACGAGTCCGTCTTCCATCCCAGTAAAGCGCGCCCTCCGATCAAAGGCAGCGATCTCGGCGCCGAGCTGCGCATCCTCTTCTTTGATTTCCTTGACGGCCGCTATCAGGTCTGCCGCCCTTTTTTGCAGGTTCGCAACCTTGTCGCTTTTTAGCCGCTCCACCAGCAAGGCGCGGAGCCTGGCGCGTTCAGCTTCCCACTTTTCCATCGACAGCGCATCCTGCGCACAGACGAGCTGCGCCTCCAGCTCTAAGATCGCCGTTTCGTCATCTGCGATTCCCGGTCGGAGGGACTCCAGTTCCTGGTCGATCTCTCTCATGCGTTTTTGGGCTTCGGGACTTTTCCCAGACCGAGCGGGCACGACAAGCGGTCCCCGCTCGGCCATCAGATTCTCTGACCGTATCTGGGTACGCGCAGCCGAGTCCTTGAGCCTTTCGATTGCCCGTTCCAGTTCATCGACGCCAGCGCGGAGATCATCTTGCCTGGCGCTGTTAGTTTCGCGCGGTATCGCTGTTGCTGCGGTCCTGGTCATTCTCTCTCTCCTGCGCCGGGCCGTTCTTGGCCAAGCTGTTAGTCAATTCGCTTCGGCGGGGCGGCGAGGAACACGGAAGGACCGCCCGCACGCCGAAGCTCACTTCGCTTTCCCGATCACGGCAGGGAAGCAAAGGTCAATTTCATTCGTC
>PLSH01000252.1 GCA_003165095.1 Acidobacteriaceae bacterium
CGATGGGAGGCGAGGCCAAGAATCCCACCAAGCATATTCCCATCGCCGTCATCTCTTCACTGCTCATACAGGGCCTGATCTGTTATCTGTTCGAGTACTTTGCGGCCAACTACTTCCTCAACTCCGGCTATACCATGGCTAGCGCGGGGCAATCGGCAGCTCCCATCGGCGACATGATGATCATTGTCGGCGACGCGCTGCTNNGCCATGGGCAAGGACGATGAGGCGCCCGAGCACTTCGGCATCCTGCACGCCAAGTCGCTCAGCCCCCGCAAGGCCATCTGGACTCTGGCTTCGATTTCCGCGGTCATCGGCGTTATCGCCGTCTCATTGTTGTTCGGTGACGCCGCCGCGCCCACCGACGCAACCATCAAAGCCTTGCCGCCTGGCATCTTCTCCAGCTTCGGCTATCTCCCTCACGACACGCTGGCGGCGCTGCCCAATTCCTTGCTGGCCATTACCCTCACCTCCAACTTCGGCACCTTCATTCTCTACGCACTGAGTTGCTTCCTTTGCATCGTGGCCTACACCGGCCGTCCGGACTTCAGCTTGGTCAAGCACTGGCTAATTCCAGGCTTCGGACTCCTGGCCAACCTTACCTGCATGGCCTTTTACCTGATCGGCCCGGTCTTCAGCCTGGGCACTTTGAAGGAGCCGCTGTGTGCTCTGGGAATCTCAGCCATCTGGGGCATTTACGGCGGCATTTACTTCCTTCGCTCTTCCAAGGCCAAGGGCAAGGAGATTCTGCTCACCGCAAGATAAATCAGGCCGCCAATTTTCAACCTGCTCGCAACTGCTGGGTGGCATCTCTACTCGACCTCTTCACGGAGGCGAGGAACAGAGAACCACCCAGTGGTTTTTTTCGAGCCAATGTATCACAATTTCTAAAATGACATTCTTCCGGCGGCGCTCGGGAGGGATGACCATACGGCGGCGTAAATGTTAGATGTGCAGTTCGGCGAGGCAAGCGATTTCGGAAAGGTCCGCACCAACAACGAGGATGCGATGGGATCGTTTATCCCCACATCGCGCCAACAGGGCCGGTCGCACGGATATCTATTCGCCGTAGCGGACGGGGTGGGCGGCATGGACCTGGGTGAAGTGGCGTCGTCCACCGCGATTGCTGTGATGACCGGGGAGTTTGCCGGCGCGCAGGCGGGAACCATGTTGATCAGCCTGCTGCCACGGCTGATTCAGCACGCCAATGCGGCGGTTCACGATCGCACCCTGGAAGCGCAATACCGGGGCAAAAGGATGGCGACCACGCTGGTGGCCTGCGCCATGCGCCATGACCAGGCGGTGGTGTCGCACGTGGGAGATTCGCGGTGCTACCTGATCCGCAACGGCAACGCCCGGCAGGTGACGCAGGATCATACGCTGGTAAACGAGCAGCGCAAGATGGGCTTGATTTCGACCAGCGAGATCGCCGATTCCGACTCGCGCCACGTGCTGATTCGATCGCTGGGACCGGAGATGTTCGTGTCTCCCGATACGGCTGCCGTCACCCTGCAGGCGGGAGACACGCTGGTGCTATGCACAGACGGGCTGCACGACGAGATGAGCGAAACAGAGATTGCCGCCATCGTCTCGCAGAAGAAGAATGCCGACGAATTGGCCCGCGAGCTGGTGGCGCGCGCGGTGGAGATCGACGGCGGCGACAACACCACCGCGCAGGTGATTCGCGTGCGCTCCGTGGAGCAGGTGGGCATGTATCGGGGGCGGCCTTACCGGCTGCCGGCCTGAGGCATCCGCGCCCAAGTGGAGAGGCTTACGGAATCCTTAGTCCGGCTAAGCCGAACCAGATACAGTAGAAGAAGTTACCTTGACGGAGCGTGCAGCGCGATGAGCTTTTTCGATGGCCTGGAGACCGGCACAAAGATCGATTCCTATCGCATCGACGCACCGGTTGCGAGAAGCGGCATGGCCTCCATTTTTCGCGCCACGGATCTGCGCAACAACCGGGTTGTGGCGCTCAAGATTCCCCACCCCGACATGGAGGCCGACCCGCTGCTCTCCGACCGCTTCCAGCGCGAGTCTGGAATCGGCGAAAAACTCGACCACCCACGGGTGATGCGCGTCTACGGCGGCGAAGAGCGCTCTCGCGTTTACATGGTGATGGAGTGGTGCGAGGGCCGGTTGCTGCGGAGCATCATGGATGAAGGCCGGCTGCCACAGGATCGCGCCATCCGCATCGCGATCGCCGTTCTTGACGCGCTGGATTACATTCACGGCAAGGGCGTCGTGCATCGCGACCTGAAACCCGAAAACATCATGGTGGACGCCGACGACAACATCAAGCTGATCGACTTCGGCATCGCCAGCGACATGGCGGCGCGCCGACTTACCTACGCCAATTTCACCGCGACCCTGGGCACCCCCAACTACATTTCGCCGGAACAGGTGAAGGGCAAACGCGGGGATGGGCGTTCCGACATCTACTCGATGGGCGTCATTCTGTACGAGATGCTTTCCGGCAAGCTGCCTTTCCATGGCCCCTCGCCTCTGGCGGCAATGAACGACCGCCTCCTGAATCATCCTGTGCCTCCCAGCGTGGCCGATCCCTCAATCTCTCCCCAACTGCAGGAGGTCTTGTACCGGGCGCTGGAGCGCGACCCAAGAAACCGGTACGCGGCCGCACACGAGTTTGCGCGCGACCTGGAGCACTTGGACGAGGTGGGGGTGGAAGACCGCGAGGAGCTGCGAAACTGGCAAAAACGCAAGTCGCAGCTGTCGAGAAAGATTCTCTATTACGGCGGTTTGGCAATGATCCCGGTCATTATTCTTCTGCTAATGTTCCTGATCGCCCACCGGCACTGATCCCCGCAGTTTTCCTGGCCTCCGCTCACAAATCTTCACGGGTTCCTTATGACTCAAGCCCTAGGATTTGCTTGCATACCCAATAATTCTTCCATCCCAAAGAAGGAGACCATGGCTAAGTACAAACTGGAGTACATCTGGCTTGATGGCAGGCAACCTGTTCCAGAACTGCGCGGTAAAACTCAATTGAAGGACTTTGAGAAGCCGCCCACACTTGCCGATCTGCCCCTTTGGGGATTTGACGGCAGTTCCACCATGCAGGCCGAGGGCAGCAAATCAGACTGCGTACTGAAACCTGTGGCGCTCTATCCGGACGCAAGCCGCAAGGACGCCTATATCGTCCTGAGCGAAGTCATGCATCCCGATGGCACACCGCATTCCACCAACGCGCGGGCAACCATCGAGAACGACCCCGACCTGTGGGTGGGCTTTGAACAGGAATATTTTCTGTACAAGGAAGGGCGTCCCCTCGGCTTCCCGAAGGACGGCCATCCCAACGTCCCGCAAGGCCCGTACTACTGCGGCGTCGGCTACAAGTATATGGGCAGCATCGCCCGTCAGATCGTCGAAGAGCACCTGGAGCTTTGCCTGGCCGCGGGCATCAATCATGAAGGCATCAACGCCGAAGTCGCCAAGGGCCAGTGGGAGTTCCAGATCTTTGCCAAAGGCTCGGCCAAAGCCGCCGACGACACCTGGACGGCTCGCTATTTGATGATGCGTCTCTGCGAAAAGTACGAGGTAGACCTGGTCTTGTATTGCAAACCCATCAAGGGCGACTGGAACGGAAGCGGCATGCACACCAACTTCTCCACCAAGTACCTGCGCGAAGTGGGTGGCAAGGAATATCTCGAAGCGCTCATGAAGGCCTTCGAAACCTATATTCCCGATCACATTGCCGTATACGGCCCGGATAACCAGCTGCGCTTGACAGGGCTGCACGAAACGCAGGCCATCGACAAGTTCAGCTACGGCCTCTCCGATCGCGGCGCTTCGGTCCGGCTGCCTGTCAACTTCATCAAGCACGGTTACAAGGGCTATCTCGAGGATCGCCGTCCGAACTCCGAAGCCGATCCTTACCAGA
>PLSH01000398.1 GCA_003165095.1 Acidobacteriaceae bacterium
CTTTTCGCAGGCAGCGCGAAAAGGATGGGGCGCCGTCATTTTATGGGTGGGCCGAAAGTGGGCCAGGCGCCCCCAATCAGTGCGTGGGGGAGGGCTGGGGCGCTTCGGGCGTCGACTGAACGGCCGGAGGTGGAGCGGGCACGCCGGACTTGGCGTTATAGGCGTCGATGACCTGCCTGGTGATGTTGTTGTTTTCGGTGGCGTAGAGCACGATTGGAGATTGCTGATCGCTGGCATCGAGCACCAGGGTATAGCCCTGCGCCTGCGCGTAGTCGGTCATGACCGCGCCCACCTTTGAGGCGATGCGATTGATCATCACCTGCATGTCAGCCTGGAAGTCGGTCTGCGCGTCCTGGGTTTCGCGATCGAGCTGTTTCTTCTTTTCGTCGAGGGCATGCGCGCGAGTGGCGCGCTCGGCGTCAGTCAGGCTTGCGCCTTTGTTCTGCAATTCCTTGGTCAATGAATCGACCTCATCGCTGAGGGTCTTGAGCTGTTGGCGACGGGGATCGTACTTCTTTTGCAGGTCGGCAAAGTCGCGCTGAAATTCATTGGTCTGGCCCACCGCGGCCTGGAAGGCGATGACCGCGACCCTGAGGGGTCCGGCCGGGGCCGATGGTTCATGCTTTGGAGCGGCGGGAGTTTGTGCGGCGGGAGCGGCAGCAGTTTGTGCGACGGCGATAGCAGATCCCAGGACGAGCAAAATAACAACTAAAGGCACGCGCTTCATGCGAATCAAAGACTCCTTCGGAGTTCCTGAGGAGCGAGCTTACCGGACAGAACGATCCCGCGGCAAATCCTCTTCGAAGATCATTCGGCTTCTCGCGGAGGCCCCGTGCGGGCTGCGCGCAAACAAGCGGCGAGGCCAGCAAAATCATCGCCAGGAACTAGGTGAATTATACGGCATCTTTTGGAAGCGGTTTGCCGCAGCTCCAGGCGGGTGGTGTCCTAGATTGCAGTGAGGGTTCCCTCAGGGGCTAAAGCCCACACATTTTGCGGGCCGTAGCGGCACGACTGAAGTCGTGCCCTTTCAAAGCAATGCCAAATCAGGACACTGTCCGCGGTTGATCGCGAAGTGATGAAGGTCCCCGATACGTTTCAGCTCAGAAACGGAAGAGCCGCACTTCAAAGAAGGGCGGCTCTCATAAATCTGCAATTGCGGAATTCAGCCTTAGAAGGTAGTGGAGATGGTGAGGCGGAAGGTCTTGCGTGGTTCGCGGAAGATGTAGCGGGCTCCGTAGGCCTCCATGGCTTCGCCGTAGGTGTAGTCGCCCGCGCCGCCCGGCGGGAACATGGCGCGGGTAATCAGCTCAGCCGTGCAGCTACCCTGTTTGCCGCCGATGAAGACATCGTTGCAATAGGGGGTTTCATAAAGGCGCAGCGGATTCCATGCGTAGTAGAGGCGGAAAGGCGCATTGACAATGGGCATGAGGACGGACATCTCAGCGCCGGTGGACATGCGGGGAACGAAGTTGGTGCCCGATACGGGGCGGATATTCTGCTTGAAGCCAACCTCGGAACCGGGAATGCCGCCCTGGCAGGAGCCGTTGTTATAGACCGGGCAGCCATAGAGCGGCGCGGTGAGAGAGGCGAATCCCTCGGGGCTCTGCTTCAACTGGCCGTGATTGGTGGCTGCGTCGATGCTGAAGTCGTCGAAGAACGCGAAGGTGAACGGGCCGACGACGGGAATCCGGTACTCGGCATTGGTGGTAAGGTTGGCATCGCCGCCGATGGAAGCCACGCCGTAGATGGGCAGCGGAACCTGGATGCACTGGTTGTCCTGGGGATTGGTGGGATCGCGGGGGACGCAACTGCCGTCAGGATTGGTGAGCTGGAAGTTGACGCGGGTGGGCACGTAGCCGTAGGGTGTGGCGCCGCGGACATCGAAGCCGCGGATTTCGTTTTCGCCGCCGGCGTAGAAGCGATTGTTGGGAGGAGCGACATCGCCGCCGAAGCCCTGCACATAGCCCAACTGCGCGCGCAGGCCGAGTACGTTGCGTCCGGTCTGCATGGGAATGAGGTAGTGCATGGGAATGAAACGCTTGTAAGCCACGATGGGCTCGATGTAGCGCACATTGCCCCACAGGCCCGAGGTCTGGAAGGCTACCGAGTATTCCTTGCCGTCGTGCGGGCGGACGGGGTTGCTGACGGTGTTGTAGATGTAGCTGAGGGAGACGTAGCTGTTGATGATGCCGGCCAGGGCATTCGAACCCTGGATTCCGGAGCGGAACGAAATGGTCTGGAAGAAGGTCTGCGAGGCGGTGCTGAAGGCCGTGATCGTGGACCGCGACCATGAATAGGTAAAGCCGACGCGTTGGAAGGCATGGCGCTTCAACGGATAGCTGACGGAGAAGTTCATGCCGTCAGAGTCCTGGTTGTAATTCTGGGTGAGCGATTTCTCGGCAGCCGACAGGTTTACGGAGGCGCCGGTGGTGGCCTGGTAGTTCTTGGCGGCGTTGTAATCCTGTTTCTGGTTGAAGATCTGGAATCCGAGGTTTATGGGACGGTTCTTGATGTAGGGCTGGGTAAACCCGAACGTGAACTGGCGGCTGATGCTGCCCAGGTTTGCCTGCACGCTCAAAGTTTCGCCGAGGCCGAGGAAGTTGTTGGTTTGATAGTTGACGCCGATGAATGCGCCGGAAAGGCCGCTGATGCCGCCGTTCATGCCGATCGAGTTCTTGCCCTTTTCCTTCACCTTGAGCAGCAGTTCGACGGTTCCGGCATCCGGATCCTGGTGGGCTTCAGAGTCCTGATCGACCTTGAGGGGATCGAAATACTCGAGCTGGTTGAGGCGGAGCAGGCTGAACTCCCATAACTGGGAGTTGTAAACGGAGCCTTCATCGAGCATCAGCTCGCGGCGGATGACGCGGTCGCGGGTGATGGTGTTGCCTTCGAACTCGATGCGCGAAACGTAGAACTGCTTGCCCTCGTCGATGTCGATGTCGAGCGACACAGTTTTGCTCTTTTCGTCGGGGACGAGCTTGGGGATGGCGCCAAAGTTGATGTAGCCCAGGCTTCCGTAGGCCTTCTTGAGGTTCTCAAGGCCTTTGCTGACCATGGTGGCGTTGAACCAGTCGCCATCCTTGATGGGGAAGGTGGCGCGCAGGGCTTTTACGTTATTGATCTGCTTGTTTCCGGTGAAGGTGATGGAGCCGAGCCTGAAGCGGCCGCCCTCTTCGATGGGCAGCAGGATGTCAATGCGTTTGCCCTTGTTGGGACGGAAGGTGAACCAATTGAGGCCGCCCTCATCTCTGATCTGGGTCTTGGGTTCTTCAACAGCGGCGTTGGCATAGCCCTTGTCGCGGTAGGCCTGGCGCACGCGCTCGGTGTCTTCCTCGAGCTTGGAGGAGTCGTAGGTTTGCGGGAAGATGTCCTCAAGGACGATGGAGTAAGGAATGCCGATGGGCTTGAGGTTCTTCATGGAACGGCGCAGGTAGAGGGCGTTGAGATGGGTGTTGCCGGTAAACTGGATCCTGCCCACCTTTACCACCGGGCCTTCCTTGATGTTGAAGTTCACCTGGACGGAGGCGGGAGGGATGTTCTTGACTTCAGTCTTGATGGTGGCAAACTGGTGGCCGTGCTCGGCCAGCATCTCCTTGATGACGGCCTCGGCGCGCTTGATCCGGGTGGGATCGTACTGGCTCTCGACCGACAGGCCGACTTTTTCTTTTTTGAAACGGTCAAGGATGTCGGACTGGGTGATGGAATTCAGGCCCTTGTAGTTAATCTCGCGGATATTTGGCTTCTCCACGACAAAAATGTTGAGGATAAGGCCTTTCTCGGTGTCCTCGCGTTCGATGCGGAGGTTTTCGAAGTAGCCGGTGTTCCACAGTGAATTGAAGTCGCGCTCGACGGCGATGGGGTCGTAAGCATCGCCGGGATGTGTAAACAGCCGTGCCAGGATGGTCTCGCGGGGAATGCGGCGGTTGCCGATGACGCGGATCTGGTCAATGGTCTGGGGCGTCTGGGCGAGGGCCGCTCCGGCGGCCGCTACCAGGGCCACAACGAGCAGCACGCGCGCCATCCGGCTTAGGGCGAGAGAGATGGAAGAGTGCTTGATCTTCACCGGGCTGCAGCCCTGCGACGAGCACAATTGGTTCTGGTGCGGTCCATGGTTCGGCTTCACGGGAGAAATATGCACACCCTCATTGCTCAAAATCTTGTCCTGCATCGAAGAAAGATGATTATATTTGACCGCGGCCACCCCGCCCAAACCGCTGGGCTGGTATTGCCGGCTCGGAAACCGTCTCTCCCTCGGAATTTCCCTGCCGCGCCTGCCGCCTTCGGACTCGGGCCGGGCCCCAAATTGCCATCCCCGGCAGCAAAGATCTGCCGCCGTGGACCCGTTGACGAACCCAGCGGCGAAGATTTGCCCCTGGGACACTGGCTGTCAGGGCACCCTGCTCACAGTTTACCGGAACGAGGCGGGTTGCGACGCTTGTGCATTGTCTCTGCACTTGGCAGTATGGTCTTTAGACGCGCGTAAGGGGAACTGGCAACCGCTCCGGGGCGAGGAATTTGAGGGCTTCCCTAAAGGGGGTTCCCATGTCCCAAAGGCGAGACATGGGGCACCCGCAAAGATGGGGCGCGGAACACCCGACATCTGATGGGAAGACAGGGGCGGAACAGCAGCGATGAATGAGCCGGCGCAGTCGATTTATGAGTTTTCCGCCCCGCTTCTGGACGGGAGCACGATCAGCCTGGAGCAGTTCCGGGGACAGGTGCTGCTGATTGTAAACACGGCCAGCCAATGCGGTTTTACGCCGCAATACGCGGGCCTCGAATCGCTCTGCCGCAGTTACCGGGAACGAGGCTTCGAAGTGCTGGGCTTTCCTTCGAACCAGTTTGGCGGACAGGAACCGGGCACGGCAGCCGAGATTGGCGCGTTCTGTGAAAAGAATTATGGGATCGACTTTCCGCTGTTCGCCAAAATCGATGTGAACGGGGCGCAAGCGCACCCGCTGTACCGGTTTCTCCGCAAGAAAAAGACGGGCTTATTCGGGTCCTTCGCGGGGGGACGGATTTGCTGGAATTTTACGAAATTTCTGGTGGATCGCGCCGGCCGGGTGGCGGAACGCTACTCGCCGTCGACCAAACCGCAGAGTTTGGCGGCAGGGATCGAGCGGCTATTGGACAGACTCTAGAGGGGGTTATTGACGAAGGGCGGCCGCGGTTCGCATACCGGGATGCGGGGGGCGAGAAAATGCGGCTTATGGGCCGCCGTGAGCGTCCTATAAATGTGCGGGCGGGTCTGAATTCCGCGCATGCACTTTTTGTCCATGCCTTTCGCGGGGCATATATTTCGACTACCATAGTAAATTCAATTGGACCTGGACCGGTGGAATGGCAGAAGCGCAATCCGGTTCCCGAACCCGATGAGCCGGTGCGAACCGGGCCCGGTCTGGGGCTGATCCCGGCGTGAACGGGAGCGGTCGCGGAATTCCGGTCGCGGCCAGCAGCACCACCAAAACACCGGCCGAGGAGCGAATACCAGCCCTATGATGTGGATTGTCCGGCTTGCGCTGCGGCGGCCTTATACCTTTGTCGTCTTTGCGCTTCTGATCCTGATACTTGGCGTGTTCAGCATCGATACGATGCCGACGGATATCTTTCCGAACATCGATATTCCGATCGTGCTGGTGGTGTGGAACTATAACGGGCTCTCGGCGCAGCAGATGGCCGACCGCATTACGGGCAATGCCGAGCGGGGCATGACCACCACGGTCAACGACATCGAACACATTGAGTCGCAGTCGCTGGTGGGCATGGGGATCATCAAGATCTTCTTCCAGCCCGACGTAAATATCGCCGAGGCCGTGTCCGAGGTGAATGCCATCAGCCAGGTGCAGTTGCGCTCGCTGCCGCCGGGGACGGTGCCGCCGTTCATCATTCAATACAACGCGTCGAGCGTTCCGGTGCTGCAAATCGGGCTTTCAGGCAAGGGGTTGGACGAACAGCGGCTGAACGATCTGGCCAACACCACGATCCGCGTGCAGCTGGCCACGGTGGAGGGCGCGCAGTCGCCGTGGCCCTACGGCGGCAAGCAGCGCCAGATTCAAGTGGACCTGGATATGAGCGCTCTCCAGGCGAGGGGGCTGTCGCCGGCCGACGTGGTGAATGCAATCGCCACTCAGAATCTGGTCGCGCCGTCGGGAACCATGAAACTCGACCGCTTCGAGTACCAGGTTGAGACGAATTCCGCGCCTTCGGCGGTGGACGATCTGAACAACCTGCCCATCAAGGCGGTGAACGGGGCGGTGGTGTATATCCACGATGTGGCGCATGTGCGCGACGGGAGTTCGCCGCAAACCAACATTGTGCGGGTGGACGGACGCCGGGCCATTGTGATGAGCATCATGAAGATGGGCTCAGCCTCGACGCTGGACATCATCAAGGGCGTGCGCGAAAAAATTGCGTATTACCGGAGCCAATTGCCGCCGGCGCTCAATATCAGCTACGTCTCAGACCAATCGATCTTTGTGCGCAGCGCCATCAGCGGGGTGGTGCGCGAGGGCATTATTGCCGCCTGCCTTACGGCTCTCATGATCCTGGTCTTCCTGGGAAGCTTTCGATCGACGCTGATCATCGCGGTGTCAATCCCGCTCTCGATTCTGTGCTCGCTGATCATGCTGGATGTGCTGCACCAGACCATCAACATCATGACGCTGGGCGGCCTGGCGCTGTCGGTGGGCATTCTGGTGGACGACGCGACGGTGGCCATCGAGAACATCAATCGGTACCTGCAGTTGGGGGTGGAGCTGGAGCAGGCGATTCTTGACGGATCGGCACAGATTGCCATGCCGGCGCTGGTTTCAACCCTGGCCATCTGCATCGTGTTCGTGCCCATGTTCCTGTTGAGCGGCGTGGCGCGCTACCTGTTCGTTCCGTTGGCCGAGGCGGTGGTTTTCGCCATGCTGGCCAGTTTTCTGCTTTCACGAACGGTGGTTCCGACCATGGCGCGGTACCTGCTGAGGGAGCACGACGACGCGGAACTCGAGCGCAAGAGGGCGAGCCGCAACCCGCTGGTGCATTTTCAAATGGCCTTCGAGTCGGGATTTGAAAAGATGCGCCACGGCTACCTGAACGTGCTGACGCTGTGCATCGATCACGCCGGTGTGTTTATCCTGCTGTTCGCGGTTTTCACACTGGCTTCGCTGGGCCTGGCGCCGGAGCTGGGCCAGGATTTCTTCCCCACGGTGGATTCCGGCCAATTCAAGATTCACGTGCGCGCACACACCGGCACGCGCATCGAAGAGACAGCGGCTCTGTGCGACCACGTCGACCAGACGATCCGCGAGCAGATACCGGCCGGCGAATTGACCAATATCATCGACAACATCGGGCTGCCCTACTCGGCGCTGAACCTGGCCTACTCGACCTCGGCGCCGGTGGGACCTTCGGATGCCGACATCCAGGTGCAGTTGAACTCGAAGCACCATCCCACGGAAGCCTACGTGGACAAGCTGCGCGAGGTGCTGGCCCGCAATTATCCCGGCGTAACGTTCTATGTGCTGCCGGTGGACATCGAGACGCAGATTTTGAACTTCGGACTTTCGTCGCCCATCGATATTCAGGTGGTTGGCCCCAATGTGAATGGGAACCGCGAACTTGCCGAGCGCATGCTGAATGAAGTCCGGTATGTGACGGGCACGGCGGACGCGCGCATTCAGCAGCCGTTCAACTATCCGAACCTGACCGTGAATGTGGACCGCACCCGCGCCGAGGAAATGGGCCTGACGCAGCAGAACGTGGCCCAGAGCCTGCTGGTGGCTCTGAGCGGCAGCTTCCAGACCACCCCCAGCTTTTACCTGGATCCGCGCAACGGCGTTTCGTATAACGTGGCCGTGCAGGCGCCGCAGTACCGGCTGGACAATATGGCGGAGTTGGAGAGCCTGCCGGTGACTGGCGGAGCGGCGATGCAGGCGCCGGGCAGCGCCGCTTCAACGACGGCTCCGGGGTCAGCGGGCGCAGCCGTTCCCGGCGCAGCCTCATCGGCGGCGCCAGGAGCTCAAAAGCCGGTGGAGGTTCTGGGCAATATGGCCGCAATCGTGCCCGGAACCGAGCAGGGTGTGGTGTCGCACTACGACGTGCAGCCGGTGATCGATATCTACACCAATGTGGTGGGAACCGATCTTGGAACCGTGACGCGGGCGGTGCAGAAGATCGTTGACCGGCACCAGAAGGATCTGCCGCGGGGTTCGCACTTCATCCTGCGCGGGCAAAGCGAGACCATGTACCGGTCGTATATCGGCCTGCTGAGCGGGCTGGCGTTCTCAATTCTTCTGGTTTACCTGCTGATTGTGGTGAATTTCCAGTCGTGGCTTGATCCGTTCCTGATTATCTCGGCGTTGCCGGCGGCGCTGGCGGGGATTGTGTGGTTTCTGTTCCTGACGAATACTCGTTTGAGCGTGCCGGCGCTGACCGGGGCCATTATGTGCATGGGGGTGGCGACGGCCAACTCGATCCTGGTGGTGAGCTTTGCGCGGGAGCAGTTGGAGACCCTGGTGGGCGACGCGCGGCAGGCCGCGCTGAATGCGGGCTTTGTGCGCCTGCGCCCGGTGATCATGACGGCGCTGGCCATGATCATCGGCATGGTGCCGATGGCGCTGGGGATGGGCGACGGCGGCGAACAGAACGCACCGCTGGGCAGAGCGGTGATTGGCGGCCTGCTGCTGGCAACGTGGGCAACGCTGTTTTTTGTGCCGGTATTTTTCTCGGTGGTGCACGGGCGGCTGGAGCGACGCCGCAAAGAAGCCTACAGTGCCGGCGAGGGCATGACGATTGATGAATTCGACGAGACTTCGGAGTAACGATTCATGAGCAACCAATCCAAACCGAATCCTTATGCGGGTGAAGAAACCGGGACAGCATCCGGTCAGAAGCCGGTTTCGCCGCGCCGGGCCATGGTGGGCGTGGGGATTCTGGCCCTAGTGGCCATAGTGCTGGCGGTTCTTGGCATCCTGCACCGTTCGCACGCCTTTCATGCGCTGGCCCAGGAGACGCAGGGACTTGCAGCGCCCACGGTGGTCGTTGCTCCTGCCCAGCCGGGCGCGCTGACTGACAACTTTGTGCTGCCCGGCAACGTGACCGCTTACACCGATGCGCCCATTTATGCGCGAACCGACGGCTACCTGGTGCACTGGTACTTCGACATCGGCGCGCGGGTGAACAAGGGAGACTTGCTGGCGCTGATCGATACGCCGGAGTTGGACCAGCAACTGGCCCAGGGTCAGGCCGACCTGGCCACGGCCGAGGCCACGGCCAACAATGCCCGCATCCAGGCCCAGCGCTATACCGGACTGGTGGCTTCAGACGCTGTATCGCGCCAGGATACGGACACGTATGTGAACCAGGCGGCAGCCACCGCGGCAGCAGTGCACTCCGCGCAGGCCAACGTGCAGCGGCTCAAGGAAATGCAGTCGTTTGAAAAAGTCTATGCGCCGTTTGATGGCGTAGTGACCGCCCGCAACATCGATACAGGGCAGTTGATCAACCAGGGCGCGGGGATGGAGCTGTTTCACATGCAGGCGATCAAAACCCTGCGCGTTTATACCAATGTCCCGCAGATCTATTCGCAGACGGTAAAACGCGGCATGAAGATCCCGCTCACCTTCCCCGAACATCCAGGGAAGGTCTACCAGGGCACGCTGGCGCGGACCGCGGACGCCATCGATCCGTCAAGCCGCACGCTGCTGGTGGAGGTGGACGTGGATAACGGCGACGGGCAACTGATGCCCGGGTCGCTGGCCCAGGTGCACTTCAAGACGCC
>PLSH01000410.1 GCA_003165095.1 Acidobacteriaceae bacterium
ACCAAACTCAGTCCGCCGTTGTACAGCGACCTTCCGCCTTTGCGGCTGTTGCCGAATGCCTGCGACATCGAGTACTGCGACGTGGCCGCGTTGTTCACGCTTCCATTGATCAGCAACCCATCGTTGGACTGCTGCGAAGTTGCATCCTGCTCGGGAGCCGCCATCGAGGGCGCCGGGGCCGCACCAGCCTCCTGCGTCGTTGCCGCCGCGCCCTTCTTCTTGGACGCCGCTGCCGCGCCCGCCGCAGCCGTCCCCGTGCTTGCAGTCGCGGGTGCCCCAGGTTTCGCTTCTGAGACCTGGGTTGACGGTGTTGCCACACTCGCAACCGCCGGCGCCACCTCTTCCTTCACCGGCTTGGCCGCTGCCCGCATCTGCTCCAGCGTCAGCAGCTTCATCTCGAACGCGCCGGCTGCCGCATTCGGCGCCACCGTCACCTCCTGCTTCACCGGTGCAAAGCCCGTCATCGCGATCGCGATCGTCCACTTCCCATCGGCAAGGTCGGGAAAGGAATAGAAGCCTTGCGAATCCGTGATCGCAACCGCAGTCTTGGTTCCCTGCGTGGCCGTCACCGTCACCGTCGAGCCCGGNNTAAACGTCACCTGTCCGTGGTACTCAGAAGCCATCGCCAGACCCAATCCACTCAACCACGCAATCGCGCAGATAAGTAGTAGTCTTCCACCGGTTCCAGGCCTGCGCAGTTTGCGCTCGGTCATTGCTCGCACNNTGTTGTATTGAGTTGTTGTATTGAGATCGCTCACTGCAAGTACGCAGAGACAGCCCGGAAGGTTCCACGAAAGTTCGTTATGAAAGGAAATTCGCATTGAAAGTAAGAATCCATTTATGAGACGTTTGCCAGTCCAGCTTCGTTCGCAATGATTCTGATTTATTATCCTTCGTCTTCGTTCTATTCGCCCTTCATCAAGCCATGTGTGTCATTCCCGGTTCTTATTTGTCATTCCGCTTTTTTGTCTGTCATTCCGCAGCATCCTTGTTTGTCATTCCGCTGCGCCCTTCTTTGTCATTCCGCAGCGCAGCGAAGGAATCCGCTTCTCCCTTTGCTCAGTTCGCCTCCGGCCGCTCAATGTGGTCCACTACAATCCCTGCGATCGGCCCTTTTGCCTGCACCAGTTGCAGCCCGAGTTGCTTCAACCCCTCAAACATCGTAGGCACGCCGGAATCTTCCGCGATCTGCCGAAACTGCTCCGGCAGCGGACGATACGGAATCGGCACCGTGAAGTCGTACGCGCCAGTCAAACCCGTCTTGTCGATCACCACTCGTCCCGCCCGGTCCGGTCCACTCATCGAATTCACCAGCTCCGCCATCGTGGTGTCCTGGCACACCAGGTTGAACGGATCGAACCATCGCAGCACCTTGCCCGACATCGCCTGGGCTCCGGAATACGAAGGCGTCACCGTATCGCCCGGCTCGTATTCCATCAACTTCGGCCCTCCCTTCGCCACCACCAGGTTGTACACCGGATGCTCTTCCGTGTCCTCATGCACCTTCAGCTTCAGTGCATCCTCCAGCGCCGCGCGCACCATGTAGCGCTTATCGGTCAACGTCATCGCCTTCCACTCAGCCACATCCTCCGGCGCTACCTTCGCCTCGAACTCGTAATAATCGTTCTTCACCCAGTCCGGCTCTCCGCTGATCAGAAAGAACCCTTTCTTGACTCCGCCGTAGGCGAACTGCAGAAGACTATCAATGGTCGAGCCGTGATACGCAATAAAATCGCCGTCCGCTGGAAACTCCCTCCCCGGGCCCGGACGCTCCGACTTGCGGAACGAGACCACGTCAAACGAAATCGGCTTCAGGTTCGGCGTCCGTGCCGGCCCGGTCCCTGCTGTGCCTCCAGCTATATTCTGTTGCGCCGCTGCCGCCGCCGGTGCTGCCGCCACCTTGCCTGCGTTCGCTCCAGCGCTCCATGTCTTGTAAAACGCCGTCACCTTCGCATGATCGGCATCGACAACCGTCCCATCCGCAAACGTCACCTCCTCCACAAACGCCAGCAAGCCCTTCGCATCCGCCCGCGGAGCCACACTCTGCGCAGGAACCTGAAACGATCCGCCTCCCCCCACTCCGCCGGCCGGGCTATACACCTCGCCAGCGTGGAACTCCAACCCGCTGTCCAGCACGTACGCCCACCCCAGCTTCGCGCTCACAATCTCCGCCTGGGTCCGGCTCTTCACCTGCGTATCCTCCAGCCAGTCCTTGTCTCCGCGGTTCATGATGACTATCTCCGCGGGAAACTCCGGCTGACTTACATTGATCATTGCCGGCCCGCTGTGATTGGCGCGCACGCTGTGTGCCGGAGGAGGCAGTACAATCGTCGGCTGCGACGTCTCCTGCGCCGCGCCCGTCTGCAACATCCCATTCGGCACACACACCGTCATCCATGCCGCAATTAAAAAGATCGTCGGAGCCAGTCTCGCTGCGCGTTTCATCATCCCTGCCACCCTCCTTTCCATTCGATCCAGTCTAGCCTGCAACACCGAACTCCGTTCCCTTCGCCTGTCTCTCTCCGCCTGTCTTTGCTCAATTCTCCGAAGGTCGCTCGATATGGTCGATGAAGAGGTGACTCACTGGGCCTTTGCCGGATTCCA
>PLSH01000241.1 GCA_003165095.1 Acidobacteriaceae bacterium
GCAATTTGATCCGCTCAAGTTGTTTATTATGTGCCGGCACGAGACCGTGTTGCGGTCCGGATTGACGCAGCTTTGGCAACTGCTCCGAGACGGTCGGAATCACGCCAGGAGCCCCGCAGGAACTAGAGAGCATTTTGAAGCTGCACGTGACTCACATTGGTGTGTTCAGCCTGAACACTGGGAATTCTTGATTAGGGTTCCATTTGACCTACCTGCACGCCACGAGGACAAGCAGACATAATGTCGCATAAACTGCTTATTATAAAATAGTTAAGTGGTGCCGGTTTGGGGGTCGGATTGCCGGTTCGTATTGATTCTAAATAAGTTGTTGATTTTTATGGATGCTCAAAACTATCAAAACGCAGGAAACGCGGTTCTTGAGTACGCTACAAGTACACGGGATTTGAGGGGAAACGAGAGTCGCGTTCGGTCGACCTTCGATTCGGGTCAAAAATGGCGAATCAGTTCACCACGCGCTCATGTGCTTCCGCCCCAGTTGAGGGTTGCTTCCGAGTTGGCGGTATGAATCGCCCCGAATGCAAATACCCCAAATATATATCCCCGCGGCCAGGTCCTCCGTATCTCTTCCGTAGAACAATTTAGCTAGCCAAGACGGCTCATCAATCAGCCACAAATCGACGGAAATGTCAGCACTGCTTCAATCTCTGCCAGGCGGCCAAGTGGTTTAATTCGATGGAGAGGATCTAGATTGGTGCGGGACAACTGGGGACGCCATGCGCTCCTGTCCTCTACTTGGTCACCACGTCTTGCCCCACGGCGGCAACACGCTTGTAGTCTGCCATTTCCTTCTCGATCACGACTGAATCTTCCATACCAAATGGCCCATGCTGCACCCGCTTTGGGCTCGGATCGACATAGCGCAACAGGTTCGTTGAGGGTTTATTCTAGCTTGGAAGCGTTATCTCCTTTTTTCTTGTTGCCCTACAACCCTGGCTTCAAGGCCGGTATCCGACGACGCTCCTTATGCATGTGCTCCGTGTACAATGGTGCATTATTTTTATTGATGTCCGTGCACCCAAGGATCATCGTTCACATGCCTTCGAGTTGTTCGATCATTGAGGTTGCTTCCTGAATGAATAACGAAGAATTCATCCTTGTCACCGGCGCCACTGGCTTTCTCGGGGTGCAACTGGTGCACGAATTGCTGGATCGGAAACCGTACGCCAAGCTGGCGCTGCTTATCCGCGACCGGCCCGGCCAATCCGGTCAGCAACGCGCCGATTTGTTTGTCCCTCCGGCCCAGCGGTCCCGCGTTCAAGTCTATTCCGGGGATGTCGGCCAGCCCAACTGCGGGCTGGACGCCGCTGCTTACCAGCGCCTTTCCGCGGAGACGACTCGCGTGATTCACTCCGCCGCCACGGTGCGGTTCGATCACTCGATCGGCGAGGCGCGCCGCATCAACGTCGAGGGCACCCGCCGCGTGCTGGACTTCGCCGCCGGCGCGCGCCAGCTTCGCAGCCTCGCCTACGTCGGCACGGCTTATGTGGCAGGCGAGCGCACGGACCTGGTGCGCGAAAGCGAACTCGCCGTGGGCCAGAGCTACCGCAACACCTATGAACAGACCAAAGCCGAGGCGGAGGCGCTGGTCCGCTCGCGGCTCGGCTCCTTGCCCGGGATAATTCTGCGTCCCAGCATCATCGTGGGCGACTCCCGCAGCGGCGCCACCTCCAGCTTCAAGATGATGTATTGGCCCCTGAAGATCTATGCGCGACGCCTGTGGCGCACTGTGCCGGGCTTTCCAGATGCCGTGCTTGACATCGTACCAGTCGATTATGTCGCTACCGCCGTCGCGCGGCTTGTGTTCGATGAGGCTGCCCTGGGCAGCACGGTCCACCTGTGCGCCGGGCCGCGCGGCAGCGCCACCATCCAGCAGATCGCCCGCCGCGCGGCGGAGTACTTCCATGTGCGCGAGCCGCGCTATGTCGATCCGAAGTTCTTCTTCGCCGCGGTGCGGCCGCTGCTATTTCTCGCCTTATGGGGACGCAAGCGCCGCGTGCTGCGTGATGGCCGCGCCTACCGCGACTACTTCACTATGCGCATGCAGTTTGATACCAGCAACGCCGAGCGGCTGCTGGAACCCGTCGGCGTGTCCCCGCCGCGGGTGCTGGATTATCTTGACCGCCTGTTCCACTACTGCGTCGCCAGCGACTGGGGCCGCAAGCCGGTGCCTGTCCAATGAACATTTTCCGCCGCTATCAACTCTCGCGTGACAGGCGCGTCACCGTGGCCAATCTCGTTGATGAGCTGGTTCGGCGGAAGGGGAATTGCAAAGTCTCCGTCGGGCAGGGCGGCACATTTCATCTCGCGGACCTGCACGCTGATGTCCGATCCATCGATGCCTTTCTGCGCAGCTCGGTCGCGCTCGGTCCCGGCCAACCGGTCGCGATCTACCGCAGCAACGACCGGCAATGCTTTCATTGGTTTCTGGCCATCATTCGCGCCGGCGGCATCGCGGTTCCGCTGAACCCGACTCTCTCCCTTCCCGAGGTGCGCCGCATTCTGGCCGAGAGCGGCACGGATATCCTGGTGACCGACAAGGCGGTCTTCGAGCGCAATATCGTCGACCGCTCGGCCTTGCAGGTGCGCACCTGGATCCAGGCAGACAATGAGCCGGAAACACTGGACGGATTCGTACGCGTTCCCACAGGCGATACAAATACTGGCGCGCCGTTTCCACCATCCTCCATCGATCCAAGTGCGACCGTGACTGTATTTCACACCTCCGGGACCAGCGGATTTCCCAAGGGCGCAGCTCTTTCCAGCAGCGCCCTGCTCGGGGCGCGCGCCTCCACGGTTCTGGCCGGACTGTTTCTGGGGCCCAGGGATCTGGCGCTCATTGCGCTGCCCTGGTCGCACATCATGGCTGTCAGTATTGCGCTATATGGCCTGATGACGGGCATCCCCGGCTGTTTCCTCGATCGTTTTGATGTCGCCGCGGCGCTGGACCTTGTCGAGCGCTATGGCATCACCGCTTTCGTCGGTGTACCCGCCATGCTGGCGCGGCTGGTCAACAGCAATCCGGAGCCCACGCGGCTTGCGAGCATCCGCCTATGGCTCTCGGCCAGCGACCACTTGCCCTTTGACGTTCGGCAGCGCCTGCGTACGTTCGGCGCTCTCGTCCGGTTGCCGGGCGGCCGGCGCATTCCGCCGGTGTTGCTGAACGGCTACGGCATGGTGGAACTGGGAGGACTCGCTATGATGGGAGTCGATTTATCGCTGTTACCCGGCAGCGGCGACCTGTGCTTCCCCGTGCCGCCGTTTCGCGTCCGCGTGGTTGACCAGGATGGCGGGCCCGTGGCAGCCGGAGTGACGGGCGAGTGCCAGATCCGCCGTCGCGGTTTGGTTCCGCATTACTGGAAGGACAAAAGTGACAGTCAGGGCTTGCTCACCAGCGACGGCTGGTTGCGCACCGGCGACCTGGCCACGCGCAACCGCCTTGGCCTGATCCGGCTGGTGGGGCGCATGAAAGACGTGATCAAATCGGGCGGCTACTCGGTGTACGTTCGCGAACTGGAGGAGGCTGTGCAGGCTCATCCGGAGGTGATCCACGCCGTCGCCTTCGGCTTACCCCACAAGGAAAAGGGCGAGATTCCCGTTGCGGCCGTCGAACTACGCCCGGACTCCCTGACCAGCGAAAGCGACTTGTTGGACTGGTGCCGCAAGCGTCTGGCGCCCTACAAAGCGCCGCGCCGTATCTGGATTGTCGAGGTTGGCAGCTTGCCCCAGAATCACAACGGCAAGGTGCTGCGGCGGGCATTGCAGGAGCGATTCTCGCGAGAGGTGGACTGATGCCCATCCTCCGGTTCTCATGCATCGACCTTTCCATCCCGGATGCGAATCTGCCGGGCAGCCAAGTGTGCAATCTCATTCTCATGCGTCACCACGATCAGTGTCATTCCCCGCTGCTTCTGGATCCCAATCAGGATCTCCATGATCCGCGCCGTATTCATGCTGTCCAGGTTTCCGGTCGGCTCATCGGCCAGCAGGATCTCCGGATCGTTAGCCAGCGCCCGCGCAATCGCCACCCGCTGCCGCTCTCCCGCCGAGAGCTGGTTGGGATACTGCCTCATGCGCTGCTCCAGGCCCATTTCCTTGAGCAATTCCCCGGCTCGTGCGGCGCGATCCCTCCCGTTGCGGTTCAACGCAAGCATCGGCACCTGCACATTCTCGATGGACCGCAGTGTGGGCATAAGGTGGAACGCCTGAAAGATGAATCCAACGCTGCCCGACCGATAGGTGTCCAGGTCAACATCCGCGTCCAGCCGCGCATTCCTGAAGAGCACCGTGCCGCTGGTCGGATTGTCCAGCCCTCCCAGCAGGTGCAGCAGCGTGGACTTGCCGCTTCCGCTGGGCCCGGTGATGGCGATATACTCCCCGGCGGCGATCGAGATGTCCACACCGCGCAAGGCCTCGATTCGCCCTTCGTCATAGCTCTTGCAGAGGCTGCGGCCTTCCAGAATAGGGCTAGTCATGGCGCAGCGCCTCCACCGGAGAAAGTTGCGCGCCACGCCACGCGGGAAGCGCCCCGGCGATCAGCCCAGCCAGAACGGAAATTCCCAGGGCTTCCGCCAACAACGGCAGGGGAAACGACGCAGTGACGATGCTCGCGGTTTGCGGGAGGGCGGCCAGCAGGCGAAGAGCGAACCATCCCATGGCGATGCCTAGAATGCCGCCGCCCAGGCCCAGCACCACCGCTTCAAATTGGATGAGAATCAGCACCTGCCGGCGCTTCCAGCCCAGAGCGCGCAAGATGCCGATCTCCCGGGTGCGCTCGAAGACCGACATGGCCATGGTGTTGGCGATCCCCAGGATGCCAATGAGCAGGGCGATCGACGAGGTGCCCCACGCGGATGCGTGCGCCAGCCGCACAAACTCGTTGTTGCTGGCGCGCTCCTTTGCGGGAACCGCGCGCAGCCCGGGAAGAGCCGCCTCGATCTGCGCCTGGGCTCGCTTCAGATAAGCCTCCGGCGCTTCTCCGGGAGGCACAGGGCGCAGCCGCACATGGAATGTGGAGACCTTGCCTTGCAGGCTGCTCAACTGCTGCAACTGGTCCAGAGGCATAATGACCCCACCCGCTTCCAGAGCCGACCCCCCGCGGTAGACCCCGGTCACCGTGAAGGGAGAGCCTTGAATCTCCAGCGTCTCGCCGGCTTTCTTGTTCAGGTTGGCGGCCAGAAGCTCGCCCAGCATCACTTCCGGGTGACCGTCCCGGAAGGGCCCTCCGGAAAGAAACTGGAGAGACTGGAACTCGTAGGAATCCGCCTTCCAGCCGAAGACCAGCGCATTCACCTCCGGGGTCAGATCCATCACGTTGTAGATCATCGGTGTGGCCTGCGCCACCAGCGGCAGCGCCTTCAGCGTTGCTCCCGCCGACTCGTCCACCGAGGTGTTTAGAAATGTCTGCTGAATAACAGCAATGTCGGTGCCGCTGCTGGAGTAGATACGAAGCCATTCATGTTCGAAGGCGCGGGAAAAACCCACCAGGCCCACAAAGGCGCCAATGGCCATGCCAATGCCGCAAAGCGTCAGTAGCGTTCTCAGCCGTCGGCGCCAGAGATTCTTCCAGACAAATCCTGTAAACGACAGTTGAGAAGTGATCAAGTTGGAGTGCCCTCGCATCTTCGGATTTGCAAAAAACAGACTGCCAGTCTATCCAGTAACAACCGCTATAATTATCCATCATATGGGGCTTGGGAGTAGTTTCGCATCCTCACGCAGTGACTAAGAAGGATAATTGTCCGTATCTTATTGATTTTCCATCCCCACGAGTGTCCGTTTTCATCTGACGCCGCGATGATCCAGGTCTCGTAATGACTATGGCCTATTACGATCTGTGAGTGTCCACGGTTGGAATACCGTGTATCAGGCAAAGGAAGCGGGAATTGCCGTGACGGACATTGGCTTGATTGCCAACCCTTCCTGAATGCACCCGTCAGGCAGGCGCAAAACGCTCTTGGTCTTCTTGCGGTCTGCCTTGGAGCGCGGACGATGCCTCATGTCGAGCGGCCCCCGTGCCACCTTGCCATGATCCGACAAAAGGCTATGTCCGCTTGGCTAACGGTCAACTCGCCAACGGTCAACTCGGCAACTACTTTTCGGTTAACAGACGCCATGAGCCGGGATTGTATTGGACCCGTATCGGAGGGTTTGCCAGAGTGCAAATGCGCCCCAATCAGGCAACATTCGATCCGCGCACTACATGGACACGAGATTGAGCGACCCCGTAGATTGTTGATTATAAAATCAGTTAATTGGTGCCGGGAGGGGGGCACTCCACCAGCCGTTTCAAGAAATCTCAGTATTGATGGTAAAAAGTAAGTCCTTTAGAGTCAATAGGGATTTTCAGCCAAATAGGTTTTCCCAGTGTTGTTGGGAAATCTGCGGCGTCAGCTTTGAAGAGATGTCTTAGAAAATCTTAGAATGGACGCCTGTTTTTAGAGGCATTCAGAAGGTGCAGCGTAGGGGAACCCCGACCCCCGAATTGCTAGTGTCATCCCTACATGTTCCCGAC
>PLSH01000167.1 GCA_003165095.1 Acidobacteriaceae bacterium
CCGCTTACTGATACGCAACTCCCAACCGCCGAACAGGAAGCGATGGCAAATCTCTTCGCCGGTGCGATTGGCTTTTATAAGAATCCACAGAGTCACCGGCACGTCTCGACACACCCAGAGGACGCAGCCGAAGTGATTGTTTTTGCCAGCCAGCTTTTGCGGATCGTAGATCGCTTGAACCACTGACCAGAAACCTTACCCCCAGACCCGCCGGTAGTGTCCTAATTTGAAATCCACAGCCTTATTCTCCTATTCTGGCAGCCAACGTGCTGCGTATCCATTGGGAAACATTCTGCTTACTGGCCTTCGCTGCGGCTTCCACTCGTCTTCGGTCTTCCGGACTGAACCGTACCGGCACGATGGTTCCCTTGGCGTCTCTCTTTGCCAATCTTGGGCGTCCGGGTTTTTTAGGCATCGGTTTCTGGTTGGGCATTGGCTCTGAACTCCTGAACGATGAATGTCCTCACGGCTGGCAGCGGGGTTAGGGCTGGGTGAATGCGGAGCACGGTGACGTGTCAAGTGTTTTTGTATTACATCGCTGGCGGTTCGCTGCAATGCCTGATCTTGTCTGTCCGCAAAACTAGCCTCGCCGGGATTTCATGCGTTTTACTGCGTGTGTCGGTAAAAGCGAGTGTGGCGAGTACGGGAGTGCGCTCTCTGGCTGCTTGCATAATTCGGGCAATATCATCAAAGCGAAAACGGAGCCAGCCATTATTAGGCAAACCGTCTTGCATCGGCGCGGACTGGTATCGATCAAAGAAGTCAAAAATGTTCTTGATTTTGATCTCGTCTAGGGTTGTCACGAACTCGATTCGCCCAGAGACAAGCGCCTCATACTTTCCCCGATAAACCGCTCCGTCAATATGCAGGGTCAAATTCACGTCCGCAGCCCAGAGGTTAAACCATGCATCTGCTGGATTTATATTTGTGGCGTACAGCAGTACAGTAACGAAACATTCAGATTCGGTCATCACGACCGTTCCATTCGCAACCCTCTTCTTCTGATCGATTAAGGCAAAGTTGATTTTTCCTTCAATGCGCGATCCTTCATTCTTCTTTTGCTCAATTAGGAGCTTTTTATGCTCATCTCTCCACGCCAAATAGCAGGCAATGAACACGCATATTACGGCAGCGGCGAAACTGGCCTCAACAATCCAATTGTTGTTTTTATTGGCATAGGCAGAGAATCTCATTTTCCGGTGCTGTGGTTTCGACGTGTACCGGAAAAACTCGGGGGCGCTTTACCGGTTGGGTCTACCGCGCCAAAGAACCGAACCAGTTTTAGTGGTTAGTCGCAACGTACTATCTCATTGGTGTTTGTCTCATCGGATACTTTTTGTATAAGGTCTGCGGGCTTTCAAACTGAGGGTTGGTTCCCAGGGTCCGCGGGATAGCAAAACCGCGTTCCCCAGACCCCCTTTTGGAGCCTGAGATTCGAATATACGGGCGGTCTATAATCCGAACAACCTGCTTACCCAATGGGGCACGACCGCGATGTCCTACGACGCCAACCACGGAGGCGGTTGGATGAGAATTCTAGCCAGAGTTACTGCATTGGCCGCGCCGATGGCGCTGCTGCTGGTTTGCGGCTTTGCAGGCGATCAGGCGCAGAATCCAGGCTCGCGGATGGACGCGGATTTCATCGTGACTTCCGCGCCTGAATATCTGCCGCTGGCGGCGCTACGCGGACCGAGTCATGAACGCTTCCCCAAGGGCGCACAACTACTCCTGGTGCATGAGGGCAACGCTGAACCGCTGGTCGAGGGTTTCGCGGCCACGGCGGACGCGGATGTCTCTTTCGATGCCAAGACGGTTCTGTTTGCGGGCAAGAAGAGCAGAGGCGATCACTGGCAGATATGGGAGTTGACGCTCGAGGATCGTTCGCTACGCAGGGTGATTGCAACCGCAACGGGCGCCGAGCGCCCGTTCTATCTTCCAGGCGGACGGATGATCTGGGCGCAGCGCACGCCGCACGGATTTGAACTGGAGTTCAGCGAGGATGGCCATCCTCCTGGCCATTCATTCTGGAATCCGACTGCCGGTCCAGGGGTGCTTCACTTCATCCCTGGCGACCGAGGTACGCGTTGCGGCGCCACGCGCCGAGTATGCGGATGCGATCGCCGAGACGGCATCGGGCGCCTGGCTGGTGAGCGCGCGCACAGGCGCTCGTGCGCATTACGAACTCAAGGTTTGGAAGTCTGGCGCAGTTGCGCTCGAAACGGTGCTGGCGTTCGAGAGCGAGGATCTTGTCGAGCCGGTTCTGGTTACGCCGCGAACACGGCCCAAGCGGCACCCTTCCGGGCTGCACGACTGGAGTTACGCCAATCCGTTGGCTCTCGATGCGCGCCAATCGCGCGACGGGGCGTTGAAAGTCACTCCCGCGTCGGTGCGGTTGGATACGGCGGTTGGCTGAGTTCACTTCCACCAGCAGCGTCTTCCTCGGTGATCACCTTAAAACCGGCCACTTGTGGTCACTTCAAAACCGGCCACTTTGGATGGCCTGAGACGTGATTGTTTTACCTTGCGGCGGGGTACATTTGCAAGGCGCGGCTTCAGTCGTTGCAGTTATGGCCGGTTTCCAAGCCTTCCTGATGCGTGGTAAGGTTGTATTCGCTCCGCCGGGGTCGCGCCCAGTGGAGTGATCCAGAGCCGAGGACACGGGGCTGGCTCCGAAGGAATCGGTGATCGAAACCCTCTGCGGTTGGCCCGATGGGCTCGCCTGGCAGAGGGTTTCGTGTTTTTGGAGAGATTCCTATGGTGAGGCTTCGTCGTGGGAGGCTTCTGGATCCGAGTCGCGACGCCGCCGGGCGTTCTATGCCCGGCATCCATATAGCTTTTGTTTTTGCCTTTGCTTTTGCATTTGTCATTGGCCTTCTCCAGGGCCGCCGGTTTTGGTGCGCCAAC
>PLSH01000187.1:0-1912 GCA_003165095.1 Acidobacteriaceae bacterium
CGCCGAAGGGGCCTTCGCTGCGCAGCTCGCCGAGCTCGACGTAGCCCTCGAGAATGATTTCGGCATTGGCGGGGACTTCAAGATCGACGGTTTCGCATTTGACGATTTCGACCGGCTTGCCGCGAAGGAACCCGGCGATGAGAAACTCTTCCACTTCAGGCGGCGCGGGGACGATGGCGGAGAAAGTGGTGGCGGGATCGGTTCCGATGGCGACGGCGACTTCGAGGCGCGAACCTTTGAGATTGCCGAGCGCCACCTGGGGCAGGCCGCCTATGGGGCCGTCGGGAATGGCGACTGCGCCGCCGGCGGACTCGGCCATGGCGGCGACGCGGGCGGTGCTGGAATCGGCGTCGGCGGAGGCAGTGGCGGCGGCACGCAACGCATTGCGGTAGTGCTCCGCCGCCACCTTCTGCCGCTGCCAGTGCATCCCCGTGGTTTGACCGTCGAAGACCTGCATCCGGTACATGCCGATATTGCGCTTGCCTGTGCGCGGGTCGCGGGTGTGGACGCAGGGGAGGGTGATGAAACGGCCTCCATCGTGAGGCCAGCACTTGAGAATGGGGAACGCGTTCAGGTCGAAATTCTCGCGGAGAATGACTTCCTTGCAGGGAGCGTCTTTCGCGCTGACGGTCTTGGGGAAGGCGCTCGTGAGCGCGCCCAGTTGCGGCAGCATTTTGAGCTTGTCAAACAGGCCTTCCGGCGCCTTGATGTTCATCAAGCCATGAATGCGCTCGGCAATCTCATCCAGGCGTTCGACACCGAGAGCCAAGGCCATGCGCCGCTCGCTGCCAAACTGGTTGATGAGAACCTGGTGCCCCGGATGGCCCTTGACGTTTTCAAACAGCAGCGCCGGACCGCCGCTTTTCGATACGCGGTCCGTGATCTCCGTGATTTCCAGCTCCGGCGACACCTCTTCCCTCACCCGCTTCAGCTCGCCGTGCTTTTCGAGAGTCCTGATCCAGTGGCGCAAATCGTCGTAGGCCAAGGGTGCGCTCCGGGCGGTGGTTACCGTTCCCTCAACCATAGTACGTCAGGGGTCGGAGTGTTTGAGACCTGGGAAATCAAACCCCGCCACCAAGCCGGCGCGAGCGTTCAGCGAGCCTCCGCCGCACGCAGTGCTTCCGCCACGCTCTTCGCCTGCGTAAACAGATAAAGATAATCCGGGCCGCCGGCCTTCGAATCCGTCCCGCTCATATTGAATCCGCCAAACGGGTGCGCGCCCACCATCGCGCCCGTGCACTTGCGGTTGAAATACAAATTGCCCACGTGAAACTCCCGCCGGGCCACTTCCAACTTCACGCGATCCGCGGTGTATACCGAGCCGGTCAGCCCATACTCGGTGTTGTTCGCCACTTTCAGGCCCTCCTCGAAGCTGCCAACCTTGATGATCGCCAGCACCGGCCCAAAAATCTCCTCCTGGGCCAGCACCCCGTCCGCAGGAATGTCGGCAAACACCGTCGGCTCCAGGTAGTAGCCGCCCTCGGCATTCGCCGGCGCGTTTCCTCCCGCCACCAGCCGTCCTTCCTTCTTCCCCGCCTCGATATACTCCAGCATCGACTTGAGCGCAGCCTCGTTGATCACCGGCCCCATATTGGAATTCTCCACCGGGTCGCTCACCGTCAATTTCGCTACCCGCCCCTGCACCCGCTCCACAAAAATGTCGTATAGAGGAGCCTCGACAATCGCCCTTGAGCATGCTGAACATTTCTGCCCGCTGAATCCGAAAGCCGACGCCACCACCCCCTCTACGGCCACGTCCAAATCCGCATCCGCGCACACCAGGATCGAGTCCTTACCACCCATCTCCAAAATCGTTCTCTTAATCCATATTTGCCCTTCCCGTGTCCGCGCAGCCCGCTCGTGAATCTCCAATCCCACCGCCTTCGACCCCGTAAAGGCAATAAACCGAGTC
>PLSH01000187.1:1959-6793 GCA_003165095.1 Acidobacteriaceae bacterium
ATCGCAAACGGAAAATTCCACGGCGGAATCACCGCACCCACGCCCAGCGGAATATAAAGCAGCTCATTGCGCTCGCCGGGATACTGAATCGGCGTCGTTGCCGCGTTCAGCCGCAGCGCCTCGCGCCCGTAAAACTCAAGAAAATCGATGGTCTCGCCCACGTCCGCATCGGCTTCGGCCCAGTTCTTGCCCACCTCGTACGTGAGCCACGCCATGAATTCGAACTTGCGCTGCCGGATGATCTCCGCCGCGTTCAAAATCAGCGAAACCCGCCGTCCCGTCTCGACTCTGCTCCAAACCTCAAAAGCCCGGAGCGCCGCAGCCATGGCTGTTTCCGCGTGTGCCGCGTCCGCCTTCTGGTGCACGCCCACCACCTGCGACGGCTGCGCGGGATTGAGTGACCGGATCTTGTCCTCGGTCTTCACCCGCTCGCCGCCGATAATCAGGCTGTACTCGCGGCCCAGTTGCGCAGCCACGTGGTCCAGCGCGGCCTGCATGGCCCGCTCGTTGGCTGGCGCCTTGAAATCGACAAAAGGTTCGTTCGCAAACACGCCCTGCGGCGAACGCGGCTGAATAGTGGTGGAAATACTCGCGGTAGCCATAATAGTCACAGTGTAGTCCAGCCCGGCAACCCTCAACCACCCCCGCCAGACCCTCGCTTGGACTTGCCCGTTTCCCGTTTGATACCATTGCTCACTTGCGCCACAATGTCCGCGCTCTTGTAGCGCTCTGGAACAAACGGAGGAGGGAACTGATGAAATCTTTTCTCATCGTTAGTCTCGTGGCGCTTCTGGCGGTAGCCTCCGCCGAGATCTTCATGCTTGAATATGGAAGCCCAGTTCCACGCCGGGGATTACAACCCCTCCATGTAACCGATCACCATGCTTCCCAACCTCCAACGGTAAGCATCGATGGAGCTATTGTCAGTAGCGCACTTGCAGTGACCCGCGTTAGCCAGCGACGGGAGGGTGATTGCATAATCATCCTTGTGAGACAAGGAATGATGCGACCAGGCCGACGCTCTGCACGGTTTCACTTAGACCTAGAAGTCTCAAATGGAGTCGCGGCGATTGGATATGAAGACGCACACGACATAATTTGGCACAGATAGGCCCAAAAGCAGAGTATTGCATCTGCGGCCAGGGAGGCCTACGAAAATGATCATTCATCCGCATCCCGGAGAACCCATGAAAAAGCTCGCCTTCCTGCTGCTCGCCGCCGCATCCATCTGCAACGCACAGAACTACACCAGGGGCATCGGCGTCTATCCCGGAGACCCAAACCAATACACCGGTCCCACTCTCGCCGCGGATCAAACAACTTATCGCAATCTTGCCTTGCATCGCCCTGCATATCAATCCAGCGCATACGACTACAACCTCACCGCGCAACTGGTCACCGACGGCATTCGCAGCCACGACCTGCCGCGCTGGATCTCAACCGCAACCAGCGACGGCCTCCCGCGCAAAAACGAGCGTGAGTTCTTTCTCGATGGCAATGTCACCTCGTTCGCGCTGGTCCACGGTGAAAAAGCATGGGTTGAATTCGGCATCGAAGGTGGCGGCTCGCTGCCCCAGCTCGATCGCATCGACCTCTACCTGCGCACCTTCATCGGCAAAAAACCCGCCGGCGGCTGGACCTACATCGTACTCGGCTCCGACGACCACTCCTCATGGAGTGAACTCGGCCGCTCCATCGGCTCCGTCTGGCCCGATATGAGCGACTCCAACGCCGCCTTCGAGCAGACCATTCCCTTTACCGCGCCCGCCCGCTGCCGCTACTACCGCGTCCAGCTTTACTCGCCCGGCGTCGAGAGCTGGCGGGTGGCTGAGCTCTCCCTCTTCAACAAAGGCAATGAAGTCCGCGTCTCCGGTCCCGGAGACTTCACCAGCGCCCAATTCTCGAGTGCTTGGATGAGCGCCGGCAGCGCTGAGGAATGGGTTTATGTCGACCTCGGCGCAATCTGCAGCTTCGATGGCGTCAAGCTCTCCTGGATTCGCCCCGCAATCGAGGGATCGATCCAGATCTCCAATGATGCCTCCCAATGGCAGACCATTCAACCTCTTTCGCCCGCCGCGGGACTCACCGACGACATCCGCCTCGCGCAACCCGCCAGCGCCCGCTACGTCCGCGTTCTCATGACCAAACCCGCCCAGCCGGGAAGTTACATCCTCAGCGAGCTTGAGGTCTTTGGGCGCGGCGGCCCGGTCGCCATCCCCAAACCCGCACTGCCCCCCGAGGCCGATGGCGCCCTCAATCTCGTCGGCGGCGCGTGGCGCGTTCAGCGTGCGTCGCTGGTTCCCGCGCCCGGCCAGGTCATCTCCGCCGCCGGATTCGCCGACCAGGATTGGATCGTCGCCACCGTCCCCGGAACTGTCCTCACCAGCTATCTGAATGTGGGTGCAATCGCCAACCCCGACTTCGGCGACAATCAGTACGCCATCTCCGATTCTTTCTTCTGCGCCGACTTCTGGTATCGCGATGAATTCATCGCGCCCGCCGCTGCCAAGCCGCAACAGCACCTCTGGCTCAACTTCGATGGCATCAACTGGAAAGCCGACGTCTACCTCAACGGCCAGAACATCGGCCGCATCGAAGGCGCATTCACGCGCGGCCGCTTCGACGTGACAAGCCTCATTCATCCCGGCGCGCGCAATGCCCTGGCCGTGCTCATTCACAAGCCCGACAATCCCGGCAGCACCAAGGACAAAGTCGGCAGAACCATGAACGGAGGCGCGCTCGGCCTCGACAATCCAACCTTCCANNACGCGCGCCGACGTCTCCATCGAGGCCACGCTCCACAATCAGGAATCCACGCCCGTCTCCGGAACTCTTCGCGCCCGCTTCGGCTCCATCACCGTCCAGGTCCCGGTCGCCCTCGATCCATCCGCGTCGAAAACAATTCACTTTGATCCCTCAAAGTATCCCGCGCTCCATCTTGCCCATCCAAAACTGTGGTGGCCGGTTGGCTACGGCGATCCCAATCTCTACCCGGTGCAAATCACCTTCACCGCTAACGCAGCCGTCTCCGACTCGGCCTCGTTCCAGGCCGGCATTCGCCAGTTCAAATATTCAGAAGACGGCGGCGTGCTCAAAATGTGGATCAACGGCCGCCGCTTCATCGCCCGCGGCGGCAACTGGGGCTTCTCTGAATCCATGCTCCGCTACCGGTCGCGCGAGTACGACGTTGCCATGCGCTACCACCGCGATCTGCACTTCAACATGATCCGCAACTGGGTCGGGCAAACCGGCGACGAAGCCCTCTACGATGCGGCGGACCGTTACGGCGTCGTCATCTGGCAGGATTTCTGGCTCGCCAACCCCGTCGACGGCCCCAATCCCAATGACAACGACCTTTTCCTTCGCAATGCCAACGACTACATTCTTCGCATTCGCAACCATCCTTCCGTCGGCCTCTACTGCGGCCGCAACGAAGGCTTCCCGCCCCAGCCCATCGACCAGGGCCTTCGCAACATGGTTGCAAACCTCACTCCCGGCCTGCACTACATCTCCAGCTCCGCCGACGGCCCGGTCAGCGGTCACGGCCCCTACCGCGTCATGTCGCTCAAGGATTACTTCGCTCATCCGCCGGTAAAATTTCACAGCGAAATGGGCGCGCCCAACATCCCCGAGATGGCTAGCCTGCGCCGCATCATCCCCCAGGCCGACCTCTGGCCCCAGGACAAAGTCTGGCCCGTCCACGATTTCTTCCTGCGCAGCATGTTTCCCGATTTCCATTTCCCCCCCGACGCCATCCAAACCCAATACGGCGGCGCAAATAACATCGAAGACTGGGACGGCCTCGAGCAGTTCATCGACTACGATGCCTATCGCGGCATGTTTGAGGGCCAAAGCAAGTCGCGCTTCGGCCTTCTTATATGGATGAGCCATCCCGCATGGCCCTCCCTGCTCTGGCAAACCTACGATTATTTCTTTGAGACCGATGCCGGATATTTCGGAGCCAAAAAAGGCGCTGAGCCTTTGCACATCCAATGGAACGCCAGCACCGACGGCGTCGAAGTGGTCAACGACAGCGCCGGCCGTCAGCCCGGATTGACTGCCCACGCCGAATTGCTCAACATCGACGGCTCCGTCCAATGGCAGAAGTCCGCACCGCTCGATAGCCGCGAAGACTCGACCCTGACTCCCATCCAGATCGTGTATCCGGCCAATCTCTCGCCCACCCATTTCATCCGGCTCACGCTCACCCGCGGCAAGACCGTGCTCTCGTCCAACTTCTATCTGCGCGGCCTAAAAGAAGGCGATTACCGCGCCATTCGCGGTCTTTCCCCCGCCAACGTCGAAGCCCAAACCCATGTCGAGCAGCAAGGCGTCGAGTGGCTCCTCACCACCGAACTCCACAACGCCTCCGCCTCGCCCGCGCTGATGGTCCGCGTAAAAGCCGTGCGCGAAACCACCGGAGACCGCATCCTCCCCGCCCTCTACGACGACAACTACATAGCCCTGATGCCAAACGAACGAGCCACCATCCAAACCCGTCTTGAAGACGCCGACACCCGCGGCGAGCATCCAAAAATAGTAGTAGAAGGCTTCAACATCCAAACCGAAAAATAGCGCCGCCTGGTGCGTTAGCCGGGCCGGGTGCCCCAGGTCCCGCCTTTGGGACCGGGGAAGGATTAGCCGGGTGCCCCATCCATGCCGCAGCCTCTTCGCGGCATGGGTGGGAAACCACGAACCCAAACCGGGTGCCCCAGATCCCTCGCTTTTCGGGACCTGGAAAACCTCAACCCTCAACCCACCTCTCTCCATCCAGCCACAAATCCGAGTGCCCCATCCATGCGGGTGCCCCCGGTCCCGCCTTTGGGACCGGGGA
>PLSH01000060.1:0-1973 GCA_003165095.1 Acidobacteriaceae bacterium
ATGGCGTTGATGCAGGCTTCGGCGACGGCGGTCTTGAGGTCTTCCACGCGGTCTTCGCGGAAGCCCATCAGCTTGGCCACGGCGGATGCCGTGCTCATGGCGACTTTCTCAAATCCCATGCGCGAGGGCAAGCGAACCTCGACCGAGGTTGGTTTCGATGGGCTCATGCCGGCATCTCCGTCGCGTCTGTAACGCGGCATAGGGCCAGTGCGGTCATGTCGTCTCCCTGCGGGCCGCCGGCTGAAAATTCGTCGAGGGCGGTCCACAATGCATCGAGAATATCATCGGCCTTCGGTGAGGAGCACGTAGAAAATTCATGTAAAAGCCTTTCCGGGCCAAACTCCTCATCCCCCCTGAAGACCTCGGTAAGGCCGTCCGTGTAAAAAAGGAGGCGTGCGCCGGGCTTGAAACTGCTCCGTTCGCTCACATATTCCATGCCCGGCAAGAGCCCCAGGGGGGTTCCTGCCGCGTCAAACTGGCGAGGTTCGGCGCCGGGCAGGAGCAGGAATCCGGGATTGTGGCCGGCGTTGACCACCTCAATTTCGCCCGACCCTGGGTGCAGCCGCATGAAGATGGCGGTCACATACCTGCGCCGGGCCTCTTCGCCCTCGGTCCAGTGGTGCTGGTTCATGCGCGTCGCCAGTTCTTCGAGCGGCAGGCCGGTTACGGCCATGCCCCGGAATGCGGCCCGGAAGCTGACGGCCATGATGGCGGAAGCGAGGCCTTTGCCGGCCACGTCGGCAACGGCTATGAGCAGGCTTCCGTCGGGCTGCTCGACGATATCAAGATAGTCTCCACCCACTTCGTAGCAGGTAACGGAGCGGAAGGCCACCGAGTAGCCGGGAATCTGGGGCAGGCGTTGCGGCAGCAGCGATCGCTGAATGGCCCGGGCGGCATCCAGATCCTGTTGCAGGCGCGCGAATTCCAGGTTGCGCTTGTGATTGCGGGCGTTTTCGAGGGCTACGGCCGCTTGCAGCGACAGTCCTTCAATAAAATCCGCCTCGTAGAGGGTGAGAGCGCGCCCCTCGGGCGTGGCGATTACCAGTTCCGTCATCCGGCGGCCGGCGCGGTCGTCGAGCGGATAGCTGGATAGCGTCGGATCGGCTGCGCCGGAAGCAATCTCATCGCCATAGACAAGGCTCTCGGAAGGAAATGCCGCACCGGCCATCTCCAGCTCCCGCACCACGATGCGCAGCACCTGCTCCAGCACTTCCTTTTCGTGGGTAGTCGAGTGGACCTGGCGCGAAGCCTCAAGCAGCGCCTGCAACCGCGCCACCTGCTGCTGCAGGTCGATGGTCTCGCCATTGCCGGGTAGCTGAATTCCAGCCGCCATTCATCTGTCTCCGTGGAATTTCACTCTACCATGGCGGACGCGAGACCAGCATTTTTCCTGGATTGTGGATTGGAAATAGACATAAACTTTTTGCGTGGAGGTGATTATGGCTCATTGGAAGCGCGCCGTATTGCTCGGACTCCTCAGTTGGTTGATTCCTTTCGCCATCTCATTTGCAGCATTTCCGCTGAAAAAATCCAATGTTCGGCTTTCCGTCGCTTATGGTATTGTCGAATCAATCCCGATCCACGAATTCCGGGATTTTCCCCACAATAAGTCAGCTTGCCGTCTAACCTGAGACAGCAGTTTTTCGATTAGGCTTTGCTTTTGCCGAGGCGTTGCACCACTGTCGATGTCTTCCATTTGAAATGAAAGGCGAAGGTTCCCGAATGTCTCCAGCCAACGACCTCACTGACGCCAATCTTGTTTTGACCCTGGAGGAGATCACCAGCCTCGCGGAGGAAGCGGGGAAACCGGCCGACACGCTGATGAACGTGGTGGCGCTGATCGCCTCGCGCTTCCGCACCGATGTCTGTTCGGCGTATCTGCTGGAGCCGGACCGCTCTAACCTGGTGCTGGCGGCCACGCTCGGCCTTCATCCCCGATGTATCGGCTCGTTGCGCATGCCGCTGAACGAGGG
>PLSH01000060.1:2043-3694 GCA_003165095.1 Acidobacteriaceae bacterium
GGGCAAGTGGCGCCGGTGGTGAGCGAAGCGCGCACCCTCGACCGCTTCATTGCCCCGGCGCAGGAAAAGCTCTGGGAGCTGGCCCGCAACGTGTGGTGGAGCTGGGACCACGACTGCACCAGCCTGTTTCGCGATTTGAATCCCACGCGCTGGCGCCAGTTAAACCAGAATCCCATCTCGCTGCTGAACGAGATGCCGCTGGAGGAGATTGAGCGGCGCGCCAGCGAGCTGGTGCTGCACAGCCGCATTAATTACGTCTACCGCCGCCAGCAGGAGTATCTGCACGAGGACCGCACCTGGGGCGCAAACCACGCAGGGGTGCTGCGGCCGCGGCCGGTGGCCTACTTTTCCGCGGAATTCGGCCTCCACGAGTCGCTGCCCATTTACTCCGGCGGCCTGGGCGTGCTGTCCGGGGATCACATCAAGAGCGCATCCGACCTGGACATTCCGCTCATTGGCATCGGGCTGTTCTACAGGCAGGGCTACTTCTTGCAGCGGCTGGATAACACCGGCTGGCAGCGCGAAGAGTATCTCCAGACCGACATCAACCAGTTGCCGATGCAGCCTGCTATCGGGGTGAACGGCGAGCCGGTGGTGGTTGAGATTGCCACGCGCGGCGGCGCGATTCGCGCCAAGGTCTGGCGGGTGAAGGTGGGCCGCTGCGATCTTCTGCTGCTCGACTCGAACGTGGCCGGGAACGCGCCGGAGGATCTCGACACCACCTCCCGGCTCTACGGCGGCGACGCCCGGGTTCGCATTCGCCAGGAACTGCTGCTGGGCGTGGGCGGCTATCGCGCGCTGAGGGCCATGGGCATTTCTCCCGGCGTTCTTCATCTCAACGAAGGGCATAGCGGATTTGCGGTTTTCGAGGCCATTCGCAGCCGCATGGAGGACGAGGGTCTGGATTTTTACGCGGCGGCCAGCCAGATTCCCCGCGAAGTGATCTTTACCACGCACACGCCGGTCCCAGCCGGGCACGACCGCTTCAGTGCCGAGCTGATCGAGGAGCACCTGGGACCGCTGCGCGAGCAACTCGGCATCTCCCAGGAAAATCTCATGGGATTCGGGCGCGAGCAACCCACCGACTACGGGGAGCTTTTCTGCATGACGGTGCTGGGTCTGAAGCTGGCGCGTCGCGTCAATGCGGTTTCATCGCTGCACGGCGAGGTTTCGCGCGCCATGTGGAGAGGACTCTATCCGGGCAGGCCCGAGGATGCGGTTCCGATTGGGCATGTGACCAACGGCGTGCATGTTCCATCGTGGCTGGCGCCGCAGATGGGCCGTCTCTACGACCGCCATCTGGGTGTCGGCTGGCAACGCCAGAGCAGCGCAGACGAGACCTGGGCGGCCATCGAAGCGGTGGACGACGGCGAGTTGTGGGAGACGCACCTGAGCCTCAAGGCGCAGCTTCTCGAGTTCATACGCCGCCGCGCGCGCGAGCAGGCTGAGCGCCGCTCGGAACCCGCCGAAGCTCTGCAGAGACTGGGCAAAATTCTCTCGCCGGACGCGCTCACCATCGGCTTTGCGCGCCGCTTTGCCACCTACAAGCGCGCCAAACTGCAGCTGGCCGACAAGGAGCAGTTGGCCCAAATGGTGAACGACGCCAAGCGGCCGGTACAGTTTGTTTTTGCCGGCAAGGCGCATCACCACG
>PLSH01000031.1 GCA_003165095.1 Acidobacteriaceae bacterium
AGGTCTGGGTGGCGAGGCCGTATTTATGCTCGCGGACGAAGTTCTCGTAGTACTCGAGCGGGAAGCCGATTACTGTGGTCACGACCAGGTATAGCGCAAAATAAACAAGGGGCTGGAGCCACTTGAAGGGCATGATGCGCTGCGCGAGATCACGCATTTTTGCCGACCAACGCAGGTTCAAGAGCAGCAGCGAGATGGCCGAGGCGTAGAGAAAGTCCCAGAGGATGAGCCAGTAGCTGCCCTCAAAGTACGCATTGGAGCGCGCCACGGCGGCCGGCGGCATCATGGCCATGTAGGCTTCAGTGGCCGCATCGACGTCAAAGTCGCCGGAGGGCTCAGCGGCGGCCGGGACCTTGGTGATGTCCACAGTGGGCTGGATGGCGGGCTGCGCGTGCGCCAGGCCAAGACCGGCAATCGCGACGGCGATCGAGAATAGAAGACTCCTTAGACGCATGTGCACTTCGAACTCCTTGTTGAGAGCGAACGGCGAAACATATGCCCTGCCTGTGACAAGAATGGCCCCGGGAAAGACGTTTCATTTCGGTTCTGTAAATCACTTACGCATCGCGGAACGGCTTGGTTCCGGCTGGCGTCGTTATATCCTAAGAGGTTAGCCTGAGGCCAGTCCAATTCATGCGGCTTCAAGAACCAGGGGCTCGAAAAACACCATGAGTACGCAAACGATTGCCGTACATCTGCCCGATGGGGCCATACGCGAAGTGCCCGCGGGCACAACGCCACTGGAAATCGCCAACTCGATCTCACCGCGCCTGGCTGCGGCCGTAGTGGTGGCGCGCCTGACTCCGGTTGCCGCCGCTGCCGAGCGAGGCGCCGCGTCAGACGGGCAGGCAGAGTCAGAAGCGGCGATGTATGCCGCGCAGGATGCGGGTGCACCGCGGCTGGTGGACCTGTCGACGCCGCTGACTGCGGACACGCGTCTGGAACTGGTGAAGGAGACGGACCCCGAAGCGCTGAAGGTGATGCGCCACTCCGCGGCCCACGTGCTGGCGACGGCGGTGCTGGAGCTATTTCCGGAGACCAAGCTGGGCCACGGCCCGGCCACCGACGCCGGTTTTTTCTACGACTTTTACCGCGAGAAGCCCTTCACTCCGGAAGACCTGGCGGCGATTGAATTGAAGATGGCCGAGGTGGTGGCGCGAAACGAGCCGTTCGTCCGCGAGCACGAGACTCGTGAAAAGGCGCTCGAGGAGTTCAGCCGCGACGGCGAATTCATGAAGACGCACTTCGTGAGCAAATTTACCGAACCGGGTTCCGAGGTGAGCTTCTATCGCAATGGCAGCTTCGTGGATTTTTGCCGGGGGCCGCATGTGCCTTCGACGGGCCGCGTGAAGGCGTTCAAAGTGCTTTCTCTGGCCGGCGCGTACTGGCTCGGCGACGAGAAGAATCCGCAGTTGCAGCGCGTTTACGGCACGGCATTTTTCTCGAAAAAAGATCTCGACGCGCACTTTGCGCGGCTTGAAGAGGCGGCGCGCCGCGATCATCGCCTGCTGGGCAAGCAGCTTGACCTGTTCAGCATTCAGGAGCTGGCCGGCGCGGGGCTGATCTTCTGGCACCCCAAGGGCGGCATCATCCGCAAGATCATGGAAGACTGGATGCGCGAGGAGTGCCTCAAGCGCGGCTATTCGCTGGTGTTTACTCCGCACGTAATGCGCCGCGAGCTATGGAAGGTGAGCGGCCACGACGGCTACTACTCCGACAACATGTACACGCCCATGGAGCTGGATGACGCCGAGTATCGCCTGAAGCCGATGAACTGCCCCGGTCATATTCTGATTTACAAGAATTCGCCGAGGAGTTATCGCGATTTACCCGTGCGGCTGGCCGAGTTAGGCAATGTTTACCGCTATGAGCGCTCGGGAACCATGCACGGGCTGCTGCGCGTGCGCGGTTTTACCCAGGACGACGCGCACATCTTCTGCACGCCCGGCCAGATTGAGGATGAAGTGGTGGCGTGTATCGATTTTGCGGAAGCGGTGCTGAAGACTTTCGGCTTCAAGGAATTCAAAGTGGAGCTTTCCACCTGGGATCCCAACGACCGCGCCCACTACGCCGGCTCAGAAGATAACTGGAACCTGGCAACCGGCGGACTGAAGAGAGCTTTGGAGAGAAAAGGGATTGCCTACAGGACCATCCCCGGCGAAGCGGCGTTTTACGGACCCAAAATCGACGTGAAGCTGGTGGACGTGCTGGGGCGGTTGTGGCAGCTTTCCACGGTGCAGTTCGACTTCAACCTGCCGGCGCGATTCGAGCTTGAGTACGTGGGTGAAGACGGCGAGCGGCATCAGCCGGTGATGGTGCATCGCGCGCTGTTCGGGTCAGTGGAGCGCTTCTTTGGCGTGCTGATCGAGCACTATGCAGGGGCATTTCCGCTGTGGCTTGCGCCGGTGCAGATCGGGCTGGTGCCGATTAGCGAGCGGCACTTGGCCTACGCTGAAAAGGTCGAGGCGGCGCTGAAGGAAGCTGGCTTCCGCGTGGAGGTGGACGCGCGCAACGAAAAGATGAACGCCAAGATTCGTGATTTGGCCAACCAGAAGACACCGTACATTCTGGTCTTCGGTGACAAGGAAGAAGCGGCGGGGACGGTGAGCGTGCGGACGCGCGGCAAGGGCGACCAGGGGGCGATGGGGCTGCCGGAGTTCATCGCCAAAGCCACCGCACTAATCAAAATGCAGTCGATGGAACTCTGAAGTCTTGTATCGGGGCACGAGATTACTCGCGCAGAAATGGCCGTCAAGAAAAAGCCCGGCATCAGCCCCTGACGGAAAGCACGTATGAACGTGGAACGCAAGCCCTTACGCAGGAGACAGGCTCGGCCAGCCGATGCACGCCTGGAATTCCTACTCGTCGAAGGACTCACATCCGGAGAAGAACTCCCTCTCGCGCAGGAATTCTGGACCGAACTTCGCCGCGATGCAGCTAAAGTCCTTGCCAGGCAGAAGCAGTCCGGAAAGGCGCACGCGAAAGAGTGAAAGCTTCCGCCCGCGCCCGCTTCTCACGTCAAGCCCCCACTCGCTGCCAAACCCATTCAACCCACTGAAACCAAAGCAAATATATTCTCCGCGAACAGTTCGGGTTAATTCTCCGTTTGGCGCACAATAGAAGCAGGCTCGAAGAAAGGAACAGATTGTCGCCGATCCAGACACGCCGAAAAGCAAACATCCGCAGAAGCCTTTAGCTACTGACTTCAAGCTACTACTCGCTGCAGATCCCCCGGCTGCCCGCTAACTCGCTACGCTGCACGTATCTGCAGACAACTCTTCCAGAATGACTTATTTGCAGCGGAGGCCTTGCGCTAAATCTCTGAAAACAAGGTATTTCCTTACAGAGATAAGGGGCGGAAGGGAGACATAACGGTGAAACAGACCGCAGAGACGCGCCAGCGGAGTGGCAGGATCGCCGACTTGCCGACTCGCCGACTTGCCGACCAGCCGCCTCACGCGTTAATCTGCAACCCTTGCACCGAGGCGTACCCGTCCAGCATCGCTTCACTCAGCGTGGGGTGGGCGTGTATGGTGAACATCATCTCCTCGACGGTGCCTTCGAGTTCCATGACGGCGATGGCTTCGGCGATGAGCTCTGTGGCTTGCGGGCCGATGATGTGCACGCCGAGAATCTCACCGTATTTTGCCTCGGAAACGATCTTCACAAAGCCGTCGTGGCTGCCGACGATGGTGGCTTTGGAGTTGCCGGCGAACGGGAATTTGCCTACCTTGACTTCGTGGCCTTTTTCTTTGGCCTGGGCTTCGGTGAGGCCCGCGCTGCCGATTTGCGGTTCGGTGTAGGTGCAGCTTGGGATGCGGTCGCGGCGCACGGGACGGAAGTTGCGGCCCGCGATCTTGGCCACAGCGACCATGCCGCTCATTGCGCCCACATGGGCCAGTTGCGGCAGGCCGGCGACAATGTCGCCAATGGCAAAGATGCCCGGCTCGGCGGTTTCCTGCGCCTCGTTTACTTTGACGAATCCGCGATCGAGCTCGATGCGCGTTTTCTCGACGCCGACGTTCACAGTGAGCGGGGAGCGGCCCACGGCTACCAGGACTTTCTCAGCCTCCTTGACCTGCGGCTTGCCGTTGGCGTCGGTAAACGTGACCTTCACACCGCTTTCGGTTTTTTCAACTTTCTCGACCTTTGCGCCGGTGTTGATGTCGATGCCGCGCTTCTTGAAGACACGCGCCAGTTCCTTTGAGATTTCTTCGTCCTCGACCGGAACCACGCGGGGCAGAAACTCGAGAATCGTGACTTCAGTGCCGAAGCTGCGGAAGATAGAGCCGAATTCGACGCCAACCGCGCCCGCGCCAATGATGACCAGAGACTTGGGCGGCTGGGTCATGGAAAGGATTTCGATATTGGTCAGGATGCGATCGTCGGCTTTCAGGCCGGGCAGCAGTTTGGCTTCAGAGCCCGAAGCCAGGATTACGTTCTTCGCCTTGACCTGGCTCGATGTGCCGGCGGCGGTCACATCGACGGTGTGCACGCCGTCTTTTGCCGCGCCGGTGAGCTTTGCGTAGCCGGGGATGACGGCGACCTTATGCTTCTTCATCAGGAATTCGAGGCCCTTGACGTGCCTGGTGATGATCGAGTCCTTGCGCTTGAGAACCGCGCCCCAATCGAGCGATGGCGTGCCGATGCCGGCGATTCCGTATTCCTCAGCGTGCTTGAGGTGGTCCCAGATTTCGGCATTGAAGAGGAGTGCCTTGGTGGGGATGCAGCCGACATGGAGGCAGGTGCCGCCCAGCCTGGGGCTAGCATCGATGAGCGCCACCTTGAGGCCGTATTCCGCACCGCGAATGGCCGCG
>PLSH01000004.1 GCA_003165095.1 Acidobacteriaceae bacterium
GCCGAATCGGGCCCCAACAATGGCAGCGTCATCGGCATCGATAGCGGTCTTCCGGTCGAAACCTCATCCGGTGGCAATCTCACCCGCATGGACTTCGACAGCAACAAGCACAACGAGACGCTTGAACGGCCCAGCAAGGGTACGACGGTCTTCTCGCCGCTCTGGCAAGCCGACAAGAACAAGCTGCAGCGCATGGCGCCCCTCGATTACATGGGGCGGTATATGAAGGGCTTCTTCGACTACGCCATCGCAGACGAGCTACACCAGCTCGCCGGCGACACCGCCCAGGGCAACGGCCTGGCGGTGCTCAACCGCATCTCGAAACGTATCGTCGGATTAACCGGCACGATGACCGGGGGCTATGCCGATGACATTCTCGGAGTGCTGCAGCGTCTCGATGGCCCACAGATGGCGCGGGATGGCTATGCGTGGGGTGGAGAGGGTCGCAGTGTCTTCCAAGGCACCTACGGCGTATGCGAGGAAGTGGTTAAACGCTACATGTCCGACAACGCATGTTCAAAGGCGTCCAAAGCGAATGTCACTATCAAGCGTCGCCCGGGTTGCAGTCCTTTGCTTTTCGGCAAATACTTGATGGAGAACACAGCATTTGTTTCGCTGGAGGATATTTCCAGCAGCCTGCCTAGTTACGTGGAATCGGTGATTCCTGTTGAGATGGATGCCGAGCTGACGAAGGCTTACACGGACATTCTGGAAGCGATCAAAAAAGCGCTCGAGGAGTACCCGCGTAATCCCAGCCTCACCAGTCTCATGCTGAACACCCTGCTTTGCTACCCAGACCATCCGTTTGGCTTTGACTCAATCTACGGAAAGATCAAAGACAAGCAGACCGGAGCAATCCAGGTTGTTCACGTATGCGACCCCGCGGAACTGGACCAGGACAAGCTCTATCCGAAGGAGCAGGCACTGCTCGACGACGTGAAGGCTGAGATTGCGTCCGGCAGGCGAGTGCAGGTCTTTGCCACGTTTACAGGTCGCCATGATGTGACGGCACGATTGAAGTGGGTCTTTGAGCAGGCCGGTCTGCGCACTGCTGTTCTCAGGTCGTCGGTTGGCACCGATGTGCGTGAGGCGTGGTACGAGGCTCGCCTCAAAGAGGGCGTGCAGGTTGTCGTCTGCCATCCCAAGCTGGTCGAGACTGGCCTCGATCTTCTGGACTTCCCCACGCTGTATTTCTATGAAACCGGGTACAGTCTGTTCACCCTTCGGCAGGCAAGCCGTCGGTCATGGCGTATCGGGCAGAAGCATCCGGTGCGGGTGAAGTTCCTGATGTACTCAGGCACAGTACAGGAAAACCAACTCCGACTCATGGGCAAGAAACTTTGCTCGGCTTTAATGCTGGAAGGCAAAATGAGTGGGGAAGGGTTGGAAGGTTTCGAGGAAGACGACGACATGGTGACATCCATGGTTCGTGAGCTACTCGATACTGGGAAAGTGGGTGAGTCGGCTGATGCGGTCTGGGCGAATCTTGCCCGCGAGCGCGCGCAGATGTTTACGCAAGCTCCGGCCGTCACAGAAGGAGAGGAAGAGCAAGCCACCGACAGCAACGTCCCACTCGACGAGTCCAGCGCTTTTGCGTTCGACACCGCCGAAGAGGAAGAAGTCTCAGAAGTTGAAGAGGCTGAACCGTTGCCAGAGGCGGCAAAGCCGTTCCTGGTCCCACCGCCACCTGTCTCTGTACCTGAACCAGCACCAGCACCCACGTCGCAAACGAACGTTCTTGCGTTCAATGCGATGCGTCCCAAAGTCTCCCGCCGCAAGCCAGTGGTGGAGGATGAGGAGCAGATGCTGCTGTTCGGCTGACTCGGCCGACAGTAAAACGAAGCGGCACACGACCTAAAAAGCGTGTGCCGCTTTTCCGTTTCCATTCCCAAATTCAGATCCGTTCGAGGTCAGAACATGGCAACAACTCCGCAGTTCGACCTTAAAGGTCATCTTTTGAGCCTTCAGGGGCTCACCCGTGAATCAACCAAGATGGCGCGCTTCTATAACGCCAATCACAAGGTCATCGCGGAGCGCGCAGTGACGGCCGATGAGTGCTGGTCTGCTGGCAGCTCGTGTTGGAGCAATTTCATGCTCGCCGATGGACCCAGCGCCCAAGCGTTAGGCGCCGCATCTGTCTGCTTTATTTAGGCAGGCGCGAGTGCGAACGATCGGCCACCATCACAGACCTCTAAACCAACCGCTTCAGGAGATGAAATGAGTCTGCTCGAAGAAGTAAATGCAAGAGTTGCTGCAAAGAACGCTGAGATTCTGGCGGCGCGGATTGCGGTCTACGACAAAATTGACGGGCCGCGGATCGGCGACTACATGGAATTCCCCGATGGCAAGACCTTCCGCATCGCCCATGATTGGGGCGACCGGGTCCAGCCTGCAAGTTGCAGCGGCGATACCGGGAGCTTCTATTTCAGCGTGGGATCGATGTCCTACAGCGGCGGACTTACGCCGGCCATCCTCACGTCACGGCTTGAGGCTACAGAGCGTTATCGCTCGGGGTGCCTCTGGTTCTTCAGTGAGAACATTACCGGGGCCGGGCGTGGCGTTCACTTCCAAGCGCAATTCCGCGTCTTTCGCGTAATCCCTGAAACCGACGACGGACATGGTCGACGGCGTGCC
>PLSH01000299.1:0-533 GCA_003165095.1 Acidobacteriaceae bacterium
GCCATGCCCGCGAAGTGGGCGCTAACTTGCTGCCTTTGATTAAAAACGGGCTCCTCTCAAGCCCCGAAAGAACGTTCTCACACACTCTCTAAACCCCATGTCATTCGCGGGGAAGCGATTGACCGGGCCGCTTCTTGGAATTCTATCCGAGCCGAGAGCCGCAACCCGAGGGCGGACGAGTGCTTGCCGCCGCCGAACAGTTTCCGCGCGCCCATAATTCATGCCCCAACCGCCGCGGTATCGGCTAGACTTGGCAATTAAGCTGACCCGCGACGGGGAGGGAACGACATGGCCGATTGGAAACTGGTGCAGAGAGATCCATCGGAGGCTCTGGCACGGTTGCACTTTTTCTCAGTCACCAAGAAGCATTCGTGCGGCGAAATTGAAGCGCGCATCACGATCAAGGAATTTGCCACGCCCAAGATGAGCGAGATGCAGTTCTTTGCCATCGCCGATATCGAGTTGAATCAGCGCACACTGAAATTCCAGCCGTTCGGTTGGAGCGATACCCTGATGGGCGCGCTCGCCGAATG
>PLSH01000299.1:555-5680 GCA_003165095.1 Acidobacteriaceae bacterium
AACCCCAAAGAACATTTCCTGCCGGTCACAGACCTGGTGGCATGTCGCAGAGTCAACGTTACTAGTACTACAGTTGTACATCGAAGACTCCAGAGGGAGCAGGGGGTTTCAACCCCCTGAAAGATGGCGAATTGACGTGGCCTTTAGGCCCGGGTCTTTGCTGGTTTGCCAAGAATTCAGCGAAATACAACTGTAGTACTAGCGGAAAGTGGAAATATTCCGATCCGGCCCGCTGCATCCGCAGTAACGCTGTCTCTGCGGCATGACGCTAGAAAACCTCTTGCTCATCCGGCCGTTCCCATTGACAATCGAATCAGCGATGACCCCTTTCACCTTCTTCCCCTCCAGCCGTTTGCGCCTTCTTTCGTGCTCCATCGTCGTCTTGCTCTCGGCCGCCGCGTCCGCATCCGCAAGCGCGCAGGAACTGTCGCCTGCATTATTCAACGGCCTGCGCTGGCGCCTGGTTGGCCCTTTTCGCGCGGGGCGCGTGGTCGCGGTCGGCGGCGTGCCCGGCAGCGGCCGTGACTTTTACTTCGGCGGCGTGGATGGCGGCGTCTGGAAGACCACCGACGCAGGCACCGTGTGGCAGCCGATCTTCGATGGCCGGTCCGTTGCTTCGATCGGCGCGCTGGCCGTGGCGCCTTCCGATCCCAAGGTGATCTACGTGGGCACCGGCGAGTCCGATATCCGTTCCGACCTGGCCTCTGGAGATGGCGTGTATCGCAGCGGCGATGGAGGAGTGACGTGGAAGCACATCGGCCTCGACGATTCGCGCCAGATCAGCCGCATCCTGGTCGATCCGTCCGATGCCAACACCGTTTATGTGGGCGTGCTGGGACACGCCTACGGGCCCAGCGAAGAGCGCGGCGTTTACAAGTCCACCGACGGCGGCGAAAACTGGCAGCGCGTGCTCGACAAAGGGCCTGACACGGGCATCGCCGATTTGGCCATGGCCGTGAACCAGCCGCAGATTCTGTTTGCCGCTACCTGGAATGCGCATCGCGCTCCTTGGAGCGTCTACGCGCCGCTTGATGGTCCTGGAAGCGGGATCTTCCGCTCCACCGACGGCGGCGCGCACTGGGTTGCGATCTCAGGACACGGATTGCCTGGAGGCGCGTGGGGACGCACCGGCATTGCGGTGGGAGCCGATGGCCGCCGCGTGTATGCCACCATCGACTGCCCCGGCCATGCGGGCCTCTACCGTTCCGATGATCAGGGCGATAACTGGACGCTTGTCAACAGCGACGAGCGCCTGACCAGCCGCGCGTGGTACTTCAGCTCCCTGGCCATCGATCCAACCAACGCCGACGTTCTCTATATTCCCAATATCGCGCTCTACCGGACCGAGGATGGCGGCAAGACCATCGAAATTGTGCGCGGAGCGCCGGGAGGCGACGATTACCACCAGGTGTGGGTCGATCCAAAAACTCCTTCTCACCTGGCGCTGGGCGTGGACCAGGGCGCAACCATCAGTCTCGATCGCGGCCAGACCTGGACCACCTGGTACAACCAGCCCACCGCGCAGCTCTATCACGTCACCACCGATCACGCATTTCCCTATTCGATCTACGGAGCGCAGCAGGACAGCGGCTCCATCGCGGTGCACAGCCGCTCTGATCACGGCCATGTCGATACGCGCGATTGGTTCCTTCCCGGCGGCAGCGAGAGCGGCTACCTCGCCATCGATCCCAGAGACGAAAACGTGGTCTATCTCTCAGATACCTACGGCGGAGTGAGCCGCTTCGATCTCCGCACCTCGTTCAGCCAGGACGTCACGCCGTGGCCGCTGGGCGGTTTTCAGACGCCGATCGACAAGCGCCGCTACCGCGACCCCTGGACGCCGGTGCTGGTATTTTCGCCGGCCGACAAGATCTCGCTCTACCTGGGCACCCAGTACGTGATGAAGACCGGCGACGGCGGCCTGCACTGGCGCGAGATCAGTCCCGACCTGACCGGAGCCGTCACCGGAAGCAGCAATAACGGGCCGGCCACGCTCGATAACGCCGAGCCGCGCGGATACGGCGTGGTGTTCACCATCGCCCCGTCGCCGCTCAACGCGGATGAGATCTGGGCAGGGTCTGACTCCGGGCTCATTCACCTCACAACCGACGGCGGCAAGAGCTGGCGCGACGTCACTCCGCCCGGAATCTCCCCGTGGAGCAAAATCTCTCTCATCGAGGCTTCGCGCTTCGATCCCGCGACCGCCTATGCTGCGGTCGACCGTCACCGGCTCGACGATCGCAAGCCATACATCTACATCACGCACGATTTTGGCAAAAGCTGGAAACTCGCAGTGAACGGCATCGCGCCGAATCACTTTTTGAGCGCCGTTCGCGAAGATCCTGAACAGCGGAACCTCCTGTTTGCGGGCACTGAATTTGGAATTTATGTCTCATTCGATGGGGGAGACGACTGGCAGCCGATCAATCTCAATCTGCCCGTCAGCTCAATTCGCGACATGACGTTCAACGGCAGCGATTTGATCGTGGCCACGCACGGCCGTTCCTTCTGGGTGCTCGATGACATTGCGCCGCTGCGCCAGGCTGCGGCCGCCCAGAAAGCGAAGGCGTTTTTCTACGCGCCGCCCGCGGCAGTGCGCGTGGACAACGACGGATTCCTGGGCACGCCCCTGCCGCCGGAGGAGCCGCAAGCCGCCAATCCGCCGGACGGGGCGATCGTCGATTACTACCTGGGTAGCGCCGCAACCAAAGTGACGCTGCAGATCGTCGACGCTCGAGGGCGCGTGCTGCGCCATTTTTCGAGCAACGACAATACCACCGTGAAGCAGCCTCTTTTGCCGATCGCGGAGCGCTGGTTTCCCAAGCCGCGGGTTCTTGAGTCCGGCGCGGGAGAGCATCGCTTTGTGTGGGACCTGGCGGGGGGCGGCTCCGGCACGGGACCCGCAGGCGACGATGACGATGCTTCCGCTGTGCCTGCAGGGCCGCGCGTGCCCCCGGGCACCTACACGCTGCGCCTGACCGTGGATGGCGTGCAGTCGGACCGGCCGTTGCGCGTGACCATGGATCCCCGCGTCAATGTTACTGCGCAGGCGCTGGACCGGCAGTTCGCGCTGGCCGATTCCATTTATGCGCAAATGCTATCCAGCCGCAAAGCCATGGCGGAGCTCGAGAGCGTGGAGAGTCAGTTGAAGACGCTCGAGGCCGGAACCAATCCGCCTGACCTGGCCGGCGCCGTCCACGCCGCTCTCGCCCGCCTGCAGCAGATCAAAGGCAGTGAAGACGCAGGCAGCGACGATGCGGATCACGGTAAAAAGGGAACCGAACCCGGCCTCGCCGCGGCCAATTCCGGGTTGGGCGCGGCGCTGAGAATGGTGGAGAGCGGCCATCGAGACGCTCCCTCGCAGGCGCTCCTCATCTTCAACCAGATGAGCAAGGCGGCGGGCGAAAACATAGCAGCCTGGCTGCGATTCAAATCTGCCGAGTTGGGCGATGTGAATGCGGCGCTGGGGCGCGCTGGCCGCAAGCCGATGCAGATCGCCGCAATTGAGGAGCAGGTGCACTACGCGATGACCCGCTGAAGGCGCGGAGTTTACCCACACCTCGCCCTGGCCTGGTTTTCCAGTGCATTGATAACAATACGTTTATATCCATTCTGCCGGGTTCGTTCCGGGAATGCCTTCCCGGCCCCCAAACCATAGGTGTTAAAACCGGTAACCTTCGAGTCAGGAAGCAGCACGAACAACCAATAAGGTGACTATAATCACAAAGGAGCGCGAAAAAGTTGGCGCTCTTTCAAGAATCTCTATCCGAAGGGAATCCCGCCAGATGGCGACAGGAGACCTGGCCCTGGGTCAAGAACAGGGCGCACTCAGCGCGCGCCAGCGCGTCATCAACGATTTCAGCATCAACGTAGCAACGGTAAACGGATCCGGCTCGCAATCCGCCAATAGCGTGCTGCTGAAAAGCATCTTCGGAATGGGGGTTCCCGTCAGCGGTAAGAACCTCTTTCCCTCGAACATCGCCGGTCTGCCCACCTGGTACACCATTCGCGCCAGCAAAGACGGGTACGTGGCCCGCAAGCGCGAATCCGAGTTCCTGGTGGCGCTCAATCCCGAGACGGCACGCGAAGACATCCTCGCGCTGCCTGCGGGCGGCGTGGCCATCTACGAGGAGAGCGCCAATCTCAAGCAGTATCGCAGCGACGTAGTCTACTACCCGGTCCCGTTCGACAAGCTCACCGCCGCCGTGTGCACCGAGGCCAAGCTCCGCAAGCTGGTCAGGAACATGATCTACGTGGGCGTGGTCGCGCAGTTGCTCGAGATCGACCTGGGCGTGGTTGAGAGCGGTGTCCGCAAGCAATTCGCGAAGAAGCAAAAGGTCTTCGACCTCAACTTCGGCGCGGTCAAGGCTGGCTACGATTACGCGCGGACCACATTCACCAAGCAGGATCCGTTCTACATCGAGCGCATGAACGGGACCGCGGGCAAAATCATCATCGACGGCAATGCGGCCTGCGGTATGGGCGCGGTCTTTGCCGGCGTCACCGTGATTGCCTGGTATCCCATCACCCCGTCCACTTCGCTCATCGAGGCCGCCACCGACCTGCTCAAGAAGTTTCGCGTCTCTCCCGAAGGCAAGGCGACTTTTGCCGTGGTGCAGGCTGAGGATGAGCTGGCCGCCATCGGCATGGTGCTGGGCGCGGGATGGGCGGGCGCGCGTTCCATGACCTCCACCTCCGGCCCCGGAATCTCGCTGATGGCCGAGTTCGCCGGCCTGGGTTATTTCGCCGAGATTCCCGGCGTCATCTTTGACGTGCAGCGCACCGGCCCGGCTACTGGAATGCCCACGCGCACCTCGCAGGCCGACCTGCTTTCAACCGCTTTCCTGTCGCACGGCGACACCAAGCACGTGGTTCTGTTGCCGGGCTCGGTGAAAGAGTGCTTCGAATTCGGCTACGCTGCCTTCGATCTCGCTGAGCGCCTGCAGACGCCGGTCTTTGTGCTCTCCGACCTCGACCTGGGCATGAACAACTGGATGGCCGATCCCTTCGTCTATCCTGACAAGCCGCTGGACCGGGGCAAGATTCTCACCGCCGAAGACCTCAATCGCCTCGGCGGTTTCGCCCGCTATCGCGATGTGGATGGCGACGCCATCGGCTGGCGCAC
>PLSH01000452.1 GCA_003165095.1 Acidobacteriaceae bacterium
GCCCATGCATGCGGCCGTTCTGCGTAAAATTTTGTGCCAATCTGTGCTACGGATGCGCCTTTCTCGCCTATCTTGCTCATTTTGCCCATTGAAGAGTCAATAACTTACGTGTTTTCAATGGCGACTAAAGTCGTGCCCTTTCAAAAAATAAACGACCATCTGTGTGGCGGACACCGCAACGGAATATCGCGGGCGGCGAACACCGCTTCAAAAGTAATGGCGCTGGTATTGAGCCGGCCTGGCGGGCGGCTTGGTGGGCTTGGGGATGGTGACGTTGCGTTCCACCTCGGCCTGCGCGTCCATGGCGTTCTGGACGCCGAAGGTCATGGCGATCTGGTCGATCTTGACGGAAAAGAGCGTGCGCAGGTGGGCCCGTTCGGCGCGCAGGTGGGCGCGATCCCCTGCCGCCAGGCTGCCTGATGCCGCACATTTGGCCGCAATCAGGATGGAGAGCTGCAGGCCGGCCAGTTCTTCGGTGGCGGCAACCAGATTCTCTTGCCTTTCCAGCTCCTGGCGGGATGCGGGGCGATTTGGAGCGAGGTCGAGAATAGCAGTGAACATGGCGTTTTCCCCCCGGCGATCTCCTCATGGAGTCGATTGCTAGAACCGGTCTCATAAACCATCCGCATCGGCCTGCGAAGAGCATGAACCCCGCCTTGTTGGCGGGTTTCAAAGTCGGCAAAATGAGTCCGGCGGCATTTATGAGACCGGTTGTACAGGTCAGGCGGGAAAAAGCAGTCCCTCAAGTGCACCGGCTCGCCGGCCGGATGAAGCACATTCTCGCTGGGTCGTTACCCCAGTCTCAGGGGGCAATTCCCTTTGTGCTGTGAGCTAAATCACACCTCTTGGGACCGTGAGAATTGCCGGAGAACTGTCGGGAGCTTGCCGAGTGGGGGAGCGGGGAGGGTCCGCTCATCCATCCGGGTGCAGAATCTTCTGCTGGCTCACGGCGTGGCCATCGTCGCGCTTCAGGCCTGAAAACACGACGGTGGACGCCACGGTCAACACGGCCAGCACCCAGAACGCCTTGTGAATGCCGCGGATCATCTCGGCCGGATCGGTATACGCATTTCCGGGGATGAAGAACGCGGTGGTCATGCCGGCCACGGCAACGCCGAAGCTGAGCGCCATCTGCTGCATGGTGCTGGCAATGGAGCTGGCCATCGAGGTATCCTGCTCGGCGATGTCGGCGTAGACCAGGGTATTCATGCTGGTGAACTGCAGCGAGGTGAACCCGCCGAAGAAAAACGCGAGCAGCACGATGACCCACACCGGGGTGTGCGCGCCGATGGCCGTGAACAGCGCCAGCAGCACGCCGATGATGAGGGTGTTGGAGATCAGTACGCCGCGGTAGCCGATGGCCGCCAGCAACTGCCGCATGACTGCCTTCATGCTCATGGCGGCAATGGCCTGGGGCATGATGAGCAGCCCCGACTGGATGGGCGTGAAGCCGAGGCCGGTTTGATAAAGCAGCGGCAGCAGAAACGGCACGCCCCCGATGCCCAGGCGGGTGAACAGTCCTCCGTTTACCGAAGAGCGAAAGGTGCGAATGCTGAACAGCCTGAGCTCGAGCAGCGGAAACTCGAGTCCCCGCGCATGAAGCCAGTAGCCCAGCAGCAGGGCAAACGAGAGCACCAGCATGCTGATTGCTTCGCGCGCGCTGAGCGTGTTTTCGCCGAAGATCTCCAGCACGAACGAGAGCAGGGCAATCCCTGAACCGAATAAAATCAGGCCGACGATGTCTAGCGGATGCACCGTCTCTTCGCGATAATCGGGCAGATGAATGTGGACCATGATCAATCCCACAATGCCGATGGGAATGTTGAGAAAGAAGATCACGCGCCAGTGAAAGTATCCGACGATGAGGCCGCCGGCGATGGGCCCGAGCATGGGCGCGATCAACGCCGGAATGGCGACGAAGCTCATGATGCGGATCAAGTCCGATTTGGCAAAGCTGCGCACCAGGGTGAGCCGGCCCACGGGCACCATCATGGCGCCGCCCATGCCCTGGATCACGCGGCAGGCCACCAGCAGATGAATGTTGCCTGAGATTCCGCACAGCAGCGAGCCGAGCGTGAACAGGCCGATGGCTGAGGAAAACACCAGCCGCGTTCCGAAGCGGTCGGCCATCCAGCCGCTGATGGGAATGAACACCGCCAGGCTGAGGGTGTAACTGGCCAGCACGGCCTTCATGCTCAACGGCGCCACGTGCAGGGCTTCGGAGATGGTGGGCACGGCGGTATTCAGAATCGTGGTGTCCAGCGACTCCATGAAGAACGCAACCGCAACCAGCCACGGCAACAGCCGCCGGCTGGCGTCGGAAGGCGCGGGCGGAAGAGCTTCAGCGTTCACGATACCGGATGCGCTCATAGGGACTCGAATACAGCGGGAGAGCAGAGTAAATCGTGCGGTGGAGGGATTGAAACTGCTGAGCCTCCGAGGTTAATTGCCCGTACCCCAACACGCGGCGCCCGCGAAGACTTAAACCGCGAGCGAATTGGGCGCAGCAGGTCGCGATTCCGACGCGTGAGATTCTTCTTCGGCCTTGGTCAGCAGCCAGTAATGAAATCCATCCACAATGGCCATGAGCGCGGCCTGGTTCAAGTCGCTGCTGACGCCGGCGGTGATCCACGGCTCGTAGCCGTCGGCGTGGAAGCTCACCGTGACGCGCACGTGAGCGGCCGAATCATGCGCCGACACGTCAAGCGCGGCCACCGTGAATGTGCCCAGCCGCATCTCGGCCAGCGCCGGATACGATTTTTCGAGTTCCTTGCGCATGGCCTTGGTGAGCGCGTCTACCGGTCCGGCGCCCTCGGCGCGCGTGGTGGCCACTGTCGATTCGCCCATCGATAAAGTCATGAACGCCTGCACAAAGCGGTTGCCGATCTCGTCCGACTCGTCGAAGACCCGCCAGCTTCTTACGCTGAACCAATTGCGCAGCGTGCCCAGCACCTTCATGCAGGCCAGGCGGAAGGAAATCTCGCTGGCCGTGAAGCCGCCGCCTTCAATCATGGAACCGTTGGCGTCCATCAGCACCTGGGCCTGGGCGGAGTCGAGCGTGACGCCCAGCGCCTGGGAGAGCAAGATGATGTTGGCGCGGCCCGACTGCGCGTTTACGCCGATGGTTGGATTGGCGCCGACGCGCGCCGGATCGCACCACAGATACGCGCCGGGGTTTTTGCGCTCGCTCGAGCCGTGCATGCCGGCCCAGGT
>PLSH01000036.1 GCA_003165095.1 Acidobacteriaceae bacterium
CGGTAGTCGTCGATCTCGGCGTGCGCCGTCAGGTAGTTGAACACCATGTGTACCCGCTCGGTAATCTGCGCATCGCTGGTAAGCAAACTCAGGTCGGTGTAGAAGCGGGCAGTCACGGGGTTGTAGTTGCCGGTGCCCAGGTGGCAGTAGCGCCGCGTCACGCCGTCCTCGTCCCTGCGCACCAGCATGGCCAGCTTGCAATGGGTCTTCAGCCCCACCACGCCGTGGAAGACCTGTACACCGGCATCCTCCATGCTGCGCGCCCAGCGAATGTTCGAAGCCTCGTCGAAGCGCGCCATCAGCTCCACCACCAGCGTGGCTTCCTTGGTGGCCGCGGCCTCAGTCAGCGCTGCGAAGACGGGCGAGTCGTGGCTGGTGCGGTAGAGGGTCTGCTTCATGGTGACGACGAGGGGATCGTGCGCGCCCTGCTGGATGAAATCGACCACCGGATCGTAAGCGTCGTAGGGGTGGTGGAGCAGGATGTCGCGGTGGCGCAGCTCGTCGAATATGCCGGTGGCCTTGCGGCTGAGCACCAGCGCCTTGGGCGTGAAGGGCTGGAATTTGAGGTCGGGGCGCTTCACATCGCCGTAAAAGAACATGACGCGGGAGAGGTTGACGGGGCCTTCGCCGCGGAAGACCTGGTCTTCGTCGAGCTCGAAGTTGACGCGCAGGCGCTCGATGATTTCAGGATCTGCGCCGGTCTCGATTTCAAGGCGGACGGCGTCGCCTTTGCGGCGNNGGTTGGAGTTGCGGGTGACGCGGAAAGAGGCGTGTGCGAGCACCTCATAGCCGCGATACATGCCGGCGAGATGCTGGGCGATGAGGTCCTGGAGGAGCAGGTAATCGTTGTGAGTTTCGGTGGAGGGCAGGCGGACGAAGCGGGGCAGAGCGCGGGGGACGGTGACCACGCCGAGCACCTGGGGCCCGGAGCTGCGGCGCTTGGCGCGGAGCAGGAGCGCGAGGCAGAGAGCCTTGTTGAGCACGCGGGGAAAGGGATGGGCGGGGTCGATGGAGATGGGGGTGAGGAGGGGATCGACTTCGCGCTGGAAATAGTCGCGGGCGTAGGTGCGGGCATGTTCGCCGAGCTCGTCCCACTCGAGCAGGCGAACGCCGTGGCGGCGCAACTCGGGGAGCAGGTGGTCATTCCAGCAGCGGTATTGCGCGGCGACAAACTCGTGAATGTCGGCGGTGAGGCGGGCGAGGGATTCGTCGGGGCGCAGGCCGTCGTAGCCGGGCTCGCGGTAGCCGTCTTCAATGCGCTGCATGAGGCCGGCCTGGCGGATTTCGACGTATTCGTCGAGGTTTGAGCCGGTAATAGCGAGGAACTTGACGCGTTCGAGCAGGGGATTGGCGGGGTCTTCCGCTTCTTCAAGGACGCGCCGGTTGAACTGCATCCAGGAGTGGTCCCGGCCGTTAAAGAGCTTCAATTTCCGCGTAGTTCTGGCCATCTTCTTGTCCGTGTGCCGTGTTGGCAGTCTACAGCGTTTTGGCGGGAAACGGGAGACAAAGGGTGTTGTTTCAAGCGAAACGCGGCCAATAGGAAGGTCATACAGGATGGGGGTGGGAGTGGATGTCAAGGGTTGGCAAAAAGGGCGGGCCGTTGCCCGGTTGAGGCGCGAGCACTTGGATTGAGGGTAAGGATGGGTTCTCTGGGTCTTCGAGTGGAGTCCCCGGGGATTCGATACACTAGATTTAGGAACCAGACTGCGTTTCGATGCATCCATTCATGTAACAGCCATTTTTCAGGCGAGAGGAATCGCCCAGAGTTGAGCAAGGGTTGAATTTGCCGAAGCAAACCATGATGAGCGCGACTTCGAAGAGCGCGATTTCGAAGAGCGGAATTTGTCCCGGAGCGGCGGGGCTTCTATTTTGTTTGGCGGTGCTGGCTCCGGGAGGAGCGGCGGGTCAAACGACTCCCCCGGTAGCGGCGCCGCAGGCAGCGGCTCCGACTGCAAGCTCGTTTCAGGGCAGCGTGGTGAAGGGCGAGGTATCGGCTCAGGCGATCGGGTTGTCGCTTGATGATGCGATCCAGAGGGGATTGAATACGAACCTGGGGATCATCCTGAGCGGGACACAAACGGCGACGGCCAGGGCGGAGCGGCTGAGCCAACTGCAATCGCTGCTGCCATCGATCGATTTCAATGCCCGGGAATCGGTGCAGCAGGTGGATTTGCCGGCGGAAGGGCTGAAGTTGCCGAATTTTCCGACGATTATCGGGCCGTTTGGCTATACGGATGTGCGGGCTTCGCTGAGCTGGTCTCTGGTGGATGTGGCTTCGCTGCGGAATTACATGGCGGCGCGGCACAACTTTGCGGCGGCGCAGTTGTCGGCCGAGGATGCGCGCGACATGGTGGTGCTGACGGTGGGCAATGCGTACCTGCTGGTGCTGGCCGATGAGACGGAAGTGAGCAGCGTGGAAGCGCAGGTGGACACATCGAAGGTCTCGTTGGACCAGGCGGCGGACAACCACCAGGCGGGAACGGCTCCGCTGCTGGATGAGCTGCGGGCGCGGGTGGATTACCAGCAAGAGGAACAGAAGCTGATTGTGGCCCGGAACGCGCTGGAGAAGGACAAACTGGCTTTGGCGCGGACGATCGGGCTGCCGCTGGCGCAGAGTTTTACGCTGACCGACCAGGCGCCTTATGCGGCCTTTGACGCGCTGGATGCGGATGGGTTGATCGCGCAGGCGCGCGCCAACCGCAAAGACCTGGCGGCGCTGGTGGAGCAGGCCAAGGCGGCGGAGGACCAGCGCAAGGCAGCCACGGCCGACCGGTTGCCGGTGTTGAAGGCCAATGCCGATTATGGCGACATTGGGACCACGCTGAGCCACTCGCACGGGACCGTGGACGCGACGGGAACGGTGAGCGTGCCGGTGTTCAAGGAATTCGCGCTGCGCGGTGAGGCGGAGCAGGCGCAGGCGCAACTGGATACGGCGAAGGCGCAACTGAGCGACAAGAATGCGCAGGTGGACGCGGATGTGCGCGACGCGCTGCTGGACATTGCCTCGGCGCAGAAACAGGTTGAAGTTGCCCGTTCCAGCGTGGAACTGTCGAACGAGGCTCTGAAGGAAGCGCAGGAGCGGTACGCCAATGGGGTAAGCGACAACCTGGCGGTGAGCCAGGCGCAGCAATCGGTAGCGCAGGCCAACGATGAATACGTGGCCAGCCTTTACCGGCACAACGTGGCGAAGCTGAGTTTGGCGCGCGCGCTGGGAGCCGGGCAGAGTTACAAGAACTATGTAGGAGGGAAGTAAACGTGGCGGAAAGCTATACAACACCGGAGCCAGCCGAACCGGCCGTAGACACAGAGATTGCGCCGCCGTCGCGCCGCCGGGGCTTGATATTGGTCATCGTTGCGCTTGTAGCCGTGATTGCAATTGTAATCTGGTGGCGGTCGACGTATAGCGAGGACACGGACGACGCGCAGGTGAACGGGCACCTGATCCAGATAAGCGCGCGGGTCGCCGGGCAGGTTGCGAAGGTGGATGTTGAAGAGAACCAGGTGGTGAAACAGGGCGACCCGATTGCGGAACTTGATCCGCGGGATTACCAGGTCGCGGTGGAGAACGCGCAGGCCGCGCTGGACAGCGCCGAGGCGGCGGCGGCGGCGGCGAACGTGAATGTCCCGATCACGAGCATCAATACGGGCAGCAACCTGAGCTCGGCAAACGCGGATGTAAGCGGGACGGTGGCCTCAGTGGCGCAGGCCGAGCAGCAGTTGGAGTCGGCGCACGCGAAGGTGGCGCAGGCGCAGGCGAATTATGTGAAGGCGCAGGCCGATCTGGAGCGGTACAAGCCGCTGGTTGAGAAGGATGTGATCAGCAAGCAGCAGTTTGACGCGGCGGTAGCGTCGGCCGACGCATCAAAAGCCGCGGTGGCGGATGCGCTTGCAAACGAACAGGCAGCGGCCGACGGAGTTAAAGTGGCTCGCGATCACCAGGCGCAGGCCCAGGCCATGCAGAAATACGCTCAGACCGGGCCGCAACAGGTGGCCGCGCAGAGCGCCAAGGCCCGGCAGGCGGAGGCGCAGGTGGAACAGGCGCAGGCCGCGCTCGATGCAGCCAAGCTGAACCTGAGCTACACGAAGATCGTGGCTCCGGAGGCGGGGATTATCACGCGCAAGAGCGTGGAAGTGGAGCAGAACGTTGCGCCGGGCCAGAACCTGCTGACACTGGTGTCGCTGGAGGGCTTGTGGATCACCGCGAATTTCAAGGAAACGCAACTGCAGCACATGGTGGCAGGGCAGAATGTCCAGATTCATGTGGACTCGACGGGCAAAAACTATAGCGGCAAGGTGACGCAGATCGGCGGCGCAACAGGGTCGGTGCTGTCGCTGTTTCCGCCGGAGAATGCGACCGGCAACTACGTGAAGGTGGTGCAGCGGATTCCGGTGCGCATCGACTTCAAGGATTTGAAGGACGAGGATCCGAGGCAGGAATTGCGGCCGGGATTGTCGGTGGAGCCTAAGGTTTGGGTGAAGTAGTAGGACAGTGATCAGTGATCAGTGGTCAGTGATCAGTATTTGCCCCCGGCTTCGGTAATTGAGGCTGGGGGTTTTGCTTTTGGGGTCGAGACGAGAGATGGTGATCGCAGGCGTCAAAAGCGAGATCTCAACTCCGCGGACTAAGGTATGTCAGTGGGGACCCCGCGCATGGGGCACGCGGCTCTGGGTGACGGCGGCACAGTTTAGACTGATTGCAAGACAGCGATGAAAGATTCGATACACGTTTCGAAGGAAAATTACCTGAAGGCGATCCTGGAGGCTGAGGCTGAAGGGCACCAGGTGATTCCGGCGCTGCTGGCGCACTGGCTGGAGGTTTCAGCGCCGGCGGTGACGATGGCGCTGAAGCGCCTGAAGCGGGACGGCTGCGTTGAGGTGGGTGCGGACGGGATTGTGCGGCTGACGGCGGCGGGGCGCGAGACGGCTTACCGCACGGCGCTGCGGCACCACCTGATTGAGCGCATGCTGAGCGAGCTGTTCGGGATGGAATGGCACGAGATCCACGAGGAGGCGGAACGGCTTGAGCACGCGGTTTCGCCGGCTTTCGAGGCGAAACTCAGGGAGCGGCTGGGCGAGGGCGGCGCGTGTCCGCATGGGAACGCGGTATTGCCGGAGCGCCCGGAAGAGCGCAAGAGGCGAGGGGAGACGCGGCTTTCAGAGGCCACGGAGGGTGAACGCTACACGGTATCCAGCCTGCAGGAGCGCGATCCGCGATTGCTGCTGTTTCTGCACAGTGCCGGCATTGGGCCCGGGCAGAGCTTGCGGGTGGTGAGCCAGAATTACGACCAAACCGTTTCAATTGAGCTGGATGCGAGGAAGTCGATTTTGGGTCGTCCGGCGGCGGAGGCGGTATGGCTGCGACCGTGGAATTCGTCGTAATTTAACATAATAAAATAAGTTAACCATAATTAATAACCTGTGGCATACTTGAGTTGAGGAGTCGTCGACACCTCCACCCCAGAGCTATGCCGTCAGAAACGATATCCCGGTCAACGCTCACCGAGCCTTCGCTGCCGGAGGTTCACTCGAGCGTGAGCTTGTCGCGTTCGCATATTCCGTGGAGGCGGCTGCTGGGCTTTCTGGGGCCGGGATTCCTGATCTCAGTGGGCTACATGGACCCCGGCAACTGGGCCACGGACATTGCGGGCGGCTCGCGGTTCGGGTACACGCTGCTGTTTGTCATCATGGCTTCAAACCTGATGGCGATTCTGCTGCAGAGCCTGTCGCTCAAACTGGGAATCGCGACGGAGCGGGACCTGGCGCAGCTTTGCCGCGAGGCTTACGGGCGCAAGGTGAGCTTTGCGCTGTGGATCTTTGCGGAGATTGCGATTGCGGCCTGCGACCTGGCCGAAGTGATCGGATCGGCCATCGCGCTCGAGCTGCTGTTTCACATTCCGCTGTTTTACGGGGTGCTGATTACCAGTCTCGATGTGCTGCTGATCCTGCTGCTGCAGCGCTGGGGGTTCCGGTATGTTGAGGCGCTGGTGATCGCGCTGATCGGAATTATCATCGCCATGTTCGGCGTGCAGATGTTTTTATCGCGGCCGGAGTATTTGCCGATTCTGCACAATCTTTTCATTCCATCGCGGGCCATTGTCACCGATCCCCTGATGCTGTACATCGCGATCGGAATTCTGGGCGCAACGGTGATGCCGCACAATCTTTATCTGCATTCCTCGATAGTGCAGAGCCGGCGCTACAAGCGGACGCCGGAGGGCAAGCGCGAGGCGGTGTGGATGGCGAACATCGATTCGGCGCTGGCGCTCTCGATCGCGCTGTTTGTGAATGCGGCGATCCTGGTGATGGCGGCGGCAGTGTTCCATCGCAGCGGGCACTACGAGGTTGCGGCGATCCAGGACGCGTTCAAACTGCTCAGCCCGCTGGTGGGCGCGGCCGGCGCGAGCACGCTGTTTGCGATTGCGCTGCTGGCCTCGGGTCAGAACTCCTCGATTACCGGGACGCTGGCCGGCCAGGTGGTGATGGAGGGGTTCATCCACATCCGTCTGGCTCCGTGGCTGCGGCGGCTGATTACGCGCTCGCTGGCGATTATTCCCACCATCATTGTGGTTGCGGTCACCGGCGAAAGGGGAACGGAAAAACTGCTCATCCTGAGCCAGGTGATTCTGTCGTTGCAGTTGAGTTTTGCGGTGGTGCCGCTGGTGATGTTCACCGGCAGCCGGAGGCGGATGGGCGAATTTGTGAACGGGCGCTGGCTGCAAGGGCTGTCGTGGTTCACGGCGGCTCTGATTGCCGGGCTGAATGCGTGGCTGTTGATCGAGACGGCAATGGGCCGCTAACTTCCCCAACTTTCCCTGGAGGTCCTAAATGCTCGACCGCAGAGATAGGCTGTCCTTCATCTTTTTTCTCTTCTTAACCATGGTTAACTCGATTGGGCTCAGCGCGCAGAGCGGGACTTCAGGTGCGATTACGGGCACGGTGCTCGACGCCACGGGCGCCGCTCTGCCTGGCGCCGAAGTGACGGCCACCGAGGTAGACACCAAGGCCGTCCGCACAGCGCAAACCGACCACGATGGCCGTTTCCTCTTCTCGCAGGTCAATCCCGGCATCTATAGCGTGGGTGTGCGCGCCTCAGGCTTCGCGAATCAGATCTCGCAGCCCATCGCCGTCGAAGTTGGCCGCACCACCGCGCTAAGCTTCAACCTTGCCGTATCTGCCATTTCGCATACCATCGAAGTGACGGCTCAACAGACGTTGCTTACGCTTGAAAACCCGAATACCACGACTACCATCGAGGCGAAGGCCATCGAGAATCTGCCGAACGCCGGCTCGGACCTCACTTTCGTGGCCCAGTTCGCCCCGGGTGCATTGATGAACACCGCCGGCTCTTCCAACGATTCCAAGTCACCTGGGGGATTTGGCAACGTCGAGTACAACGGCCTTCCCGCAACTTCCAACGGCTACATCCTCGACGGCTACGACAGCAACGATCCCTGGCTGGGCCTCAACATCGGCCTTTCTACGAACCTCGTGATCGGACTCGATGCCGTCGACCAGGCCACGGTGAACACGAATTCCTACTCCGTCGATCAGGGCCGCTATGGCGCCTCGCAGGTGAACTACTTCACAAAATCCGGCACCAATAAACTTCATGGCGACGCATACGAGCTATGGGACGGCTCGCTCCTNNTTACAGCCTATGAGGGCGTCCGCATTGCGCTTCCTATCGTGACCCAGGCCGTCGTGCCATCGCCCGCCTACCAGCAGTACGTTCTCAGCCAACTCCCCGTTGGAGGAGTAGACCCCATCACCGGAATCGCACTCCCCGCCGAGCCTGCCGAGGCGCCCTTCTACCAGTCGATGTTTGCTCTCTATACCAACACAGCAGGAACCCCCATTCCCGTCAATTCCTGCCCCCTGGGTAATGGCTTAGGCTGCGCCAACCGGCGCGAGGAGTCGCTCGAAAACAGCGATCATGAAAATCTAGTGGTGGTCAAGATCGATAACACCATCAACGCCAGCAACACTGTCTGGTACCGCTTTCAATCGGACACCGGCCTGCAGGCCGCCTGGACCGATCCCATCAACATCATCTTCAACTCCTATTCTCCGCAGCCGGAGCGCACGCTGGTGGCCGGCTACACGCATATCTTCCGCTCCAATCTGGTCAACCAGTTCAATCCCGGCGCAAGCTGGTATGGCAGCATCTTTGCGCCCAACAACTTCACCCAGTCCCTGCAGACGTTTCCCATCCTGCTCGCCGCAGGCAGCAATCAAGCTCCCTTTACCACCATCGGCGGCAATAACAACGTTTATCCGCAGGGCCGGAACGTCACGCAATGGCAGGTCAACGACAACCTGGACTGGATTCGCGGCAAGCAGGAGTACCGCTTCGGCATCAACACGCGCCGCGTCGATGTGAGCGACTACGATCTGGGCGAGGGAATCGTACCCACGGTTGTTTATAACGACCTGGCACAGTTCACTTATGGCGCGGCATTCACGGCGAGTCAATCGTTTCCTGTTTCGTTGAAGGAGCGCGTGGCGGCGGGCAATCTGGACGTGTACGCGATGGACATGTGGAAGCCCACCGCGCGCATGACACTGACTGCGGGAGTGCGAGCGACGTGGAATACCAATCCCGTGAATCAGCAGCGGCTGTTTGCGCGTCCGGCGGGATCGTTTCTAGACATGTCGCACGATGCGGGGGAGCCTCTCGATCAGGTGATCCAAACCCACGTTCGGGGGTTGTTCCCGGCAACACCGCTGCTGATTTGGCAGCCACGTGTCTCGGTAGCTTTTGCCATTACAAGTAAGACTGTATTGCATGCAGGGTTCGGCGTTTTCAACGACATCATTCCCGCGCAGATTGCGGACCTTGCGGCAACGAATGCGCCTTATGCGCCAACGTTTGTCGGTGGAATTGGCGGACAGGTGGGCGGCATGGGCATTGCGCCGAATGTACCGGACAGCGCGGTGGATGCGACAAGCAAAGCCAACCAGAGCTTTCAATCGGTTTTCAGCGAGAGCGCAGCGCCATGCACCGGGATTGCAGTGGGCGCGCCGACCTGTCCCCTGGCAGTGGGCATGAACACGTTTGAGAGCGGCACGCTGAAGACGCCTTACTACTACCAATATAGCGTCGGGGTAGAACGGCAAGCAGGGGCGCATGGTGCGGTGCGAGTGGACTATGTGGGGACACGCGGGGTGCATGAGCCTTACCAGGTGGAGCTGAACGGCTACCAAAATGTCTGTGACGGCTGCTTCGCTCCATATCCCTACCTGAAGCCGCTCGATCAGAGATTTGGCAGCGTCAACGAGTTCGAAACCAATGCGACCAGCAATTATTCAGGATTGCAGACCGGGATTACCGAGCAGTTCGGCGGGCTCACGCTGCGCGGCAACTACACGTTCAGCCATTGCCTGGATGAAGTGTCGAACGGCGGGCTGCTCTCTTTCTCCACGCAGGGAATTCTTGCGCCGCTGCCGGGGGAACTTAG
>PLSH01000287.1 GCA_003165095.1 Acidobacteriaceae bacterium
GGAAGCCAGGGGGCCGGAACCCAGGGTGCGGGGCTGTGCCGGGCCTGCCGGCTGGCGCCGCCGCCGTTTGTGCGGGCAGTTGCGTACGGCATTTACCAGGAGCGGATGAAGGATGCGATTCACGCGCTGAAGTACGGGCGGCTGCATGCGGCGGCGCACGGGCTGGGGCGAATGCTGGCCGAGGCGATTGGACGGCTTGCGGCCGACGCTCCGGGCGAGATGCTGGTGGTTCCGATTCCGCTGCACCGGTCAAAATATGCGGAGCGAGGCTTCAACCAGGCGCGGTTGCTGGCGGCCGAGGCGCTGGGATTTGTTGAGAAGAGCCACCCGGAGTGGCGGCTCACGATGGCCTCGAGCACGCTGATGCGTCTGCGCGCGACGGAGAGCCAGGCGGGCTTGAATCCGCACGAGCGGCGGCTGAACGTGCGCGGCGCATTCTCGGTGAGCGACCCGGCCGCGGTGAAGCTGAAAGATGTTTTAGTGATTGACGACATTTTGACGACCGGCGCAACGGCGCGCGCGGCGGCGCAGGCGCTGATGGAAGCGGGAGCCGCATCCGTGTGGGTGGCAACGCTGGCCCGGGCACGGATGAGGGACACGCGGCGCGACAACCCGCTGATGGAGCCGGAGCGCAATCCCGGGCTCGATGGTTACGCGCCGGCCACGCAGATGCAAGACGTGATCGGGGATTTAGCAGAAGCAAGACGTGATCGGAGACTCAGTTAACGGGGATTCAGTTACCGGGGATTCATTTGACGACCAACCATCTTTTTGACGAGGGGATAAGAGATGTCGCTGGGAAAAGCCATGATTCATGCCCGCAAGCAGAAAGCGATTTCGAAGGCGGTGGCGATGGCCGCCGACCACGCCGCCGGAACGTATGTGGTGCAGCCGGTTCACCTGCTGCAGATGCCGGTGCTGGTGCTGAACGCGTCGTATGAGCCCATCAATATATGCGGGGCGCGGCGGGCGCTGGTGCTGGTGCTGAAGGGGATTGCGCGCACCGAGGAGGAACACGGGCTGATGCTGCACGCGCAGCGAAGCCGCATCGCCATGCCGTCGGTGATCCGGCTGCTCGAGTACCGGAGGATTCCGTACCAGACGCGGGCGCTGTCACGGAAGAATATTCTGCTGCGGGACCGCAACACGTGCCAATACTGCGGCGATGCGCTGCCGCCGAGCGATTTGACGCTGGATCATGTGATTCCGCGTTCGCGGGGGGGTAACTCGACGTGGGAGAACCTGGTGGCGTGCTGCCACGACTGCAACCGGCGGAAGGGGAACCGGCTGCTGCAGGAGATTGACGATATGATCCTGCTGCGCGAGCCGCGGCCGTTTTCGCTGCATACGAGCCGGCAGATCATGCGGATGCTGGGGCGGAGCGACGACCGGTGGCGGAAGTATCTGTTTTATTAGCGTTATCAGCGTGAAGGGGATTTGGCTATGAGGGCGATTTCGCCTGAGAAGGTGGGGTTTTGCCTGAAGAGCCAGAATCCTGGCCGAGAGCTCGGCGGGACTGCCTAAAAACGTCAGCGATCGCGAGAAGGATCGGGGATCTGCTCGGGTGCGATCGGCCGTCTCAGTGATGTTTTTCGGGTGGTAGGCTCCGGTTGGGCGACGATCCAACCAGAACCGCCAAATCCCTCGTGGCTATTCAGGTTTCTCAGGCCCGCGCGTTAATGGTCAGGTTTGAGAAGGTCTTTGTGACGGGATCATATAGTGCCTGCGAGAAACACGTCGCACCATCAACGACAGTGTATAGGTGGGTGCGCCAGTCGGGAGGGGGAGGATCTTCGCAAAACGCATTGATGTAAATGCGACGCTGCTCTCGGTGAGATACGCCTATGTACTGTCTGAAATACCTTTCGGGATGATCTATGTGGACCTTCGACGGCCACCCTTTAATCTTCATCTCTGAGATGAAGGAAAGACCTGCCTCAAGTCCCTCAATATCGGCTTTCGATGGTTCCCAGCTTCCGTAGCTGTCGACGTCGCACATAAAGCAGGCAGGAATCGTTGGAACAGAGTGTGACGGCAGGACAACGTAACGTTGTTCGTGAGGAGCTTGAGCGGCCGCGCCAAGAATAAGGGCACTCAGGCCGACGACCATGAACCGTGAGATATGCACGGCGGATCACCTTTGGCGAAGTATACGTCTTTAATATACGTAGCGGGCACTCGCTCGATAGTTACTTTTCGTCAACAGCCGACGTAGCAGGAAACCGCGGCGCAATCGCTGGGAGGTGCTGGGATAGCGGGCAGGCTCTCGATATTGGCTGAAAGGTTGGGCTCTTGCTCAAGAAGGCGGCCGATGAGGGTGCTCTTCAGGCTAAGCGGCGTAAAGGGGTTAAAGGGATATAGATAGGCTGCCGGGACGGGACGGGGACTCTCCATTTGGCGCGGCGGGCGTCAAACGGGTGCGGGGAAGAGGGGTGCGGGAACCGGGCCATTGGCCGCGATGCGCCCCTGCCGGATACAATGGTGATCTACGCATCGGAACCGAGCGAAACGCAGTTTTCTTGAGAATCTGGAGCAGGTGCACGTGAGAGGCATGAACCGCCGCAGTCTGCGGCTTGAGTTGGTTGCAGGACTGGGCATGGCGCTGGCAATGGCTGCGCTGCCGGCAGCCGGGGCGACCACCGGGAACATCGCGACCGAGACCACGCTGAATGTGGGGACGAGCGACCACGGCGGTCGTACGCTGGCCACGGTGGCAGCGAGCGTGACGGGCACGGACGGAATGCCCGCGACCGGCGCGGTGAGCATTGAAGACGGCAGCCGGGAACTGGCCGAGGTGGCGCTGAATGGCGCGGGCCAGGCGAGCACGACGATCGGGCTGCCGGGCGGAGCGCACGCGCTGCGGGCCGTTTATACGGGCGATGCGACACACCAGGCTTCGAGCTCCGCGGTGAGCGAGACGCAGGGAACAGCAAGCTCGGCGCCCAATTTCCAACTGACCCTGACACCGATTGCGCCGGCTACGTTTCCGATGGTGCTGACGCCGGGCCAGGCGGGAACGCTGGAAGTGACGGTTACGCCGGAGAACAACGCGGCGCTGACGGCGCCCATGTTTGTGACGCTTTCCTGCTCTGGGCTGCCGAACCAGGCGTCGTGCACCTTTACGCCGGAGAGCGTGGAGATATTGCCGACTACGCCGGCGAGTTGCTCGGCGGGGTCGCCGCCGGCCAACTGTCCGCCAGTAAGCTCGATGCTGCTGCAGACGGTGGCGCAAACGCCGTTGGGCAGCAAGGCTGAGCCGTTGGCGCGGCCGGGAGCACACCGCAGCCCGATCGCTTGGGCCTTGCTGTTGCCGGGCGTGCTGGGACTGGGCGGATTGGCGTTTGGAGCGCGGCGGCGCAGATGGCTGAGCCGGTTGGCGCTGGTAGCGCTGCTGGGAGTGGTTACGACGCTGGGCGCCACGGGCTGCAATCCGCAGTACTACTACTACCACCACGGTCCGGGCTCAGACCCGCCGACACCGGCCGGCACGTATACTGTGACCATCACCGGGCAGTCAAGTAATGGCGTGACCGCGATAACGAATCCCACCACGATGGTGTTGACGGTGCAGTAACGCAGAGCGAAAAGCCAGCATGACACGCCGGCATTCCCTTCCCGCAGAGGTTTACGCGCTGGTGGAGCAGACGCCGGCCACGGTGCTGCTGGAGGGTGGCAAGCCAGACAACACGAAGACCAGCGAGGAGCCGTGGACACGATTGTTCACGGCTCCTTTGCGTGTGCGCGCGGCTTACCGGGTGGAAGAGCTTCCGGCGCTGTTTGGTGAGATCGAGAGCGCGGTGCGAGCCGGGTTGTGGGCGGCGGGATTCTTCTCGTATGAGTGCGGAAACGCATTCGAGCCAAAGGCCGGGATGCGCAAGAACCCGGCGGGCCCGCTGGCCTGGATCGGGATTTATGAGCGGGGTTACGGGTTCGACCACCGGACGGGATGTTTTGTGGAGGGCGAGCCGCCGGGGCTGGCGGAATTGCGCGAAGGTGCAGACAAGACTCGGGACGGGGCTCGGGTTGGAGCGGGGGCTGACGTCGAGATTGACGCGGAGTTTGCGCTGTCTGAAGCCGAGTACACGCGGCGGATCGAGGCGATTCACGAGTGGATCAAAGCCGGCGATGTGTACCAACTGAACTTCACCGCATCGTGGAGCGTGAGGACGCGCGGGAGCGTGGCGGCTTTGTATGCGAGGCTGCGCGCGAGGCAGCCGGCGCAGTATGGGGCGTTTCTGCACTGGCGACAGGGGCGGCGGATTCTCTCGTTCTCGCCGGAGCTGTTTTTTCACGTGGAGCGGGAGGGCGGCGCGCGGCGGATCACAACGCGGCCGATGAAGGGAACGGCGGCGCGCGGGCGCAATCCGCGCGAAGACAATGAACGGGCGGAGTGGCTGCACGCGGACGCGAAGAATCGCAGTGAAAACGTGATGATTGTGGACCTGCTGCGCAACGACCTGGGACGGCTGGCGCGGTTTGGCAGCGTGCGCGCGGAGAAGCTGTTTGCGGTGGAGTGCTATCCGACACTGTGGCAGATGACTTCAACGGTGACGGCGGAGCTGCGCGAAGACGTTGGGTTCGAGGAGATATTCAGGGCGCTGTTTCCGTGCGGGTCGATTACCGGAGCGCCCAAGGTGCGGGCCATGCAACTGCTGGCGCAGCTCGAAGATCAGCCGCGCGGCGTTTATACGGGAGCCATCGGGTTTTTCTCGCCGCGGCAGACGATTTTCAACGTGGCGATTCGGACGCTTGAGATGGAGGGCGAGCGCGGGATTATGGGCGCGGGCAGCGGGATCGTGATCGATTCAGATGCGGCGGAGGAGTATCGCGAGTGCCTGCTGAAGGCGGAGTTTCTGACGCGGCCGGTGAAAGAGTTTTCGCTGGTGGAGACGATGCTTTGGGATGGGGGATTTCCGTTGATCGAATTGCATCTCGACCGGCTGGAGGATTCGGCGGAGTATTTTGAATTCGAGTGCGAGCGTGGGGCGGTGCGGGCGGCGCTTGAGGAGCATGCGCGCGGGTTTGTGGATGGGGCTGCGCGCAAGGTGAGGCTGCTCGTGAATCGCGAGGGCGGGTTGACGATTACGGATGAGAAGCTTGCAGCGGGCGGCGGCGAGGAACGCGTGGGACGGGTGCAAGTGGCACGGCTGCGAACCGATCCGGCGGACGCGATGCTGTTTCACAAGACGACGCACAGGGCGGTGTATGCCGAGGCATACAAAGAGACGGCGCGGGATGGGTTTGACGATGTGCTGTTTCTGAATTTGCGCGGCGAGGTGACGGAGGGTGCGATCAGCAACGTGTTTGTGGAGAAGGATGGGCGATGGCTGACGCCGCCTGTCGAGTGCGGGCTGCTGGGCGGGGTTTACCGGCGGCATCTGCTGGAGACGCGGCCGGATGTAAAGGAACGGGTGCTGTACGCGGAGGATTTGCGGCAGGCGGACGCGGTGTACCTGGCGAATGCGGTGCGGGGGGTGCGGAGGGTGGAGGTTGAGTGGGGAGAAACAGGGAATAGGGAATAGGGGAACGAGGGAATAAGTGAATGAGTGAATAGGGATCCGAGGTTTTGGAATCGAGACCCCGTTCGACAAGCTCAGGGGTGCACGGAGGGTGGAGATTCGTGGTTTTCCACCCTAGCCGCAAAAACAAGAACGCGGTGCCCAGAGGGCGCCCAGATGGGGCACCCGGACGTTTGTGGTGAGTCGAATGGTGGGGCCTCCCAGACCTGTTGCTGATCTCTGAGCTCCGATGTTTGACTCTTGAGTGGTAGAACGTTGGATGGGGGTGGAAAGATGGGACGGATGGCGTCTGCGTGGAGAGGGAAGATCGGTTTGCCGGCGATTTTTGTTGGCGCGTTTTTTTGCGGGTCGGGATTGGCGGCGCAGGCGCAGGCGGATGAGGCGTGGCTGCGCTATGCGGAGGTTCATGGGCCCGACCTTCCAATTGCACTTATGCAGGTGCGCGCGCTGGGCAACGGAGTTCTGGAGCAATCCGCCGTTGATGAGTTAAAGCATGGAATTCCCGAAATCGCCGGCGCCTGGCGCCCCACAGGCGGAATGGTGCAGGTCATTGAGGTGGTTGCGGGCACAGCGCAGGAAGTGAGCAAAGCGTATCCAGACCTCGCAGTTCCTCATGAGATTGCGCCTGAGGGATTCTGGCTCGGCGTAAAAACCGGACAAGGGTATTTAACCGGCAAAAAAGCTGAACAAAAGTATTTAAACTTTGTCATCGTCGGCGGGGATGAGCGCGGAGTTTTATATGGCGCGTTTGATTTTCTGCGCCAGTTGGCTCAGGGCCAGGAATTTCTTCACCGGAATGTCAACGAGAGCCCGGCGATGGCGATTCGCTGGGTGGATGAGTGGGATGGTCCTACTGGATTTGTGGAGCGGGGGTATGCGGGGAAGTCGATCTTTTTTGAGGATGGGAAGGTGCGCGAGGATTTGAGCGACGTGAGCGCATACGCGCGACTGCTGGCGTCGGTGGGCATCAACGGCTGCGACGTGAACAGCGTGAATGGGGCTGCGCCGTTTTTGACTTCGGAGTGGCTGAAGCAACTGACGAGAATCGCGGATGCGATGCGGCCGTGGGGGGTGCGGATGGCGATGAGCGTGGATATTGCCAGCCCGCAGAAGATTGGTGGATTGAAGACCTTCGATCCGCTGGACCCGCAGGTGAAGGCGTGGTGGGCGTCGAAGGTGGATGAGATTTACACGCTGGTTCCCGACTTCGCCGGATTTACGGTGAAGGCCGATTCAGAGGGCCAGCCGGGTCCGGCGAGTTACGGGCGCAGCCCGGCAGACGCGGCCAATGTGCTGGCCGATGCGCTGGCGCCGCATGGAGGCGTGGTGCTTTATCGCGCGTTTGTCTACAACAACCACCTGGACTACGGCGATATGAAGGCGGATCGCGCGCGGGCGGCATACGACATTTTTCATCCGCTGGACGGGAAGTTTGACGCGAATGTGATTGTGCAGACCAAGGAGGGGCCAATCGATTTTCAGGCGCAGGAGCCGGTTTCGCCGCTGTTTGCGGGTCTGCGCGAGACCAGCCAGGCAATGGAGCTGCAGATTACGCAGGAGTACCTGGGGCAGCAGCGGCACCTGGTTTATCTTGCGCCGATGTGGAAGTGGGTGCTGGATTTCGATTTGAGGGTGGACGGCGGCGCAACGCTGGTGAAAAAGATTATACCGGGGACTGTGTTTCATCGGCCGCTGGGCGGCATGGTGGGCGTGGCGGATGTGGGGCGCGATGGATGGCTGGGCGCGCCGCTGGCGATGGCGAACCTGTACGCGTTTGGACGGCTGGCGTGGAATCCCGAGCTCACGGCGGAGGGGATTGCCGAGGAGTGGACGCGGCAAACCATCAGCAACGATCCGTTGGTGGTTGCAACGGTGGACAAGATGCTGATGCAGTCGTGGCCGACGTACGTTGACTACACCGGGCCGCTGGGCACGCAGACGCTCACCGACATTACCGGCACGCATTACGGGCCGAACATCGAAGCCAGCGAGCGCAACGGATGGGGGCAGTGGCACCGCGACGACGCCGAGGGAATCGGGATGAACCGCACGGTGGCGACGGGGACGGGATTCATTGGGCAGTATCCGCCGGAGGTGGCGAAGATGTACGAGTCGGTGGATACGTGCCCGGATTACTTGCTGCTGTTTTTTCATCACGTGCCGTATACGCACAAGCTGCACACGGGCAAGACGGTGATCCAGTACTTCTACGACAGCCACTACGAGGGTGCGGAAGAGGCGGCGCGGCTGGGCGAGGAGTGGGCCACGCTCAAAGGGAAGATTGACCCGAAGCTTTATGAGGACGAGCGCGCGCGGCTTGATTACCAGGCGGGGCACGCGATGGTTTGGCGCGACGCGATTGTGCAGTACTTTCTGAAGGAAAGCGGGATTCAAGATGCGCAGGGACGCGCGGGGCATTATCCGGGGCGGTTGGAAGCAGAGGATGCGCGGCTGAGCGGGTACACGGTAATGGATGTGCGACCGTGGGAGGACGCGTCGGGCGGGAAGGCTGTGACGTGCGCGGAAAAGAGTTGCGCGGCGGAGTGGACTTATGCGGGCGCGGCAGGAAGATTCGATGTTGCCGCGCAGTATTTCGATTTGCAGGGCGGCGTGGCGCATTTCACGCTGGATGTGAATGGGAGCGCGGTTGCGCAGTGGGCCGCGGATGCGGCGCTGCTTTCACGGCGGCCCAATGGCGACAATTCGACGCGCACCACGGCGCGCGGCCCCGATGGACGAGGAATTGACTTGAAGCCGGGCGATGTGTTGCGCGTGGAGGGCGCGCCGGATGGGAGCGATCCGGCGGCGCTGGATTACGTGGAGATCGAGCCGATTGCGGGTGGGCGCGGAGCGCAATGAGCCGGCGGATCTGGAGCGGGATTATTTGCCGTAGACGATGTGCGAAGCGCGGGTGCGGGAGCTGCCGACGCGAAACTGTTTCGGGGTGGGGACTCGCTGGACAAGCGGCGTGGGGGGAGCGCAGAATGCGTTCATGCCCCGCATTTTTGTATTATCTCTTCTTGTAGTTAGTGCGACTCTGCTTGCGGCTCAGCAGCCAGCCACAACGGCGCGTAAGCCCAACGAAGCCGGAGTCACGGCCGGCAATCTCCCAAATGACCTCAAAAAGATGGCCGCTGCCATCCGCGGCAGCTACTATCATCCCGACGACCTGTCCAGCCTTGACTGCGACGTTAACATCGATTGGACAGCATTTTCCAAGGCATTGAAGTTGGACGCGCCGGCAGATCGCATGGCCATGCTTCAAGGCCTGAAAATCAGATCTTCGGCGCCTCGAGGAAAGCTTCCGGAGGTCAAGTTTGATTGGACCGCTGGAGTTCCGGACAATTCAGACAAGCTCACCGATGGTCTCAAGAAGATGATAGGCGGCTTCTACCAGTTTTACTGGCCCATGATCGCCGCGTCACCGGTCGCGAACGCCAACGATATGAACAGGGTCGAACCTCTGCCGGACGGAACAAAGAAGATTTACTCATCCGCTCAATCAATCAATATGGTTATGGCCGTCGACAAGGAAAACACTCCGACACATTACGCATTTGATGGCACGGTGATAAAAGGCACCATGAATGCCCACTACGTCGCTTCTCCGCATCCGGCGCCTGGCGATCTTCGCCGTGTATCGAGCATGGATGTCAGTGAAGAGACTGGAAATTCCGCAATAAATGTAGCGATCACTCTCGATTACCAGGAAGCTGACGGGTTCTATGTCCCCAAGAATGTCTCCTTCAATCTCATTGGCGCATATGCCATAGATTTGCAATTCTCCGGCTGTTCCGCAAACAAAGGGGAGGTTGTTCATCAATGAGGTTGTGATCGGCAAGCCCTGAGCAGCCTCCAATCGTCGCGGGAGGGCCGGGGCTGGCAGCTGTCCAGGCCGGTCACGGGTGGACGCGGAGCGCGATGAATCGACAGATCGAGAGCGGGATTATTTGCCGTAGACGATGTGCGAGGCGCGGTCATAAGAGCCGAGGTTGAAGGTATTGAGATAGCCGAGCGACTTCAGCTTCTTTTTTGCAATGCTGCTGCGAGCGCCGCTCTGGCAATGGAGCAAGAGCACCTGGTCTTTGTCTTTGACGCGGCGCGTCACGCTGGTTTCAATTTCGCCGGCGGGGAGATTGACGGCGATGGGCAGATGGCCGGCGACAAATTCGCCGGCGGTGCGCACGTCAATGACCTGGGCGCCGCTCTTCAGACGGGCCCGGGCGGCCTTGACGGAGATGAGGCCGGCTTGCCTGTACAACAGGAATGCGGCAAGAATTACGGCGAAGAGAACGAGGGTGGTCCAACTCATGGCAACAAGCTTACTGCTAGACCATGCTTGCCGTCAGTAGGCGCTCAAATTTTAGTTACTTCGACGAGGGTGGAATAGAAGGTGGCGCCGGCGCCGATGTCGGTGAGGCGCTCGCTGGTGAGGGCGTTTATGTTGACGCCGCCGGGGTTGAGCTTGGCCCAGTCAAGGCGCGCGGCCACCACGCCGGCGGGTAGGCTGGGATTGAACAGGGCGGTCAGGTCGATGGAGCCGCGATCGTTGAAGACACGGACGGGATCGCCATCGGCGAGATTGCGGGCCTGGGCGTCGGAAGGGTGGATTTCGAGGCGCTGGGTGGTGCGGGACTCCAGCTTGCGGTGGCCGTCGAGGTTGGCGAAGGTCGAGTTCATGTAGTTGTCGGCTTTGCGGCCGAGCAGTTCGAGCGGATAGCGCTCCGCATCCTTGCCCCAACGGGATTCGGTATTGGCGATAAAGGCCGGGAGCGGATCTGTGCCTGCTGCGGCGAGGGTTTCAGAATAGAACTCGATTTTGCCGCTTGGCGTGGCGAACGGCCCTGAAGTGTAGGGTTGGAAGGGGTGGGTCTCGGGGTCGCGATGAAATCCGAGCGGGATGTGGCCCTGGGCCGCAAGATCTTCGAAGGTGATGTGCTCCATGCCGGGGTTGGTGGAGTGGCCGTCTGCGCCAATTGCGAGGGCCTGACGGATGATTTCTTCGGCGGTGTCGCGGAAGCAGGGCTCAGGGAAACCCATGCGCTGGGCGAGCGCGGAGAAGAGCCAGACGTTGGAGCGGGATTGGCCGAGCGGCTCGATGGCCTGCTTTGAAAGCTGGACGAAGTAATGGCCGTATGCGCCCTGAATGTCAGTGTGCTCGAGGAATGTGGTGGCGGGGAGAATGAAGTCGGCGTAGTCGGTGGTGTCGGTAAAGAAGAGATCGTGGACCACGGTGAAGAGATCGGGACGCGTGAGTCCGCGGACCACGGCGTTGCGGTTGGGGGCGACCGCGCCGGGGTTGGAGTTGTAGACGAAGAGCGCGTGGACGGGAGGGCCGCCGCTGTTTTCCGGATTGCTTTCCGTGCCTCTTCCCAGCTCAGTGAGCGCCTGGCCGAGGGTGCTCATGTTCACGATGCGGGCGTGGCGGGCGAGGGGCGAGGCCAGCGCGAGATCGGGGCGCTCGACGGCCTGCTTGTTCCACGCAAAAGCGCCGGAGGTTGAGAGCTGGCCGCCTCCGCCGCGGAACTTCCACGCGCCGGTGAGCGCGGGCAGCATGGCGATGGTGCGCGCGGCAGTGCCTCCGTTTTCAGAGCGCTGCACGCCGTAGTTCATGCGCAGGGCGGCGGGCCTGGTGGTGGCATATTCGCGCGCCAACTGCTCGATTTCAGATGGCGCCAGGCCGGTCCAGTTCGAAACGCGCTCGGGCGGGTATTCGCGGACCCGCTCGGCCAGGCGATCGAAGCCGTGGGTGAATTCATCGATGTAGGCGCGGTCTTCAAGGCCTTCGTTAAGGATGACGTGCATCATGCCCAGGGCGAGGGCGGTGTCGGTTCCGGGACGGATGGCGATGTGCCAGTCAGCCAGCGCGGCGGTGCGGGTGCGGTAGGGGTCGATGACGATGAGGCGCGCGCCATTGCGGCGGGCCTGCTCGATCATGGGCCAGAGATGGACGTTGTTGCCGTGGATGTTCGCGGCCCAGGCGAGCACCAGTTTGGCGAGGCGGAAATCCTCGGTGGGCGTGCCGTATTTCTTGCCGTATACCAGGTTCCAGGCCTGACCTCCGGCCTCGGAGCAGATGGTGCGGTCGAGGCGGCTGGCGCCCAGGCGGTGAAAGAAACGGCGGTCCATGGAGCCGAAGCCGAGCACGCCGATGGTGCCGGCGTAGCTGTAGGGCAGGATGGACTCGGGGCCGTGCAGATCGCTGATTTGCTGGAGGCGCGCGGCAATGGAGTCGAGGGCTTCATCCCAGGAGACGCGCTCGAAGGCCTGGTGCTCGCGGCCGCGTTCGAGTGCACCCTTGGGCACGCCCTTTTTTCGGCGCAGCGGGTAGAGGATGCGGTCGGGCGAGTAGACGCGGTCGAGGTACTTGGCGACTTTTCCGCACAGAAAGCCCTGGGTGACGGGCTGCGAGGGGTCGCCCTGGACCTTGACGGCGCGGCCGGTTTCGTCCACCGTGACGAGAACCGCACAGGAATCGGGGCAGTCGTGGGAGCAGACGGTGTGGACGATGCGGAACGGCCCCATGCGGTCATTGTAAGCTGAAGGCGGAGGTGGGGACATGCGGAGAGCACTTCTGGTTTTGGTATTGATCTGCGCGGGAGCGATGGCGAGCGCGCAGGATGGGGGAGCAGATGGGGCGGCGATTCGCGGGGTGATGAAGGCGCAATCGGACGCGTGGAACCGCGGCGATATTCCGGGATTCATGCAGGGGTACGATCATTCGCCGGAGACCGCGTTTCTGGGCGCTACGCTGGGGAAGGGATACGAGAAGATCCTGAAGCGGTATCAGGCGAACTACTCCACTATGGCGCAGATGGGGACGGTTAGCTTTTTCAATGTAGATGTACGGCTGCTTCCGGACTCGTGCGGGACGGTGGAATACGCGGTGGTGACGGGAAATTATCATCTGGATCGCACGCAAAAGGGCGCGACGGCGAAGGACGACGGGCTTTTCTCGCTGGTGTGGCACAAGGGGCCGCAGGGATGGAAGATCGTACTGGACCACACCAGTTGAGTGAGCCCCAGAGCGGACTGGTGAAGCGCGGGAGCGGCGGGGCCGATTCAGGACAGCATGACCCGATGTGAACCCTGGCCTTCAGACTCGCGAGGATTTTTTGAAAGAGACAGCTTCAGGGAAACGAGGCCACATGAATACTGATTCCGCTATTAGCTGCATTTTTTGCAAGATCGTTGAAGGACAGATTCCGTCGACGCCGGTTTACCAGGATGCTTTGGCGTACGCCTTTGCGGATTTGAATCCGGCGGCTCCGGTGCATGTGCTGATTGTGCCCCGGGAGCATGTCGGGTCGCTGGCCGATACGAAGGAGGAGGACCGCGCGCTATTGGGTCATCTGCTTTGGGCGGCGGCAGAGATTGCCCGCAAGCAGGGGCTCGATGACGGTTACCGGATTGTGGTGAACACCGGGCAAGACGGCGGGCAGACGGTGGACCATCTGCACCTGCATTTGCTTGGCGGGCGGCCGCTCACCTGGCCTCCCGGGTAGGATCAGGGATCAGGGGTCAGTGGGGCTCGAAGGTGTCTATCGATGTATGGAAATGCAAAGGGCGCACCCGGCTTGGGCGCGCCCTTTTTGCTGAGGCCGATCTGCGGAGCTACACCGGTTGCTGGGCGTATTCTTCTTCCTCTTCGAGGCCGTAGCGGCGAAGGAGGTTGGGAAGGCTCTGCGAGAAGGCGGAGCGCGGCATGACTACGTCGCATCCGGCTTCAACGCCTTTCATTTTGAGATCGCCTTGCAGGTGATTGAGAAAGCCGATGATGGAGACGGCTTTTTTGAATTTGGCTTTGAATTTGGGGATCAGCGTCATGGGCTTGGCGTTGAGGTTGTTGAGGTCGAAGACCAGCAGGGCGGGGCGATCGGCCTCGGGCACATCGAGGATGCGGGCTACGACTTCCTTGTCGCCCTTCACAAACTCCACCTTGACACCGAGCTTGCGCGCGGTCTCCTGAGTTTTGGCGACGAAGAAAAGATCCTCAACGAACAGGAAGATGCGGGTGGGAGCGTCTTCGCGGATGGGTGCGGCCTGCTGCGGGAACGCCTCGGAGTAGTAGCCGCCGTGACCGTTGCCCGGAACATGGATGGTGGAGGGCGGACCGTCGGCTATGTTGCCGTTGACGGTGCGGTAGCTGTGATCCATGGGACCGACAAACTCGCGCGGGCCCTTTTGGCGGATCTTGCGCTTGCCCTGCGGCGGCCCGGAGATGCTGTTGCCGGGCGATGGCGGCGGACCCTGGTTCTTCTGNNNGGCGCCGATGCCCTTGCGACTGCCCCTGACCGTTGTCAGGTGCTGGCCCCAGCTCCGGCTGAGGCTGCGTCGATTCTGTCGTCATGCGTTTACTTCCTGATGCTTTCAGATGTATTGCATTGGATTTCAGTTCAGCGCCTCAAAAACCAGCGCTGAGCGATCTTGTCTGTTTCCCGCGATCGTAGACGGGCAAGTTGGCCGCTAGCGGCCAAATCCCGGGTGCGGCACCCGCATCGCCGTAATTCCGAGATCGTCAGAACGTTGCTCATGATTCACAGAGGCCATTGTCGCGTGCCGCGTACCCTAAAACAGCGCCGCCGATCAAGCCTGTGCAGCAACCTTTTCCTGCCGGCGGTAAACCGGCGCAGCTTTTGTGGCCCTGCGTTTCAGCCTCTGCGAATTGCCTTCCCCGCTGCACACGCAGGAGCCACTGTTGAACTCCATCCGCTGTTCCGGATCGATGCGTTGCGGCCTGTGCTTTTCTCAGGTGAAGCCCTTCCTATTTTGAGCCTTCGCCGCGTGCAGCGTGAATCAAGGATGAAACTGCCCGGCGAGATTTACTGGCTCAGCGGCGAGCTTGCTCTACCCGGCTAAGGGTGGCCCGCGTCAGCCGCTTGATAGGCATCTCTGATACTACAGCGAAGGGGAACGGCTGGCAAGGGGGGGTGCGAACAGGGGTCAGGGGTCAGGTGTCAGGGAATAGGGAGTAGGAAAACTATGACGCTGGGGGGGGGAACGCACGAAACGCCACTCGATGAGTGGCGTTTCGCGGTCTTGCAATGGTCACTGGCCCCCCGAGGCAAATTGTGGACGGCGGATGTTCCGCCGTGCCTATTACAGGATTTCCCGGTTGGCTTGTCCCCTTTGAAGGGCCGCTCCATTGGAGGTTACTCCATGGACGGTTGCTCTAGCCGGGCACCTGTTCTAATTCAAGCCGCTGCATTTTGAGAGCAGCAGGCAACATCACTGGCGTTTATTTAGTAGCAATTTGAGTGCCGTTCAAGGGGTTCTCTCTTTTCAGCGGTTTAGACGCCTGCTCCGCTTGAACTGTCTGATTTATGGGAGTTTGGAAGGCAAAAAGCTTCAAAAAACCATAGAGATTCGATTTACTTCTGGCATATCGGGCAGAAATGAGTGCCGCGACCGGCCAGAAGGATGCGGCGGATTGGGGTTTGGCAGCGGCGGCAGGGCAGGCCGGTGCGCAGGTAGACGCAGTGTTCAAGCTGGAAGAAGCCGCGTTGGCCATCGGCGTCAACGTAGTCCGAAACCGAGGAACCGCCCAGGCGAATGGCGTGGTTGAGCACCTCGAGCAGGGCCTGGCGGAGGCGTTCGAGTTCGGCGCGGGTGAGGCGGCCGGCAGCGCGGCGGGGACGGATGCCGGAGTGAAACAGGCTCTCGTCGGCGTAGATGTTGCCCACGCCGCTCAATAGACTTTGGTTCAGCAGCGCGGCCTTGATGGCCAGTTTGCGTCCCCGGAACAGAACAGCAAAGGCCTCCGCGCCGAT
>PLSH01000221.1 GCA_003165095.1 Acidobacteriaceae bacterium
CCTCTATCTCACTGAGAAGCTCAACTCCATCGGCATCGCCGTGGCCTTCAAGACCATCGTGGGCGACCGCCGCAAAGACCTGGTCAGCGCCATCCGCACCGCCCTCGGCCGCATCGACATTCTGGTGCTCATGGGCGGCCTGGGCCCCACTGAAGACGACCTCACCCGCGAAGCCGTCGCCGAATCCCTCTCGCTCACCCTGCGCCGCGACGCCTCCCAGGTAGCCGCGCTCCACGCCCGCGCCGCCACCTGGCGCATTTCAATGCCCGCCAACAACCTCAAGCAGGCCGACGTCCTTGAGGGCGCAATCCTGCTGCCCAATCCCAACGGCAGCGCTCCCGGCCAGTTTCTCGATACCACCTACTCCGGCTATCGCAAGCTCATCCTGCTGGTTCCGGGGCCGCCTCACGAGTGCCGCCCGCTCTTCGACGCCGAATGCCTGCCGCGCCTGCGCGATGCCGTCCCGCCCCGCGCCATCGCCACCCGCACCCTCAAAGCGGCCATGATCCCCGAGTCCCAGGCCGACAAGCTGCTCGCTCCCATCTATTCCGGCTACTCCGACGTTGAAACCACCATCCTCGCCCATGCCGGAGACATCCAGCTCAGCCTGTTTTGCGCCAAGCCCACTCTTGAGGCCGCTCAGCAGCGCGTCGACGACCTGGCCGGCCACCTTGAAGAGGCTCTCGAAGACTGGCTCTACTCCTCGTCCGGCGAATCGCTCGAGCAGATCGTTCTCTACTACCTCGGCCTGCGCCAGGCCACGCTGGCCGTGGCTGAAAGCTGCACCGGCGGCCTGATCGCCCAGCGCATCACCTCCGTTCCCGGCAGTTCCCGCTCGTTTCTGGGAGCGGCGGTGGTCTATTCGAACCAGCTCAAGACTGACCTGGCCGGCGCTTCCGCCAACCTCATCGCGCAGCACGGCGCAGTCTCCGCAGAAGTGGCCAAAGTCCTCGCTGAAGGCATTCGCATCCGCACCGGCGCAACCATCGGATTGGGAGTAACCGGCATCGCCGGCCCCTCCGGCGGCACTGAGGCCAAGCCCGTAGGCCTGGTCTACGTCGCGGTCTCCGACGCCCAGCGAACCGACGTAACCGAGCGCACCTTCCGCGGCGACCGCAACCAAATCAGAGAATGGGCCGCCCAGCAAGCGTTGGACATGGTCCGCAAGCGGCTGATGTAGAGCTCGAAGCAAGCTAACCTGCCGCTGCCAGTTTTCGCAATGGACGGCGCGCGTTTGCAGTGATTTGAGTTCTCACACGACGGCTTCGGCCCTCGATGGGCCGTATTGCGATGCTCGTTTGCAAATGCAGGCGGTCGGCATAGCGCAACAGTTTCTCGATGCTTACCTGGGAGATTCGACCCTTGAGCAGGCTGCTCACCGACGGCTGGTACTCGTCCAAGATGCCTACAAGCTGCGCCTGCGTGTAGCGTTTGGCCCGCACATGCTCAAGGATGGCGGACAGAATCTCCGCCTTGATTTTCAACGCGCTGGCTTCCGACGCGGAGAAGCCCAGGGCGTCAAAGATGTTTCCCTTTACGATATGGGTCGGCTTATTTTCCGCTGCGCTTTTCATGTGCTCTCTGCTCCTGCAATCGTTGCCTGACTAGCTTGAGGCGCTGCTCGGCAACCTCAATGTCTCTCCGGTCCGTCTTGCGGCTCTCCTTCTCAAAGCAGTGCAACACGTAAATCGTGTTACCCACCTTCGACAGGTAGATCGCCCGGTACCACGCGCGCTCATCGGCCTCTTTCAATTCGTAGACGCCGGAGCCGATGGAACTCATGCTGCGTGTTTGCGATGTCGGCTCCCTGCCGATTTGAAGCTGCCGCAGCGAGAATCCAAGCGCCCGCTTGACCTCATCGGGAAACCTAGAAAGCACCTCCAGAGAATCCCCCTCAAAGTGAAGTTCGGCGGTTGAAGGGGCTTCTTCTTTGGGCGCCATCGTAGCGATGGTATCGCAATGGACGCGATTATACAAGATATACTATATCGCCGGGTGCCCCAGGTCCCGCTTCTGGGACCTGGGATTCCGCACCAACCCGCATCCAGCGTCGCACATCAAGCAGCGCAGCCTACCCGTAACCCCCGAATCTGTTTCTCTCCCCGTTGCCTTCACTTCAAGAGGTCGTATCGATCAACCAGATCGCCTGTCCTCCCGCGCTATCCGTCTGCGTCACGTCCTTATCGATTCCAATCCCGTTCACCAGTTCTGGAACCAGAGTTTGAACCATCTGATAGCCCCGCGCAGGCAAAGCAGGCACCTCGCTGGCCGATTGCCAGTAATGTTCAAACGCCAGGTCGTAAAGCTGCTCGCCGCTCAAAACAACATTGTCCCCAACATACAAACCGGGAACATACCCGGCGGCCGACACCGCGGCGAACCACGCGTTCGAATGTGCAATCACGTCCGAAGCAAGCGAAGAAATGCTCACCCCCTCCAGGTCGCACCAAATGCTTACCCCCGGCGGAAACCCCACCGCTCCCGCGTTGATTGCGGCATGGCTCCCATCCGCCTGCCCCAGGTCCGCTGAGGGCGACCACCCCGGCCTGCGTACATGCTGCACAGCCATCAAGCCCAATCCCGCCGCTAGAATGTTGCCGGCTTCCGCCGGCGACAGATCGCCTTCCGACTGTCCGTCTCCCAAAGACAAGTACCGCACGCAAAATGCGTAACCCTGGCTCGCAAATTGTTGCGCGGCATTGAGAGAAACCACACTGTCGGCGTCAAAGCCGAGCGCCCCGCTGGGAGCCGGCTGAATGCTTCCGGGCAATGCCATCTCCGCACCTCGCTTTACCAAGCTGAAAACT
>PLSH01000156.1 GCA_003165095.1 Acidobacteriaceae bacterium
ATAGTTCCATCCTTGAATGATATTGACGATAATGAGCCTGCCGGCCAACACTTCCATGCAGGGAATGTTCGACTCCGAGGCACCGATCTGAAATTTCTGAAGAAGTTCGGCGGCCCGGCAAACCCAATGGCGCCGGTCGCCGGCACGATGGTGATTGAAACCTACCCAGTGCTGGCGATGATCGCCCTTGGCTGGACGCTGCTGGACATGTCGCCACATCCCAGGCCAACAGGCCGGTGCTTGGCCTTTACGGGTTTAGTCGGGGTAACGGCCACAGGCTCGGGTGCGGCCGGCTCATGCGTTGGCACAGGGACGACGACAACGGCACTCCCTCATGTAGTGATAAGTGCAGTAACCGCGCGAATGCCATGGCAGGCGCTGCGTCTCGATTTCGGCTCCGAGAATTCCTAACGCAGCGTCGCACGGCAAGACAGGGGTCGGGTTGACCACCTTTACGTCGCAGGCTTGCGGGCAAAGAGTCGCGCGGGCCTTTCAACGAGCGCGAATCATTAGATTCCCGCTCACTTCGCAGCGGATGCGAAACCCCTTTAAAAGCACTGCTTTTTGGGCATTTTCCGATGGGGTTTTCCGATCACTACCGGAACCCGCAGCTTCGGGCCAGTCGTAACTGGAAACGCGCGTTGGGCTGTTGTCGTCGACCAAGCATCACGCCCGGGCAGATCGGCGAACGCTATCCTGTGTGCGCAACGCCAAATACAACCCCGGCCGTAACAAACTGTGCAGCGGAGGCAATGGCTCCTAAGAAGAAGGCAGCCCGCACCTCCCAATTCCAAATGGCGGACAGCTACGAATTCAAAAACAGCCGATAGTCCCATTCGGCCCGATGGGGACACGCAGGACCAGTGGAGCACGCGCGGCACGCTGGTGTGCAACGCTTCAGTGCCGGTAAAGTAAGATGATCACCGCAAGCGCCAGGACTCCGCCACATTCAGCCACCAGATTGAGATCGATGCGACGATCAGATCCCGGGATCGTGATGGTCATGGGCGGTATTCCGTTCGGGTCTGAAAGAGTTCCTTTGTAGACGCTGCGGCCAGTCAATGCCGCGAAGAATCCGAGCATGGGGATGCTCGCAAGAACTGCGGCCAGATAGAAGCGCTGGTCTCGAAGAGGGCCGCCCGCAAGGATTAATATCACTTCGAGCACCGCAAGCAAGGCAAACGCCATGGCCTGCCATACCAGATGGAATCTCGCGTGGCCTAGCCATTGAGGATGGGTCGCGTGGGTGCGGTTGAGGTCGATTACCAACGTTGCCAATCCTTGCAGAAAGCATAGAGCAGCCAGTAAATCGCGGGCCATGGCCTGATTTGTCACAGCACCCCCTCGGCGCTTTCCGAAGATGTTCGCGCCACGCCCCTGAATCAAATCGAACCGGAAATCGTTGCCACTGAAGTGCGATAACTCTCCTCTGAAGCGAGCGGAAGCGTTATGGCAAGATGGGCTCCGCCACTTTCGCGATTCGCAGCTGCGACGCTTCCTCCGTGGGCGCGCGCGACCGCCTCGACGAATGCCAAACCAAGCCCGTGCCCAATCGATTGCCGCCCCTTCACCCGGCGCTCGAACAGGTGTGGAAGCACCTCCGAATCGAATCCCGGTCCATCGTCGTCGAGAATCAACCACGCAGCATCGCCCTCGGCCCGAAGTTCGATCGTGAGTGTAGAGGAGGGCGGAAGGTGATTCAGCTCATTGTCGAGAAGATTGGCAATCATGCGATGAATCAACGCGGCATCGGCAAAAATCTCCACCGTGCCACTGCTGTGCAGCTTCACCTCAAGACCTTTTTCCGTCATGGATGGCTCGTAGAGATCGAGCATCACTCTGAGCAACTCGTTCAGATCGATAGCGCTACGTGTAAGTCGGAGCGCGTCCGCCTTGGCCTCGGCCACGTCCAGCGACTTGTTGAGAAAGTCCGTGAGCCGGTCCAGCTCGTCAATCGCTGAAACAATAGGCTCCGTCTGCTCCCCATCAGTGGCTGTCGACAACGACATTTCGAGCTTTCCTCGAATGGCCGTCAGAGGGCTGCGCAAATCATGAGCCAGCGAGTCAGTGATGGTATGCAGCTGGTGGACAGAATTCTCGATGCGGTCGAGCATGCGATTCAAAGTCAAAGCCAGGTGGCTCACCTCGTCGTTGCGTTTGGTGGTCGGTACCCGGGCGGTTAAATCCGAGTGGCCGATTCTTGAGGCGGCCTCGGTAATCCTCCGCACATGGCTCAACATGCGTCGGGTGGTGAGAAACACAATGCCGAAGCCCAGCAGCACAATCAAAAGCCACAGCAGGAAGAAGCGCGCGCGCAGGTTGCGAAGCACCCGCAGTTCGTCCCGCTCTGACAGGCCCAGGTAAATATGGCTACCATCGCCGACGCGAATGCAAGCCACGCGAAAAGGAACGGTAAATCCGGAAACCTGCAGGTCGGTGGGACGGTCAGGCGGAACACTGGTCGCCTCGATAGCCTTCAAGTGGTCCTCGCCGCTGCCCGCGCCAACCCATAGTTTTAGAGATCCGTCGCTCCCCGATTGAAGAAAGAACACGGAATCGTTGGAACCGCTCTCTGATGCCGGTTTGTCGGGCACCTCCCGAGCCGCAAGCTCCGCCACTTCTCCCACCACGCGGCCATAAAGCGCGTCCTTCGGTGTTCGCTCGGCCACGTCGCCAAGCACTTCCACCTCGCCCGATAGCCATGCATCGCTGCGGCGCTGAATATCGCCTTCCACAAAGTTCTGGAGAAAGACGAAGACCATCATGGTTCCCCAGGCAAACGCCAGCGTTGCCCACAACGAAATGCGCCAGGCGGCGCTGCGCATGGGCGTCCTACCGGTCTTTAAGGACATAACCCACTCCTCGCATGGTTCGAATCAGCGGTTGCTGTCCCATGCCATCGACCTTCCCGCGCAGCCGGTAGATATGCACGTCTACTACGTTGGTGTCCGGCTGAATGCGCATGCCCCACACCTTGTCCAGAATCATTGAGCGAGTCACCACGCGTCCTGCATTTCTGCACAGATACTCAAGCAGGACGAATTCCTGCTGGGTCAGTTGCAGCGCCTGTCCGCCGCGCGACGCCTCCCGCCTCAACAGATCCAATTCAAGATCCAGCACCCGCAATCGTGTTGCCTCGCTATTCGCGGGACTGTTGCGCTTGAGCAGATTGCGGAGTCGCGCCAGCAGTTCCGCAAGCGCAAACGGTTTAGTCAGATAGTCGTCCCCGCCCTGCTCCAGTCCCCGCACTCGATCATCCACGGATCTGCGCGCAGACAGGATCAATACCGGAGCCTTCACGCCTAATTGACGCAAGCGGAGTATCAAGCTGATTCCATCCTGATCGGGCAGTCCAAGGTCGACGATCAGTATGTCGAATGTTCCCTCGACAGCAAGGCGCTCGGCCGTCTTGCCATCCGAGGCAGCCTCCACCTGGTATCCCGCTTCCTCAAGCGAACGGCGCAGGAAACTTTGTATATCGATTTCGTCTTCAACGAGCAGAAGGCGCATGAATGAATATTAGTGCATCTGGAATGTCCCTTTCACGCGCATGCCTCTGATTTCGCTGTTTGCGGTCCGAAATCAACCGACGGTCAGGCCAAGATGAACATGTTGTCATCCAGGCGTTCATTGCCAGTCATCTCACTTCGCTATGCTTGGACGCAGGCCCGAAGAGTTTCCATGCAGCGAGCCCGCGTGAGCAGGCGCGGAGACTTGATGGAAACGATATCGATTGCGTTGCGGGCCCTGCATCTTTCCTCATTTTGGCCAGGCGTCCAGGTTGAACGGTTCCGTGAAGATGAATGAAACGTCATGGAAACAAGCCGGATTCTGCGCTTTCCAAAGCATTTCTTAGTTCGTCTCACCGGTGAGTTGAAAGCCGCGCGGTCGCGATGGTTGCGTGACAGGATTTCTCATCACAAACAAGCCGTCTTATCCAGCCATATTGAGGGATCAAATTGCAGTCTGCGAATGTCATCGACCAATTGGATACGAGTTTTCTTGCGGAAGCATTCAGCTTCTCGTTGCCCTTGCCGGCGGTTCTCGATCCGAGTTTCGAAGACGCGCTTCATCATGTGCTTGACAATCCCGGGAGCCTGGTCCGTCCCAGATTGGTCTTCCAAATGGCAACCGCCTACGGACTGGAAACCGCCGATGCCCGGTCGCTTGCCGTAGCACTCGAGTACTTTCACACCGCATCTCTGCTGTTTGACGACCTGCCCTGCATGGACAATGCATTGGAGCGGCGCGGCGCTCCCTGCACTCATCTCGTATTTGGCGAGGAAGGCGCCATCCTTTCAGCGCTGGCGTTGATCAATCGCGCCTATGCGCTCACTTGGCGAGCGGTCGCCGATTGCCCTAAAGCCAGACAGGCGCGGGCGCTCGACTTCATCGAACAGTGTCTCGGCGTCGAAGGGCTGCTCAACGGGCAAAGCCTCGATCTCCATTACTCGGCTCTGCCCCCGGCCCTTGAGTCAACCGAGCGCGTTGCGCGGGGCAAAACCGTTGCCTTGATCCGGCTGACATTGGCGCTTCCAGCCATGCTGGGCGGCGCTTCGGCCCGCGATCTCCAGCAGATCGAACGCATCTCGGTTTTCTGGGGCCTCGCTTATCAGATTGTGGACGATCTCAAGGATGTGCTGCAGTGCGAGGGGCAAACTGGAAAGACTTCTACCCGCGATGCCCTGCTCGGCCGCCCGAATATCGTCTCGGCCATCGGAGTCCGCGGCGCCGTCCAGCGCCTCACCCGGTTCATCGATCTTGGCGACAAGGTGCTGCGCGGTCTTCTTGCTTCGCGGCCGGAACTTGAGTTTCTGGAGAGGCTGCGCGGCGAACTCCAGCAGGAGCTTGCCAGGGTTACGCGAGATTCCTTTGCCCTGGCGGAGAGAGGCAGGCCGTGATCTTCCTGAAGCTGATTGTGACCAACCTGTTCCGGCATCGCATTCGCTCTCTGATCAGCGTGGCCGGAATCGCCTTCAGCGTGGCCGCGATGCTGACTGTGGTCACTATCCTGCAAGGCGCGATCGGCATGTTTTCCGGCATTCTCTCCAACGACAGCCAAATCGTCGTCTTTGAGCGCGACGTTTCCGACCTTTTCTTCAGTAATGTTCCCACCGGCGCCGTCGAGCAGATTGCCGGCTGGCCGATGGTGGAGCATGCCAACCCGGTGCTGTTCGGAATCGTCTCCAGCGCAGGTCACCCGATCATCACCTGCTTCGGAGTTACGCCTGAAGACGCGCGCATTCAGAACGCCGAGTGGCTTGAGGGCGATCGCGGCAGCTTCGCGCAGCATGTCGATAACGTGGTGCTGGGGGCGCGCGCGGCGGAGTTTCTCTCCGCCGTCCTGGGAAGCCAGGTTCAGATTGGCCATGCGACCTTTCACGTCGTCGGCGTTGTGAAAACTACCAACGGCTTTGAGGACGGCGGAGTATTCATGCCGCTCGCTTCTGCGCAATCCTTCTTTCACAAGGAAGGAACCTCCTCGGTGATCACCGTCAAGCTGCGCAACAAGGACGATGCCGCCGCCTTCAAGAAGATGATCGCGACAAACGATCCCAACCTGGTCGCTCTGGAGGATGCGGAGTTTACTCGTTCTTACTCGCAGTTCAGGATTCTCGAGGCCACTGCCTGGGCGGTTGGGGGCTGCGGACTGCTGCTCGGCGGCCTGGGAGTTGCGAACACCATGATCATGTCGGTGTTCACGCGGATTCGCGAGGTCGCCATTCTTCGCGTCAACGGCTTCTCTCATACACAGATCGGTGGCGTCATCTTCGGCGAGTCCGCGGCGGTCTCTATCTCCGGCGCCATGGCGGGGCTGTTGGTTGGAACCGGATTTCTCTACGCGCTCAAGCTGATTCCCGCTTTTGACGGGTACGTAGACACCAGTCTCCATCCGCTCCTGATGCTGGTCGTGCTCCTGTTGGCTTTCCTTACCGGGGTTGCGGGCGCGCTCTATCCGGCCATCTACGCCATGCGAATCCGTGCGGTGGAGGCGCTTCGATTCGAATGAGGACTGTTCTCGAACCCGATGGAACCCGGCGCATCGTCCTGCGCGCGACTGATCTGTGGAAGAGCTACGACGAGGGAGCGGTCGCGGTTTTGAAGGGAGTGGATATCGGTTGTTTCGAGGGCCGGACCGTGGCCCTTTGCGGGCCTTCGGGCTGCGGCAAAAGCACGCTTCTGCATCTGCTGGCCGGACTGGATTTTCCCGACCAAGGAAAGGTCTGGGTCAACGGAGACGAGGTCAACCCGCACTCGAACCTCCTGCGTCTTCTGCGCCACGAAATCGGTATTGTCTTTCAGCTCCACAACCTGATTCCCGATCTGACTCTAGCCGAGAATTGCCTTATCCCCACCGTTGCCGCGGGCATCGACCGCCGCACCGCGAAGGCGCGCCTTGAGGAGCTCGCGGAGCGCACCGGGCTCAGTCATCGGCTCGACCACCGCATTCAGAAACTTTCCGGTGGAGAGCGCCAGCGCACCGCGCTTTGCCGCGCATTGATGAACCGGCCGAAGATCCTGCTGGCCGATGAGCCCACCGGCTCACTCGACGAGCAAGCCAGCAAAATGGTCTTCGACCTTTTGTACGACATCGTGGCTACCGAGGGCGTAACGCTTCTCATGGCCACGCACGATCGCAGTCTTGCCCTGCGCTGCGACCGCATAGTGGAGATGCACGGTGGAAAGATCCATGAACATGCATACGCTCAATGAATCGCAGCCGCTGCGCCAAAACCCGCGCGCTGTCGCCAACGCCGCGTCGCACAGCCTTTTTTGGCTCGTCTTTGCAAACGCCGCCGGAGTGCTGATCGCCGTTCTGCTCCTCGTTCCAGCTCTCAACCGGCAGTTGGGTGAGTGGACATACGGCCGCTGGATCATGGTGCACATGAACCTCGAGCTTTATGGCTGGACGAGCATTCCCATGCTCGGATTTCTTTTCAGGGTCTACGGCGCGGACCGCGGACCCGCCGCCAGGTGGTGCAGGCCGGTGTTGTGGCTGTGGTCCGCCGCGCTCGCCGTCGGCGCATACTCCTGGCTCTCCGGACATTCGAGCGGCAAGCTCTTTCTCGACTGGACCGGCTACTCGCGAATCCTGTTTCCTGGGGCGCTTCTGGTGCTTTGGCTGCTTCTGGCCTTCGCCTTCGTTGCCGATTGGGGCGGCAGAGGAAATGCGGCTGCCCGAGCGGCAAAGCTGCTTGGACTTGCGATTCTGCTGGCGGTGCCGTTTGTCATTTACGTCGCCTCCAACCCCAACAGCTACCCGCCACTGAACCCCGATACCGGCGGCCCTACAGGCGCAAGCCAGCTGGAGTCTTCACTGGCCATCGTAACCATCCTGCTCATGCTTCCCTTCGGCCTGACTCGGCGCAAGGCGGGGAAATCCGGGGCCATTGCCATCGGCTGGATCGTGCTGGCCGCGGAATCGATCCTCTGCGCCGCGCTGGGACGCGCCGATATCAGTCATCACCAGCCCGCGCAGTACCTCGGCCTGGCCAGCCTGTTGGTGTGGCTGCCGCTCACACCCGCTTACTACGCGGCCTTCGCGTGGCCTCAAAACACCCGCCGCTGGAGATTGGCCTTCCTATGGTGGTGGGCCGCCCTGGTAATCACCGGATGGATCTCCTTTCTTCCCGGTGTCCTTGACAATTTGAAATTCACCGACGCTCTCGTCGGACACTCCTTCATTGCCATGGCCGGCTTCACGTCAAGCTTCATCATCTTCGTCATGGTGCAGCTTCTGGGCCATGATGGATGGATCTTCAATCGGACGCGATCCTTTTATTTGTGGAATGGCAGCGTCGTCGCCTATATCGTGCTGATGCTCGCCGCCGGCTGGCGTGAAGGCTCCGATCCGGCCTTCACCATTGTGCCAGGCATGGCCCGCAACATTCTTTACACCCTTCGCCTCATCACCGGAATCCTGATGCTTATTGCCTCAATTGATTGGCTCGTCGATGCGTCTGCGCTGCTTCGCGAGCCAGCCTCCACTTCCACTGAAGTTCCATTGGAGAAGATAGCATGAACCGTCCCATCCTCATTGGTTATCAGCTGCTGACCGGGTTTTCCGATGCCTCAACCGGCGTGCTGCTACTGGCTGCGCCGGGCCTGGCACTAAGGCTTATGTATTTGAGCGTGCCCTCCGATGCGCTCATCTACATCTCCTTCGTAGGCGCATTTGTTTTGTCCGTGGGCCTTGCCTGCCTCTACGGCGGGCTCCTCGCTTATCGCAGAAGCTCCCGGGCAAAACTCGAAATAGTATGGCTGCTCACGGCCTTCACGCGCGCCAGCGTCGCCACCTTCGTGATCGGCCAGGTTCTGGCCAGCACGCTCGAAGCCGGTTGGATTACGGTTGCAGCTGCTGACGGCGCGTGCGTCCTGATTCAGGGAATTGGCTTGCGCCGCGGCTGGCTGGCCCATGTCTCGCGCTAAGATCGCAGGCTCCGGCTGGCAAGGCGCGAGCCTTGTCGCGATCACCTATGTCTACTTCCTCATCTTTGCCCAGTTCGCATTCCTGAAGCGGCTCTCGAGCCTGGGCATAGCGGATGCGCACCTCAAGGCCGTGATGGCGGCTATGGCTGCGGGAGGAATCCTCCTGAGCCTGCTTGCACCTCGGCTTAACCTTTGGCCCTCCCCCAACCTGCGGCTGCGCCTCGGTCTCTCGGTCTCCGCAGTTGCGGCATTCTTCGCGCTTCTTCCGCTCAGCTTCGCAGCTGCCGCTGCCCTGGCTTTCCTCATCGGCACCGGGCTTGGCCTGCTTACCGTTACCTTGGTTACGCACCTGCGCCGTTGGACCGGCAATCGCAATCCGCTGCTCGCCGTAGGCGCAGGAACGGGATTCGGTTATCTTGCCTGCAACTTCCCGCCGCTTTTTACTGCGACACCGGATACGCAGGCGTTGTCAGCGGGCATTTTGTGCCTCGTAGGCATTGGCATCTCTCTCGCACCCTGCTCCGCGCCGATCGAAATAACTGAAATCCGCCCTCTGTCCGCGGCCTCGTTTCTTCCCGCGCTCGCCAGTTTGACCGCGCTAGTCTGGCTGGACTCGGCCGCCTTCTTCATCATTCAGAACACTCCGTCATTGAAGACAGGAACCTGGCAGGGCGCATTGCATCTCTGGGCAAACGGCCTGCTGCACGTTGCCGCAGCTCTGGCCGGCGTCTGGTTTCTGCGCCGCCGCGGCCTCGCGCCGGTCCTTGCTGCCGCGTTTCTCGCACTTGGCAGCGCCTGCCTGCTTCTGCTCGATCCCGGACGCGCGTTGCTCGCTTCCGTCTTTTATCCCGTCGGCGTCTCGCTCTACTCCGTTGTGCTGGTCGCGTATCCTTCCTTGATCGCTCCTGCTCGTTCCGCCGCCGAGCGGGGCCGCATGGCTGGATGGCTCTACGCACTCGCCGGCTGGTCGGGCTCCGCGCTGGGGATCGGCATGGGCCAGCATCTCGGTTATGTTCCTACTGCCTTTGTCATAGCCGCAGGCGTAGTGGTTCTGCTGCCGCAGTTTCTTTTTCTCATTCGCCGGCGCACCCGCGAATTGGCGCTCACGGCACTGGTGATGCTTGCGGCTCTCTTTCTCGACCGGTTTCTCCACGCCTTCGATCAACCGCCTCAACTTACCCAGGTGGAACGGGGGCGTCAAGTGTACATTTCCGAGGGCTGCATCCACTGCCACTCTCAATATGTGCGCCCGAATACTCCGGACGTTCTCATGTGGGGGCCTGTTGAGACCGTCGCGGAGGTTCGTCTTCAGCATCCGCCGCTCATCGGCAATCGTCGCCAGGGCCCTGACCTTTCCGAAGTGGGCGCACGTCGTTCCGCGCTTTGGCTTAAGGCACATTTCTACAATCCCGCCGAAGTCAGCGGAGCTTCCGTCATGCCCTCGTATGCGTATCTTTTTTACGATGAGCGCGGCAACGATCTTGTGGCTTACCTCGAGAGTCTGCAGAAAGCTGGCTCAGTGGAGCGTCTGGTTGCGGAAATGAGTTGGCAACCGTCAGCTTCTGCGGTTGCAGCGGCCGATGCAAGCGATGGGGAGCGGCTTTTTCAACGCGATTGCACGACCTGTCACAGTGTGGATGGGCGCACACGCCACGCCTGGAATGACAGTTTCAAACGGATTCCCATCGATCTTCGGGCAGGGCCTCTCCTTGATTTGCCACGGTCGAGTCCGCCTGTGTTGCGCATGAATCGGCTGGCGCAGATCGCTAAATTCGGCATCCCCGGAACCGACATGCCTGGACATGAGTATCTGTCCGACAAAGACATCGCCTCCATCAGCCTTTGGTTGATGCAGACTACCGCGCAGTCTAGTCAGAAACGATAAGAAACACACTTAGGAGAAGAACCATGAGGACCTTCGCAACAGTCCTTTTTCTCGCCACTCCACTCGCGATTATTCCTTCCGCGCTCGCGCAACATGAGGCTTTTGCCGTCAATGCCGATACCAGCCAGGTCGCCTTCTCTCTGGGCGGCAATGGGCACCATGTGCAGGGATCATTCCACGTTCAGAGCGGGTCGATCGACTTTGATCCGGCTGCTCACAAGATCTCCGGCTCGGTGGTCGTCGCTGCCCGCAGCGGCAACAGCGGCGAACCGAGCCGCGACAAGAAAATGAACACCGACGTTCTTGACACCGAACGCTTCGCCGTCGTGACGTTTGCGCCCGGCAGCTATCAGGGAACCATCGCGCCGTCGGGCGATTCCACCATTCAGGTCTCCGGCGTCTTCACCCTGCATGGCACGCCACATGACCTCACTCTGCCCATGCAGATTCATATCGATGGCGCGAACCTGACCGCAAAAGGGAACTTCACGGTGCCCTACGTCAAGTGGGGGCTGAAGGATCCCAGCGTTTTCATTCTCAAAGTGGCCAAAGAGGTTGATATTGAACTGACCCTGAACGGCCGGCTCACTCCCGCCAGTTAGATCGCGCGCCCTCGGAATTCCAGGAACCTACTGTTGCGAACCGTCCGCGGGCTTGCTACCATGGAAGATGCGTTGGTTGATGTCGGGCCAGAACTCCTTGAGAACGAAGGAGCCCGCATCGATTCCAATATCCAGTCCCCACTCCGTGCCTGTATTGGCAAAGCTTCGTTCGCGCGAGGGATAGTAGAGGCTCGACAGGCCCGCCGAGGCTCCGGCGCCAATCACCTCGCTCGCATTGAACACTTCATTGCCGGAGTCGGAACGGGTGACCACGGCGCGGCTCAGAGCGTAACCGGCTCGTTTCAGGAATCCGCCTCTGCCCAATGTATAGTACCGCGTATCTTCGCGGGTGATCACCGGTGCAACGAATTCCACCATGTAGTTCTCGCTCGTCTGGTCGACAGCGGCATGCCAGAAGTAACGGCTGTATCCGGCCGCGCCCTGGTGAAACTCGGGAGTTGTGTTCGTTGCCATCGAGTAGCCTGCGAGCATCGCTGGAATGAAGACGGAAGAATAGTCGAAGGAGTCGTCGGTTGCAGTAAGGAACTTCTCTTTCACTGACTGAGCGGGTAGCCTGTCGTCGGTGCTCACAGCTCGAAAGTTCGGGATAACGCCGAGGATTCGCTTGGTTTGCGACGTTCTCTGAACATAGGAAGCGTTCTGCGGAGTTGGCGCGTTTGGCAGGTCATTTGCCCCAGCCTGCGCTGCCAGGTTGCTCGCAAGAACAAAAATGCACGCGACGCACACCGAATACGGAGCGTGTCGAGAAAGCCATCGGGCCATGAATTGCGGAGGACAGAATCTGCATTGCTTGTCGAAGTGGTCCCTGGAGGAACAGGAATTAGCCTTCATGCCTTATCTGACCGATGAATGGCGCGAATTGGGAGCCGTATCAATCAAGTATGAACAAATCGTCATTCGAAAGCATCTGCGGGGAATTCTATACTTGCCATGATGGACGGTCGATTGATAGTCGATTGGACGGCTCCGGATGTGTCACCAGCTACTCGGAGGTAACCCCGAAAACCGGGTTACTTCCCAATGGCGACCATCCGCCCGGAACTCGAAAAGCAGACTGCGACCCCGCTCAAGGAGCGCGTTGGCAGCAAGTGAGGTGACATCCTATTAATGCGTTGCCGGCGCGAAGTGTTCAGAATCGACCATCATTGCTGGCAGAACAGCGGTAAAAGATTGGATTGGCCTACTACGATCCTTTGCTGGATTTCGATTATCCTATTTGTGGCGCGCCGCCTATAGAACGATGTGCTCCGATGAGCGGAAATAATCGTTCTCATTCTCACATTGAGCGCAATTGGATCGCCAAAGATCACCAACTGAAGTAGCCGCCCGCAAAGGCATCCCCCGCTAAGAAGCTGCCGAATCGATGACAAGCGAACCCTGTTAATGGGAATGTACAGCCTTAAACCCGCCGTGCGAATCGGAACCGATCTCGCCCACTCTCAGTTCTCCGGCAGCACCACGAACGGGCCATTCATCTCCTGACGATCGCCGCCGTCAAACGCCGCCTGCCCAATCGCAGGTATCCCAATCTCCCACTCCGGCATCGGCAGTTCCGGCATCGGCTTTGCCGTGAACAGTTTCTTGCACTGCTTAGCCGTCCACCGCGCCCACGACTTCGACTTCTTCCGCCGTGCGCTGTCCGTCGAGATACCCGTCCCTGCATACATCTGCCGGTAGAGCTTCGAAAGAAACATGAACGCGATCCTCGAGGTGATATTCGGGCAGCAAGCCGACCGTTCCCAGATAGCACTCCATTTATAGAACCGGTCCCACACCTTCTGTGTCCGCTCCCTTATCTCGTCCGAGCTCATCGTCGGGTGCGGCGTAAACATCTTCGGCCGCACCTCCGTCGGAATCATCCAGTACCGCGTAATCGGCACATCCCCCACCATCGTCGGATTCAGCGACTGCTCCTTCTCCCAGCGCACAAAATCCACCGTCCCAGGAAACGGCGTCATCATCACAAACTGCGCAAACGTCACCCCCGCCTTCAGCGCCATCTCCACCGTTGCGTCAAATGTCGCCGGCCTGTCCGTAGGCAGCCCGAAGATAAACGAACCCAGCACGTGCACCCCGTGCTTCTTGAACGTCTGCAGTTGCTTCGCCAGCGCCTCGCCGGAATAATTCCAGTCCTTGAATACCGCCTTCAATCCCTCCGGAGTCACCGCCTCCACCCCCACCAGCGCGCCCTTGATGTTGGCCCTCCGCATCGCGTCCAGGTAGTCGCCGTCTTCGCCCGCTTCCATCGTCATCTGCGTAAAAAACACCATGTCCTTGGGCAGTTTTGCCAGCTCTTCCATCAGTTGCAGGCGCTCGTTGCGAATCGTCGTCAGTTCCTCCAGCTTGGCCGTGTTCCCCTGCTCCCGCGCCAGTCGCAAATCGGTGAACGTCACCGGGTAGAAATTATCGTCCGCCAGCGCGATAAAGCGGAACCCCAGCCGCCGCAACGCCACAATCTCGTCCACCACACTTTGAAACTTCCGCTGCCGCGGCTTCTGCCCATCGGTCCGCCACACGCTGCAAAATGAGCAATGCTTCGGGCATCCGCGAATCGTTTGAACCGACGCCCACATATATTTCTCGGGATTCATCAGGTCCCATCGCGCCGCCAGAAACTGGCTACCCTCAATCCGCCCGCCTTCGTAAATCCTCTCCGGCTTGCCCGCCAGGCAATCCATCACCACCTTGCCCCACGCTATGTCCCCGTCGCCCTTCACCACCGCGTGCGCTTCTCCGCGCTCCAGCGCCTCTTCGGGAAACAGGGTCGCGTGAATCCCTCCATACACCACCCATGCGCCCCGGCTCCGCGCCATCCTCCCCACCGCATACCCGCGCAGCGCATTGCCCGTGTGCACGCTGATCCCCACTATGTCCCCCGCCTGTATCGTCTCCGGAACAACTTGTTCCAGTGACTCGTCCACCAGAATCGGATCTCCCGCTCCCCGCGGCGTAGCTGCCGCCAGCACAAATAGCCATCGCGGTGTGATAACCGCCGTGCCAAATGAATTGTCGCTTGGATT
>PLSH01000401.1 GCA_003165095.1 Acidobacteriaceae bacterium
CATTGAGCACTACGCGGTGTACCGGGGCAAGGATCAAACCCATCCGGCGGCCGAAATGACGGTGAAAGACACCTACCAGAAGGGTGTGGGCAAGACCTACACGGTGCTTTCCCAAAGCGGGTCGGAGTTTCTAATCAGGCTGGGGTTGAATCCGCTGCTTGACAATGAGAAAGTCATCAACCAGCCCGCCAATCTTCCCCAGTCGTGGTTCACTTCGGCCAACTACGCGATGAAGCCGAATTCAGGCGAGGTGGTGCGACTGGGCGGCCGCGATTGCCTGGTTGTGGATGTGACGGCGCGGCACAAGGCATCGAATTTGATCAACGGAACCATCTGGGTCGACGCGAGCGATTTTTCGCTGGCGCAGATTGACGGGCTGGCGTCGAAGAGCCCATCGGCCTTCGCCGGAGCGACGCACATGATGCGCCAGTACGCTGAGGTTGACGGCTTCCCGATGGCCACGCACGCGCGGGCGGAGTCGACGAGCATGCTGTTTGGCCTTACCGTGGTGACCATCGACTACAGCGGCTATCAACTCAACGTGAATGCGGCCAAATGAGGCATGGAATCCCGGGGGCCTCTTGGTGCCGGGTTGAGGGGGTGGGACCTCATTCCGGGTGGCCGACGACCTGGGCGCGACGGGCAACTGCGTTACAGGACCCTCGGGCGTTTCTCAGGACAAATCCACTCCGCCTTTACCTTCACAAATTGGAGTTTCCGAAAGCGCCGATTTGAAGGAAACAGCAAGAGCCGACCCCGTAACGGAGTTGGCTACTTTCTTCGCCCTGATGTATGCTGGCCACACTCATTCTCAACCCGGCCCTCATTCCGTTCAGTGGAGATTATGTGATGCAGATTTATCGTGCGTCGATCGTGTTCTGCTTTTGCGCTATGCTTTGCCACGCTCAAGCGACAAAGACAGACCAGGCATTGCTCAGTCAAGCGCGCGAGAAATACGATGCTCCGTTCAACAGGAACTTGCAGTCCTTCGATTGCGCTGTCGATTTCAGCTGGAAGGAGCACTTCACTGAGACGACGCGCGTCGGAGATGAAGGGACAGACGAACAGTTCGAAAAGATTTTTCAGCCGATTCGCAACCGCGTTACGGTCACGCGGCAGAATGTTACCGTTTCCTCCGGACTCACCGACGACGCAATCGGCAAGCTTCCCCATGGCGGCATGGCCGAGTTCCTGCTGGAGCACGCGGTGCAGAAGAGCCTCTATATGTGGTTGCCCGCAAGTACGAACATGATCCTTCCGAATCCCGCTACGCCGGTCTCCTTCGAGCAATCCCCGTCGGGCTACAAGCTTGACTTCAAGATGCAGGCCTCTGATATCGAAATGGTTCTTGCCCCCGATATGCGCCTGCAGAGCGCAGCCTTGAAAGCACCTCAATCCGACCACTTCGAGACATCATTCGCGTCTGGGCAGCAGGGGTTCCTTTTGACCTCATGGACCATGGGTGAAGACGGGAACTCCGAGCCGGGTCACCGCCTGATCTTCACCTATACCTACCAGACCGTGGATGGTGTGGAGTTGCCCGAGCACGTTGCCGTAATCAGAGAAAGTCACCATGAGGTTTGGCGATACAAACTGAGCGACTGCATCGTGAAGACCAGTAAATGAGTCAATGATTCCGGCTTCCCGTTAATCCCTTCCGCCACCAGAAGCATCAGAGAGTAGATCGCTACCATTGACCAGGTAGACCAAATGATTGCGTCTTGGACGATAACCATCCGCCCGGAAAAAACCAGTTGATCAACACCTGCGGCGATGTGTTGTCAAACTTGAAACATTCCGGGTTGGGCTGAGTCCGGTTCGCAAGTCCGTCTGAATTCAGGCCTGGAGAGTGACCTGCCTCACCCCAATGGCGGCATTTGTCCTCTATACTAGGTTCCGTGACTGTGCTCCCCAGAGACTTAAGCCTCTATGCGGCGCTGGGCTCCTGCCTGCTTCTGGGGCTGCGTCACGGCTTCGACTACGATCACCTGGCGGCCATCTCCGACATCACAGCGGTGCAGCGCAACTGGCTCAGCGGATTGCGTTTAGGGATGACCTACGCCCTGGGCCACGCGTTTACCGTGGGGGCCCTGGGGGTGGTGGTGCTGCAGATGCACCTGGGTCTGCCCCAGGGGCTGGACCACTGGACGGAGCGGCTGATCGGGCTCACGCTCATCGTGCTGGGCGTCGGGGTGGTGGCCGGCATTCTGCGCAAGGACGCGCATGGCCACCGGCACAGCCGCGTTGAGAGCCGCCTGGCGATCGCCATCAACGGGATTTTGTGGACAGCCTGGAAAGTGCGGCTGATCTGGAACCGGCAGGCGCCGAGGCCCGATCATTTCAAGTGGATGTACACCGGCAAGTCGGTATTTGTGATCGGCATGCTGCACGGAGTGGGAGCGGAGACACCCAGCCAACTGGCGCTGTTTTTCCTTACCGCGAACCTGGGCGGAACCTCGCGCGGCATGATGGGCCTGCTGGCTTTCGCCGTGGGCCTGGTGGCGATGAATGCGCTGATGACCGCTTCGATGGGCGGGGCCTTCAATGCCACCGGCCATCACCCCCGCTTTTACCACGCGATCGCATGGACGGGAGCAGCCTACAGCTGCATCATCGGCATCATCTTCCTGTTCGGAATCTCGGACCATCTTCCGCCGCTGGGATAGAGCGTTTTCGCTTTAGATGTTGATATCGCGGCCATGTGCAAGGTCGCCTTTTCCTGAGATAAAAACCATTCGGCATCGTGGCTTTTGCAAGCGCCGGAGCAAGTATCCTCCGGCCGAACCGCAGGCTTTATGGGAGGCAGTCCCTCAAAGGGGCCTGTGTTTTGGCGATCCATGTCGAGATCGGCACGTCGCCCGCGCCGCAGGCGCAGTGGTTATTAGCCCCGCGCTTCACCGGGGTCCCCAAGAAACGGCCTTTGTTTCTTGGGGTGGAAGCGTGGGGTCAGCGAAACAAACAATTCGTTCGGAGTCCCGCAGGGACGGCGCCCATCCTCCGAGCCCATCCAACGTTATTGCAGGATGGATAGACAAAAACAACCCGGGCGCGACGCCAGAAAATGTTGAACTGCTACCGCCGCCCCGGCATAGCCGGGGGTTCTCCTAATTAAATCGAAAAAGCTGCAACGAAGCAGGGATTCTCGATTTTTTTCCGGATTACGGTATTCAGAACGCGGGAATTCCCGGCAGGCGCAGCCGCGCCGTTTCATCGCGGGAACGGTGCAAGTGCTGTCACAGAACGGGATAGCCCCGGAGGTCCGTGACCACTGTCACGGATGGCTGAAGCCCCGGTGACGTAGAACAATAGCAGGCATTGGACGTTTGCATCCTGTTCGCGTCCGGTCTGCGTCTGGTTTGCATTGAGGAGGGATTCGTGCCAGCATTCACACCTCCGCCGCTTCCGAGCGACGACAAACGATGGAAGATNNAACGGCACCATGCGCAAGAATGGTTTTGCCCGTTACGCGCTGATTGAAACCCTGCACACGGTACAGTCTTCCTTCGGCTATCTGGACGACGACGCCATCCGCTTTGTGGCCAATTCCCTGCGCGTGCCGCTGAGCCAGGCCTACGGAGTGGTGACGTTTTACCACTACTTCAGCCTCAAGCCGCCGGGCAAGCACACGGTGACCTTATGCGCCGGGACGGCGTGCTACATCAAAGGCTCCGACAAGCTGATTGCCGCGGCCGAAAAGCGGCTGGGGATTCAGCCCGGACAAACCACCAGGGACGGCAACGTGAGCCTGATGACGGCGCGCTGCGTAGGGGCGTGCAGCCGCGCGCCGGTTGCGCTTTGTGACGGGGAAGTGGCCGGCGAAATGACTTCTGAGCAGGTGCTCGAGCAACTGGAAAGGTGGACGGTGGAATGACGATCGAGGAGCTCGAACAGATTGCGGAAAGCGTGCGGCTGGAGAACGGGAAGTTCGACTACGAGGTGAATGTGTGCATGGACCTGGCCTGCTCGAGCCAGGGCTCGGAGAAACTGCGCGAGGCGCTGGTCAAGGCCGCGGAAGAGTCTGGGAAAAAGGTGCTGGTGCGCCGCACCGGCTGCATGGGACCGTGCTCGTCCGGCCCGTTGGTGCGGGTGGATCCTGAAGAGACGCTTTACCGGCACGTGAAGGCCGGCAATGCGGAGGAGATTGTGGCCAGCCTGGGGGGCAGTCCGGTGCCGTCGCTGCAGTGCGATCTGAACGAGCACTTCGGCAGCCAGGTGCGGGTGGTGCTGGAAAACGCCGGCTATATCGACCCGGAGAAGATCGACGACTATATTTCGCGGGACGGCTACAAGGCGCTGCTGACGGTGCTGACGGAGATGACGCCCAAGGGCGTGATTCACCGCATCACGGAGAGCGGGTTGCGCGGACGCGGAGGCGGAGGCTATCCCACCGGACTGAAATGGGGAACGGTAGCCAAGTCCTCGGGCGATCTGAAGTACGTGGTGTGCAACGGCGACGAGGGCGACCCCGGCGCGTTCATGGATCGCAGCGTAATGGAGGGCGATCCGCATCGCGTCATCGAGGGCATGGCCATTGCGGCCTACGCGGTGGGCGCGAGCAAGGGGTTCATTTATGTGCGGGCCGAATATCCGGTGGCTGTGGCGCGGCTGACCACGGCATTGCGCGAGGCGCGGCGGCGGGGCCTGCTCGGCAACGGCATCTGCGGCACGGTGTTCAACTTCGATGTGGAGATCCGGCTGGGCGCGGGCGCGTTTGTCTGCGGCGAGGAGACGGCGCTGATTGCTTCGATCGAGGGCCGGCGCGGAACGCCGAAGCCGCGGCCTCCTTATCCGGCCATGAGCGGGCTGTGGGGAAAACCCACGCTGATCAATAACGTCGAGACCTACGCGAACATTGCGCCGATCGTGCGCAACGGCGGCAAATGGTTCTTCAACATGGGCTCGGAACGAAGCAAGGGAACCAAAGTCTTCGCGCTGACCGGCAAGATCGCCCATACCGGGCTGGTCGAAGTGCCCATGGGCATCAAGCTCAGGGAGATCATCGAGGTCATTGGCGGCGGGGTGCCGGACGGGCACACGTTCAAAGCGGTGCAGACCGGCGGTCCTTCGGGCGGTTGCATTCCGGTCCAGATGATGGACGTGGGAGTGAGCTACGATGCGTTGCTGAAGATGGGCTCGATCATGGGATCGGGGGGCATGATCGTGATGGACGACACCTCCTGCATGGTCAACGTGGCGCGCTTCTTCATCGAGTTCTGCATGACCGAATCCTGCGGCAAGTGCATTCCGTGCCGCGCGGGGACGGCGCAGATGTACACGCTCTTGACGCGCATCTGCCAGGGCGTGGGCACCATGGACGATCTGGAATTGCTTGAAGACCTGTGCTCCACGGTGAAGGAAGCCAGCCTGTGCGGCCTGGGCCAGACCGCGCCCAACCCGGTGCTGAGCACGCTGAAATACTTCAGGAACGAGTACATCGAACACATCGCGGAGAAGCGCTGCCGGGCCGGCGTGTGCAACATCGAAGCTCGCGTGGAGGTGACGGCATGAGCTCCGAGACGGATGTCAAAACCCTGGTCATCGACGAGCAGGAAGTGAGCGCGCGCGCCGGGCAGACCATTCTCGAAGTAGCGCGGGAGAACGACATCGAAATTCCCACGCTCTGCAGTCTGGATGGATTGAGCGACGTGGGCGCGTGCCGGATGTGCCTGGTAGAGATCAAGGGCAGCAACAAGCTGCTGCCGGCGTGCGTGGCCACGGTGCAGGAAGGCATGGAAGTAAGCACCAATACGGAGCGGCTGAAAAAGCACCGGCACACCATCCTCGAGCTGCTCTTCGCCGAGCGCAATCACATCTGCTCGGTGTGCGTGTCAAACGGCCACTGCGAGTTGCAGGCGCTGGCGCAGGAGCAGGGCCTCACCCATGTGCGCCTGCCTTACCGCAACCCGGAGTTGAGCGTCGACGCATCGCACGAGCGGTTCACGCTGGACCACAATCGCTGCATTCTGTGCACCCGCTGCGTGCGGGTATGCGCGGAGATCGAGGGCGCGCATGTATGGGACGTGATGGGCCGCGGCATCAACTCCATCATCATCTCCGACCTGCACGAAGACTGGGGCGCGTCCAGTTGCACGCGCTGCGGCAAGTGCGTGCAGGTATGCCCCACCGGAGCGCTTTTCGACAAGGGCCGGACGGTGGCTGAAATGCGCAAGGATCGCGGCTTCCTCAAGTACAT
>PLSH01000151.1 GCA_003165095.1 Acidobacteriaceae bacterium
TATCTGGCGCTGTAGATTTCCCTGACGCCGTTTTCAACCACCACCGCTCGCAACCCTAGTGTAACCCTAAAGTTAGGGACGCTCGACGCCGGATGCAAGGCTGTTTTTTTAGTTGCGAACCCCTGATGCGGTTTTTCGCTTAGCTGCGGCATTGCAGGGATGGGCGGCGGCGCAAGCGACGTGCTTGGGGCTGGCTGCATGGTTGGCCTGATTGTACGGCTTGCGGGACGGATTGCCAGCACACTTTGGTGGGATGGGGAACCGGATCGGTGACGGCTTGCGGCACGGATCGGAGGCTGCCTGGAGTCAGCATCGGCCTGGGATTCGTGGCGGATCAGGGGGCCTGATGCGGGCCGGGTCAGCGGCCAAGGACGGCGGCTAAGGGAAGAACATTCCGGGACGGCTTACCGGCGATGGAAGCGCCAGCCGCGCACGCGGGATTGATGGGACATTTTTGGGAGAGAGTTTTTTCTTTAGCCGCTGGCCGTCAGAAGGGGATGATTTCGAGGCCGGGGATGAGACGGAAGTGGCGGAGATTGACAGTCGCCACGGTGTAGCCATGCTCCAGCGCCGTGACTCCGATTAGCAGGTCGACGAAGGGGATAGTCACGCCCTGAGCGCGTTGCTCCCCGTCGATCTTCCCGGCCAGCAACGCCGTTGCTTTGGCGTAGGGAACCACTTCCATGTCGGCCAGAAGATCGGCGATAAAACGCTCGTGGTTCTGGCGCAGAACGGGGTTCGGCGCGCGATAGGTCGCGTGAACCAACTCGGTGAGTCCCACGGAAGAGAGCGCGACCCGTTGGTCGCCTACGGTCGATGCGATTCGCCGCAACAGTTGCGCCACGGTTTCGTGTTGACGCTCGGCGGCGATTACTACGCTGGAGTCCAGTATCAGGCCCATTCGATTCAGTCCCATGCCGGAGGATTCAACGGCTCACGATGGCTATTGATAACCTCTTCCAGATCGTGGGCGAAGCTGCCATCGAGCACAGCCGAAGAACCGCGAGTCTCGGCGGCTGCGATGACTTCGGAGAGCAGGCGACCGGGGCCAGAGGGAACGGCGGGACGCACGACAGCCACGGCGCGCGTTTCAAATTCGATGACGACCTCCGCGCCTAAGCGGACATGCGCCATTAGTCCAGCGAAGTCGCGGACGGCGTCGGCTTCCGAGATGTGGATTGTTGCCATACTCAAGATGATACCTCCATTCGGTTTTTTCTTAGCGGCTAGCTTTTAAAAACAGCAGCTATTAAAAGAAGCTACTAAAAGAAGAAGATCAGGAACTTTCTTCTTCTTCGGATTCGGCGTCAAGCGTGGCGAAGAGTTGCTCGGCTGTCGAGGCCGGAACACCGGGCCACATCTGGCCGGGAACAGTCTGGGGCTGGCCGGGAACAGACTGAGCAAGCACGGCGGTCTGGACGGCTTCTGCGGGGCCTTCCGCGCCGTGCTTGAGCTGTGCCGCCGGATGGGTTGCCGAGTGGATTTGCTTGAGCATCCGTACCGAGACGTGCGTGTAAATCTGCGTCGTGTCGAGCCGGGCATGGCCGAGCATCTGCTGGATGAAGCGGATGTCTGCGCCGCCTTCAAGCATCAACGTAGCCATCGTGTGGCGGAAGAGATGGCAGGCTCCGCGCTTGCCGATCTGCGCCGCCTCGACGTATTGCCGGATGACGTAGCTCAACGTCGTGCGCCCCAGCGGTTCGCCCTGCACGGTCAGGAACAGAGTCATGTCGTCCGGCTCGGTGGCCAGTTGTGGCCGCGCCTGGTCGAGATACTTGTCCAGCCACGCGACGGCGCGCTCGCCGATGGGGATCACGCGGTCCTTCCGGCCCTTGCCCTCGCGGATGGTCACGATGCCCGCCGCGCGGTCCACGTCGTAGAGTTTGAGGTTGACCAACTCCGTGCGCCGCATCCCGGTCGAGTAAAACACCTCCAGCATCGCCCGGTCGCGCAGCCCCACGGGATCGCCGACCTCCGGCTGTTGAAGAACGATCTCGGCCTCCGAAGCCGTCAGCACACGCGGCAGCGGCTTCGGCAACCTAGGAAGCTCGATCTCTGAGGCCGGGTTATGCAGCAAGTAGTTCTGCCGCGTCATCCACCGGAACCATGAGCGCAAGGGCGACAGCCGCGAGTGCTGGCTGGCGAAGCTCAGCGGACAGCCATCCTTCTTGCGGTAGTGGAAGAGATAACGCTGATAGCGTTCGAGCACGGGCCGCGTGACTTCGACCGGCTCGGTCAGGCCGCGCTCCATTGCCCAACGCTCGAACAGGCTCAGATGCTCGCGGCGCACATGGCGCGTGTCGTCGGTAAAACCCTTCACGGCCAGAGACTCGATGTACTCTTCGAGCATGGCCTGTAACGGTGTGCTCGGTGGTATGCGCTGCTTGCGCGGTTTGACGATGCGGGCCATTACTGTACCTCCTTTCGATAGGGTTACGACGAAGTGGATTTTGCTGCGCCCCGTATATGTGCTTTTTCGTGCTCGTTGACGGATTCGTATAGAACCCGCATGGATATTGGCTAGAGTGGTGTTTTAGCTACCCCGACACCCCACCGACTTGGGGCCGACTTGGCCCCGACTTGACCCCGACTTCTCAGCATCAACCCCCGACTTCTTTTCGTCGTACTCACTCCTTCAGCTTGTCGATCTCGATCAGGCCGGGCAGCGTGGGCTTGCCGCCGTCCTTCGGGCGCGTGAAGATCAGCTCGTAGACGATGCTCTGGCCTCGGCCGCCGCGATGGATGAGCAGGTACTCCAGCTCTTCCAGCCGGTGCAGATGGATCTTCAACTGTGTGTCTCCCCAGCCGGTGTACGCGCGAACATCGCGGCGCGAGAAGCGGTAGTCGGAGCGTTCCATCTTCTGCCGCTCACACTCGGCTGTGACCATCTCATCGACGGCCATGAGCAGACGCCGCGTCTGCGGCGGAAGCTCGTCGAGCGAACGGCCCAGCACCTCGTGCGCGAGACGGTTGGCGACGGCTATGTCGGAGATGGTGACCTCGATGTACTCAACCGGTCGGCCTCTGTGATCGACCGTCTTGCGTGGACGCTGATGCTGATGCAACAGAGCGATTGTGCGGATGAGAGTCAGATACTTCATGTGGTCGCGCCGCGTCCGCGTCTGGTTGTCGTGGAAGGTCAACTCGCGCGCGTAAGGGTTCGCAACGTACATGGGCTTCAAGAGACGCTGTGCGTTGCGGTGGACTGCGAGGATCGAACTCCGGTCGCGGCGTTTGAGCAAGCCTTCGAGCGTCTGCGCCTCGCGTTGCACGCGGTGGATCGCCCGCGTCTGCTCCCGCTCTTCATTGACGGAGAGGACAAGGCAGCGATTCAGTAGCTCCTCGTCCAACTGGATCGCCGTCGTCGTCAGGAAGATCATCACCGGGCCTTCGACGCGATATTGATGGGTCGTCAGGCGGCCCGTCGCCGGGTCTTTGCCGGTGCTGGCGATGGTCAACACACCTTCACTCTGCAACAGCTTCAAGGCGTAGGACGCGCTGTGCGCTCCCTCCTCTTCGACGATGGCCAGTACCTTATTCTTGAGGTCGGTCTCGCCCATGTAGAAGAGAGATTGCCCGGTCATCGCGGAGTATTGAACCCGCTGCTCGTCGGGCAGGAACGCGAGTACCGCCTCCATGAGCGAGCTTTTGCCAGCGGCGGACGACGACTGCACGATCACCGCAAGCGGCGTATCCAGATGCCGCGAGACGACGCCCAGATAGCCGACGAGCTTGTTCGTCTCCTCGCCCACCATGCCGCACCGCGCGAAGTCCTCGACGATGCGGTCGAGCAACTTCGGATCGCGCAGCAGCTCCAGTGCTGCCGCCCTATCCTCCGGGCCGATCTCAACCTCTTTATTCTCCGGCTCCAGAGCCTTTTTGATCTGCTCGTCCTGTAGCTCTTCCAGCTTCAACAGCACCCGGCCCAGGTCGCGGCGCAACACCTCTTCCTTGATGCCCAGTTCCTCCGCCGCCTGCTTCGTAAAGACGCTGCGCTGCCGCGCCGAGTAAAGGTCCAGCGTGTCCACATGGAAGGCCGATTCTCCGTGCGGAGTCATGCCGGAGACAAGAACATTAACCTTCAACAGTTCGTAGCTCAGATTTTTATTCAGGCCACGGATGCGGTACCGGCGGTCGCCCTGCTGGATGAAGATGTCTTCGCCACGTATCTCGACGGGAACGTCTATGCTCGGCGCGGGCGCTGCCGTGGATGGCTCCGGCCCTGTCGGCGCAACCGGCTCAAGCGCAGCAGCTAAGGAAAAAACCTCTTCCATCGGTGCTCCAACAGCGGGTCTGGTCTCCGCGATTGGCTCCGGCGCGTCGTCCTCGATCTTTTCTTCTTTAGCTGCTGCTTTTGCTTCCGCTGGCAGTGGCTCGATCTCTGGCTCCGGCGCTGCCGCACGTTGCCCCTTGCCCAACCATGTCGCCTTATTGAGCAACACACCCAAGCTCCTCGCCGCTGGCGTCACCTTCAAGGCATACTCGTTCGCATCCATGCCCTTGGGGAACTGCACCCGGAAGCACTCGATCCCCATCTCGATCAGCTCCTCAGCCAGCTTCGCGGCGGCTTTGTCTCCCGCCTCGTCGCGGTCGTAGGCGATGTAGACGCGCTCGGTGCCGTGCTGGGCGAAGGCCGCGCGATGGTCCGCCGTGAAGCCGTTCACGCCGTAGCTGGCCGTCACGTTGCGGAAACCCGCAACCCAGAACGTCAGCGCGTCGATCAACGCCTCGCAGAGGATGATCTCTTTCGATGCGATGAGAGCTTCTTCGTTCCACACGCCCCGATGCTCGCCCTTGAGATACAGGTGCAGCGGTGTCCCCTCGCGCAGCCTCGGCGTGATCTTCCGCCCGTATATCTCGACCACTTCGCCGGAAGCATTGAACACCGGCACGACTACCGAGCCGTTGAAGTGCTCGTGGCCGGTCTCTCGCAGGATGCCCAGCCGCTGCAACCGTCCGCGCATCTCCGCGCCGGCGATGCGGTTCTTTCCTTCAAGTCCATAACCCAGCGTCCGGTTGGCGAAGCCAAGCCGGAAACGGTCGATGATCTCCGAAGACTGGAGGCCGCGCGAGGACAGATACCGCAACGCCTCCGGCGATTGTTTCAGCGCCTCGTTGTAGTAGCCCACCACCTGCAACAGCAGCGCCCGGTCGTCCGCCTCCCGCGCCACCGGCGGCGGCAACTTCGGAACCGTGCTCTGCTTCACCGGCTGGATTGGAGAAGCCGCCGAGGGAAGATGGTCGGATCGAAGCAACTCCACCGCATGGCGGAAACTCACACCCTCGGCCCGCATCACCCACTCGATCACGTCGCCGCCCGCGTTGCAGGCGCCCAGGCAGTGCCAGAGATTTTTAGCCGGAGTGATAACCAGCGAAGGCGTCCGGTCGTCATGGAAGGGGCACTTGCCCAGAAGGTCGGCTCCGTGCCGCGTCAGCTTCACGCCCCGCGCCTCGGCCAACCGCTGCACAGAGATTTCTTTCTTTAGCCGCTCGACTTCGGATTCTGGGATTCGCGCCATTGAACCCTCCCTCTGCAAAAAACCTGTCAAGAACTATTCTCAGGATTTTGCATTTCTTATACCGTTCGCGAGTATACACGGATTGCGTGTATACTCGCAGCGGGATCAGGGAGAGCCAAAAAATGCACCTTACAATTAGCCCTGTCATGCCAGCCAAGAAGCCTTCGCAGAACGCATTCGGCCAACGCCTCGTCACTTTCCGGCAAACGCGCGGCCTCACTCAGGTCCAGCTTGCCAAGGCTACCGGCATGACCCAGAGAGCCATCTCTTACTACGAGATTGAAGCCGAGTTCCCGCCTGCCCCGGCGCTCATCACGCTCGCCCAGGTCCTTGAGGTCTCTACCGACGAACTGCTCGGCATACAGCCCGCCACGCCCGCAGGACGAGAGCGCCCCGAGGAACAGCGGCTATGGAAGAGATTCCAGCGCATGGCCACGCTGCCGACCAAGGATCAGCGGGCCGTCATCCGGCTTATCAACTCGCTGGCTGGCAGCACCGCACACTCCCACGCCGAGGCAGGATGAGATTGAGCCGCTAAGGAAAAGAGTTGCTCCTGTTCTCGTGAGAACAGAGAAGAAGACATTCTTCTCATCTCTGGGAACCACCCGCAGCGCAGGCGTCAGTCAAGCCGATGCGAAGCAGCGCGGGCTTTACGATGCTGGACGGGACGAGGACGGACGGGAAAACGAAGGCCCAGTGACGTGGTCTCCCATGTCTGAAAATCCAGACATGGGCCACCCAATCATTTTGGGTTAGTCAGACCTGAGCCACCCGCCTGCTCAACCGCCTTTTTCCTTGGTCGCACAATATAGACGAACAACATGATCAAGACTGCATCCAGCGCCCATTTGAACGCGGTGAACATATTGAACCCATAAAGTAGGTTCCGGATCATATAGTGGGCATATCCATACCAGCTCAGGCCGGCGGCCAAGATGCACAGAATCCCCGTCACCGCTGCAATTCCTCCTTGATGATCCCATCGTCTCCTTCCCGACAGGAAAAAACCCAGCAAAATCAAAATGCCCGCGAAAAACTGGATCGAGAGATCAAGCTTTCTAAATATTGTCAGCTCGTGGCCAACGGCGTGTTGCGCATCCATGTTTCCTTGATCGGCGGCTTTATAGAACCAGCGATTCGCCTCAGTACCGTTCGCCGATACGCCTTGACCGTAGTAGTACAAAATCCCAAGATCGTATTGAGCCTTAGCCAGGCCTTGGTCAGCAGCTTTCCGGTACCAGCGAGCAGCCTCGGCGTAGTTCTGCTGCACTCCCTGGCCTCGGTAATACATGAGCCCCAGACCATCTTCACCCTTGGCATCACTCTGATCAGCAGCTTTTCTATACCAGTTCACGGCCTTGGCATAATCCCGAGCGACACCTTTGCCGTAGTAATACAAGAGAGCAAGATTGACCTGAGCGCGCGCATCGCCCTGGTCTGCTGCTTTGCAATACCAGCGGGCTGCTTCGGCGTAGTCTTGCGAAACTCCATGACCATAGTGATACATGTAGCCAAGATCGTATTGACCTTTTGCGTAACCCTGCTCGGCTGATTCGCGGTACCACAGCGTTGCCTGGACATAGTCTTGGGGTACCCCTTCACCGTCATAGTAGATGTTGCCAAGACTGTATTGGGCCTGTGCGTCGCCCTTCGCGGCAGCTAGGCGGCACACACTCGCTGCCTGAACGAGCCTCGCCTCATGTGCTCTTTCTTCATGTATTCGCCAAAGAATCGTCGTTCCACATATCACGAACGCGCATATGACAGCGGCTAAAACTTTCCAGAATGATGACATTTTATTAACCTTCAAGCATGATTTTCGCGAGTTTGCAAGTTATCTATTGCTCCCTGTTTCATCGACCTGCCACGGGAGGACCCGATATGGTGATACCCTGTTGGGCGCCGCTAGGTTCAGTCGTCTCAGGGTGTTGGGTGCTTCCAGGAGCTGGATGCTGATCGCCGCCGCAGTGAATACCTTCGTGATAGGCCTGCACTGTAGCACCCTTTCCATGTGCTGCCGCCTCTGAGGCTGCCCTATTCCCTTCTGCAGTCTCAATAAACCAACATGCAATCTCGACCGCCACTCCGGTAAGCGCAGCGTATGTTCCGTATTTAATTATGGCGAGGTTATATCTATATTCGATATAGACTTCTCGTCCGCGCGGATCCATTCCATTGACCGGGTCACCGCTGGCATAGAGGTACTTATGTAGAGTTGTGGGATCGAAGGCATCCCCGTCTTCTGGATCGCGGCTGAGGAATCTGCCGGTCGTTGGATTGTAATATCTGGCGC
>PLSH01000395.1:0-1742 GCA_003165095.1 Acidobacteriaceae bacterium
ACGAGACCGAAAAAACTGCCGAGTAGAATGGCGCGAAGCGTGAACTCGGGCCGGGTCTCGCCGGGCGGTACAAAAGGCTGAAATTCTTGCACGGGCAGTCTCCAGGTGCGCGTCGGTAAGTTCTGGCAATCCCTGCCGAGTTTACCAGTGTTGCCCCCCTGAGTGACAGAGCGCACGCCTCCGCGGTAAAGTGGTCAGTTTGGCGCGCTGACTTGGCTAACCAAGCCCGATGCGCGTAGCGTATTGTGCATCGCTCGATTCCAAGTGAACGGAGAACGTAATGGTCAACCCGGGCCTTGTCCCAACGCCTTTCAAGCGGCTGCTCTCGCTCGACATCCTGCGCGGCATCACCATCGCTTTCATGATCATGGTGAACAACAACGGCGGGTCCGGCGCATGGGCGCAGATGAATCATGCCGCATGGAACGGCCTCACGGCCACCGACCTTGTGTTCCCCACATTCCTGTTTGTGGTGGGCGTCTCCATCGTATTTGCAACCGAGGCGCGGCTGGCCCGCGGTGATTCGCGCACGCAACTGGCCTGGCACACCCTGCGCCGCGCAGCCATCCTGTTTCTCTTCGGAATTGTCGTCAACAACTTCCCCTATTTTCATCTTGACCACCTGCGCATCTATGGCGTCCTGCAGCGCATCGCCATCTGCTATCTGATTGTGGGCCTGTTCTACCTCTGGGACCGCCGCGCGTCCACCAAGGTCGCCATGCTCGTTGCGGTACTGATCGGCTACTGGATCCTGGTGCGCTGGGTTCCAGTACCCGGCGCGGGCATGCCGGGCCGCGACATTCCCTTTCTCGACGGAAATGTGAACATTGTGAACTGGGTCGACCAACACCTGATGCCCGGTCACCTTTATGAAGACTGGACGACGCATAACCTGCGCGACCCCGAAGGCCTGCTCAGCGATATTCCCGCACTGGGCACAGCGCTCCTCGGCCTCCTCGCGGGCCTTTGGCTCCGCGGCCAAAAGGCGATCAAGACCAAAACGCTGGGCCTCGCCGCGGGCGCTGCTGCTTGCCTGGCCCTGGGCTACCTGTGGTCGATATGGTTTCCGCTCAATAAAAAAATGTGGACCAGTTCCTATGTCCTGGTCGCGGCTGGATGGTCTTTACTTCTCTTCGCGCTCATCTTCTGGGCCGTGGATCAGCGCGGCTGGGGCAAAAAAGGCTGGAGTAAAGGACTGGCCTGGCCATGGCTCGTCTTCGGATCCAATGCAATAGTGGCCTACATGGTCAGCGACCTGTTGCCCGGCACGCTGGACCATATTCCCTTCAAGTGGAACGGCCAGCCCATAAGCCCGCTGTGGTACGTTCCAACCCACATCGCCGCGCATATCTCCGATCCAGGCTGGGCCGCGTTCACGTTTTCAGTCTCGTACGCCGTAATCTGCTTCATCCCGGTCTGGATCCTTTACCGCAACAAGATCTTCCTGAAGGTGTAATGCGCGGGGAACTGTAGCCCGTCGCAGTGAAGTCAAAGTGACTGGAGGCTTTGGGAGGTGAGGTAATGTGGCAAAGAAACGCAACCTGGGCGGTTTTTGCTTTCCTCACCTGCTTTGCGGCAGGGCAGAGTATCCGGCAACGAGGAGAGCTTCCGGAAGAACTGAAGCCGTCGCTCGAAACGCGATTGGCTGTGTACTCAGGAGCCCAGCGTGACAGCAAGTGGGACGTTGTCGCATCCATGCTCGGTCGATATCGAAGAGGGGGAACAGGCGACCACCTCATAAC
>PLSH01000395.1:1781-3158 GCA_003165095.1 Acidobacteriaceae bacterium
AAAACTCACCTTGCCGACGCCGATACGGCCGCGGATTACGCGAACGAGATTGTTATCCACAATAACCCCACATGCCCGCTTGAAATCACTGACCTCCACGCATTCCTCGATAAACAGTACCCGTCGCTGCGCAACCTGACCTTCAAAATCACGAACCGGTCCAGAAAGAGAGTAAGGGTGTATACCTTGCGCCTATACTCCAACGGAGGCGAAATAATTTATGGCACGCCGGCCGATCTCGAGCCTGGAGCCTCCCGTGCGGACAAGATGGACTCATCGAGATATGTCTACTTCTGCGACGGCGTGACCAAAGACAACCTGATTGTGGATGAGGTCGATTTCGCGAATGGCTCTGAATGGCACCTGTCAACTCAAGGGAGTTCTGCGAAAGGCCGGTAGCGCCGGGCTAGAGACGTGTCTGGTCGTTCAGCTTCCGCGATGCGGGCGCTGCATCAATCTAACCTGATCGGCCAGAGAATCGACTGTCGGGCCTTCATCCTCAATCTCGATACGCAGCCCCGCCGTCTTGAGCGGGATCAACTCAGAGAATCCCGCCGCCAATTCTCCCAGCCGCACGCGATCTTTTTCCGTTGTCACAAATGCCGCCGCGCCAGCTGTCCGAGCCGCGCTCACCAGCCGGTCCATATCGCGGGCGGTGTAGCGGTGGTGGTCGGGGAACGGAATGCGCGCGGCAATCCGCAATCCGCCACTCTCAAGCCCATCAAAAAACTGCTCCGGCCGCGCGATGCCGCAGAACGCGGCCACCGGCCCATCGACTGCCGGAACCTCCATGCGCCGTCGCACGCGCCAAATGCTTCCCTGCCAGCCCGACGTCTTCAGCTCCGCTTCAAGCTCGCCGTCTTCCGACGGAATCGCAATCACTCCGGCCCGGTGTGCCGCACGAATCGGCTCGCGCAGGTTGCCCGCCGGAAGCAGACTGTCCTTCCAATCCTGCCGGTTCAACAGCAAAATATCCACGTCGCGATGAAGCTGCCGGTGCTGAAACCCATCATCGAGAAGATGCAATCCCCCAGGCAATTGCTCCGAGTTCTCCGCAAGCAGGCCTGCCTGGTAGCGCTCGTCAGCCACATAAACCGGCACGCCCGCTTCACGCGCAATCAACAGTGGTTCGTCGCCAAACTCTTCTGCCGTGCCTCTGGGGTCGACCGGAAGTGGGAGCGCGGAGCGCCGTCCGTAGCCGCGCGAAAGCACATCCACGCGCAGTCCGCGCCGCACCAGCGCCTGGGCCAGCGCGATCGTGAGCGGCGTCTTGCCCGCACCGCCCGTCGAAAGGTTCCCAATGCTGACGACCGGCCAGCGCCGCCGCCGCACCGGCTTGAGTCCCGTGCGCAGCTGCAATTCTTCGAGCGCGAGCCC
>PLSH01000045.1 GCA_003165095.1 Acidobacteriaceae bacterium
ATGACAAGGTCTATCTGGTGCTTGGACCGTGGAACCACGGCGGCTGGCAGGGTACGGCGCGGCGGCTGGGATCGGAGTTTGGCAGGCTGGACTTCGGCGAACCGACCGGGACAGAATTTCGCAAAAGATTTGAAACTCCCTTCTTTGAAAGATATTTAAAGGACCAGGGTTGGTTTGAACTAACGAATATCGATGGGCAAACAGTCGCAAGTTTCAGGACCGGCGTCAACCGCTGGATGCGCTATAAAGTCTGGCCCCCTACCGATGGCTTTGAACCTGCGCGGCTCTATCTGGAACCGGGCAAGAAACTCAGCTTTACTGCTCCCGCAAGCGAAAATGAGGCGGTGGCAGCGGCCTATGTGTCGAATCCCGCGGACCCGGTTCCCTACCGTCATCTGCCGATCCAATCGACCTACGCCAAGGGCTCGAAGTGGTATACATGGCTGGTCGAGGACCAGCGTTTTGTGACCGGACGCAAGGACGTGGCGAGCTTCACGCTGCCCACGCTCGACCACGATGTGACCATTACCGGCGACGTTCTGGCCGACCTCTTCGCCGCGACCACGGGAAGCGATGCGGACTGGATCGTCAAGCTGATCGACGTGTATCCAGACGATGCATCTGCACCCAATGCGGGCTATCAGCTGATGGTCGCGGACGAGATATTCCGCGGGCGGTATCTCAAGAGCTTCGAGCAGCCTGCGCCGCTCACTCCGGGCGCGGTGAACGAGTACAAGTGGAGCCTGCACGGCGTAGACCACACATTTCTGAAGGGGCACAGAATCATGGTCGAGGTGCAGTCGAGCTGGTTCCCGCTGTACGACCGCAATCCGCAGACCTATGTGCCGAACATCATGGTTGCGCCAAAGAGCGCGTACAAGGCTGNNGTTTGTACGTTATTTGTTCGTTGTTTGTTTGCCCCCTCCCCCCTCCCCCCTCCCGGGGGTATCTTGCATGGAACTTGTTTTGTATCAATCGTCTGGCGGAAGTAAATGTCGCCAAAGTAGTCATTGCAGATATTTTATAGCTAAAGTACTTGCAATGAACAGTTTATGATGCGCGAACGGAGCTGATAGGGCAGGCTCGCGGGGTTCGATTCATTTGATCCATATATTAATTGTAGCNNGCCAACTATTTTTCGGATGGAAGTGCTTGATGGGGCGGGAGTTAGCTGGATTTTTTGGTGTCGAGGGGCTTGACATGCGGATTTGCTGGGGTTTTTGAGGGTCAGGGAGCGAAAAAAGATTCTGGGCTAAATTCCCTTGATTCTATGCGGCTTATTCAGGGGGATGAATCCCCTGCTCCTTACGGAGAGAGGCAACGGCAAGGGCTGTTGGTTCGGGCTGTGTTGCTCCCACCCACCGCATGAGACAAAGACGCGATGGATGGGGCACCCGATCTGTAAACCCACTCATGCGCAAAGAACGCGCATGAGTGGGGCACCCGGCTGATTGATTTGCTTGCGGAGCGTTCCGGGGTAGAATGGCACGCGGCTGGAAACGCGGTTTAGAGATCCTGCCCAATCAACCGCCAGTTTGGCGGAAACGACAACAGAAGGTGGCGAGAAATGCGTATGAAGTTGACGTCTTCGTTTTCTGTACTGCTGTGGGTTGCATCCCTGACCGCAGTCTGCGCGGCGCAGGAGGCTGCCGGAGCTGCCCAGAACACGTCCGGCGCGGCACAGGATGCAACTGTCGTTGCGCAGGCGCCGTCCGGCGTTCCCCACCTGCAGAAGCAGGGGAATGCGACGCAACTGATCGTGGATGGCAAGCCGTATCTGGCGATGGGCGGCGAGCTGAGCAACAACGCGGCGACCAGCCTGGAGAACATGGACACGATCTGGCCGAAGCTGGTGGCTGCCAACCTGAACACGGCNNAAGGCGCGCGAGAACCACATGCATGTGGTCCTGATCTGGTTCGCAAGCTGGAAGAACGGCACGTCGAGCTTTGCGCCGTACTGGGTGAAGAAGGACTATCAGCGGTTTCCGCGGATCCAGATTAATGACGGCAAGACCGTCTCCCTCTCCGGGCCACTGGAGCTGCTGAGCACCTTCGGCGATGAGACTCGCGACGCCGACGCCAAGGCCTTCGGGGCGCTGATGAAGCATGTGGGCGAGGTGGATGGGACCCAGCATACGGTGTTGATGGTGCAGGTAGAGAACGAAGTGGGTGTGCTGCGCGATACTCGCGACCGCTCTCCGGCGGCCAACCGCGCCTACGCCGGGCCGGTGCCAGCAAAGCTGATGCAGTATCTGGAAGCGCACAAGGACTCGCTGATTCCGGAGTTACGCGATGTGTGGGCGGCCAACGGGTTCAAGACGACCGGCACATGGGAGGAGGTCTTCGGACCGGGCAAGCCGGCGAACGTGGTGATTCCGATCCAGACCACCAGCCCGCCGATGAGCGCGCTGGACCATATGACGAACTGGCAGAGCCTGCACTGGCCATCGGACGAGATCTTCATGGCGTGGAACTACGCGCTGTATCTACAGAAGGTGGTGGAGACGGGCAAGGCCGCGTACAACATTCCGATGTTCGTGAACGGATGGCTGCAGCAGGCCAACCATGCGTGGCCAGGGAGCTTTCCCAGCGGCGGGCCGCTGCCCGAGGTGCATGACGTATGGCGGGCAGGCGCGCCCAGCGTGGACATTCTGGCGCCAGACCTGTATCTGGAGTACTTCGACGAGGTGTGCGCACGGTTCTCGCGCAACGGGAACCCGCTGTTCATTCCGGAGACGAGCACCAACCCGGCCAATGCGATCGTTGCGGTGGGGAAGTACAACAGCATTGGCTTCTCGCCGTTCGGCATCGACGGCAACCGGCCGATCGGGGCGGACCTGGCAGGAACGTACTCCATGCTGGAGCAGCTTGCGCCGATGATCCTGGCGCGGCAGGGCACGGATGCCGTGACGGCTGTGCGGATGAACCAGGGCGACGCTCCAAGGGACGTCAAGCTGGGCAACTACACGCTGACGTTCACCTACACGGGACGGAACCAGCGGCTGCCGCCGCAGACGCGAGGGCAGTCTGTGGGCTCTCCGCCGCCACCGGGCGCAGCGCCGGTGAACCCCAATGAAGCTCCGCCGGAGGCCGCGGCAGTGCTGATAGCAACCGGCCCGGACGAGTACTACTTTGGCGGCGGGGGAATGCGCGTGGACTTCACGGCCAACTCGCCGGGGCCCGGCAACGTGGGACTGGGAGATGTGCAGGAGGGCAAGTTTGTCGACGGGAAGTGGGTTGTGACGCGGCAGATCGCGGGCGACGACGACGCACAGGGAGAGATACTGGTGCTGCATCCCAACACCATCCTGCGGGTGACTCTGTACCGCTATCCGTAGAGCGGATTGAGGCTGCAAACGGTTATGCTAATGAACATGACTGAGATGCCCGCATTCAACTGGCACGGCAAGCGCGTCTTTCTAACCGGCCACACCGGCTTCAAGGGCGGATGGCTTGCCCTGTGGCTGGCGCGGCTGGGAGCCGATGTCCGCGGCTACTCGCTGGATCCTGCGACCGAGCCAAACCTGTTCAGCGTTGCGCGCGTGGGCGAGGGACTGGACGATGTGCGCGGCGACATACGGGACGCTGCCGCGCTGGATGCCGCGATGCAGACGTTTGCGCCCGAGGTTGTATTCCACCTGGCCGCGCAGCCGCTGGTGCGGCTCTCGTACGACGACCCGATCGGGACATACGAGACGAACGTGATCGGCACGGCGCGCGTGCTGGACGCGGTGCGGCGGACGCCGTCGGTGCGGGCCGTCGTCACGATCACCACAGACAAGTGTTACGAGAACAAGGAGTGGATCTGGGGGTATCGCGAGAGCGATCCGCTGGGCGGCTACGATCCGTATTCCAGCTCGAAGGCATGCGCGGAGATTGTCGCGGCAGCGTATCGCCAGTCGTACTTCCCGGTGGCAAAGCTGGCCGAACACGGCGTTGCGCTGGCCACCGCGCGCGCGGGAAATGTGATCGGCGGGGGGGACTGGTCGGCTGACCGGCTGATTCCGGACCTGGTGCGCGGGTTCGTCGCCGGCGAGGCTGTGCGCATCCGCCGACCAGAGGCGGTACGGCCATGGCAGCACGTTCTGGAGCCGCTGCACGGATACATCCGGCTGGCAGAGCAACTGCTGACACACGATCCGCGGTACGCAACCGCTTACAACTTCGGACCATCGGAGGACGACGCACAGCCGGTGGCGTGGATCGCGGAGAAGATGAAGGGATTCTGGGGCGACGGGGCGCATTGGGTACTCGATCCCGAAGCGGGCGTGCATGAGGCGGGCACCCTGAAACTGGACACCAGCCGAGCGCGAGGCGACCTCGGCTGGACTCCGCAGATGCATCTGGAGACCGCGCTGGAATGGATCGTGCAGTGGGCGCGGGCATGGCAGTTTGGCGCAGATATGCACGCCATCACTCTGGGCCAGATTGAGGCCTATGAGTCGCTGCT
>PLSH01000428.1:0-5170 GCA_003165095.1 Acidobacteriaceae bacterium
ACATGCGGTTGCGAAGAGGGGCATCAATCCCGCCACCAGAAACGCAGGTCCGAAAGAAAAGCGATCCACCAGAAAGCCCACGGCAATGGTAAAGACCGCGCCCACCAGTCCCGCTGCCAATCCGCTCAGGCCGGTAACCGTCGCCACCACATCCTGGGGAAACAAATCGGATGGCAGAGTCAGGCCCATTGTCGACCAGCTTGCGTAGCCCCACAGCGCAAAACAGATCAGCCCCAGCGCCGTATAGACGCTGTGCGCGCTGGCCGCGGGTATCCCGGCAAGAATCGGCAGGCAACTGAAGACGCATACCCAAATGCGGGCACGAACCACCGGCATGCCGCGCCGGATGCAATAGCCTGAAATCAGGCCCCCTGTAAAATTCCCCAGATCGGCGGCGATGAATGGCATCCAGGCAAAGATGGCGATTCGCTGCAGGCTGAATCCACGCGCATCGCTAAGATACTTGGGCAGCCACGCAATGTAGAACCACCAGATCGGATCGGTGAGCGCGCGGCCGAGGACGATGCCCCACACATTTCGATTTCCCGCAAGATTGAGCCAGCGCGCCACGCCGCGTTGCGCCGAGGCAACAGGAACATCCTGGCCCGCGCGGATCAACGCTACCTCCTCCGGCGTCACCCTCGGATGATCGTCCAGCAGATGGTAGACGCGCAGCCACATCAGCAGCCACACAAATCCAATCGCTCCTGAAAAGACGAAGGCCGATCGCCAGCCAAATTCGATCGCGATCAAAGGAATTGACAGAGCAGCCACCGCTCCTCCCACGCTGGAGCCGCTGTCGAAGATCGCTACCGCCAGACTGCGTTCCTGGCTGGGAAACCACTCTGCAACCGTCTTGCTGGCTCCCGGCCAGTTAAAGCCCTCTCCAATCCCCAGTAAGAATCGAAAAAATGCAAAGCCGAAAACAGAGCTCGCAAATCCGGTAAAAATGTTGACGACAGACCAGAAAACCACGGCCAGAGCCAGCCCCAGCCGCGTGCCTACGGCGTCAAGAAAAATGCCGCCGAGCAGCCATGTCACCGCATACGACACCTGAAACGCCGCAAAAATCTTCCCCAGGTCCGCATTCGTCAGATGATATTGCGCCGAAATAACCGGAACCAGAAGAGAAAACGTCTGGCGGCTGATGTAATTGATCACCGTTGAAAAAAACAGCGTCCAAACGATCCACCAGCGCACTCGTCCCGCGCTACGAGGCTTCAGCCCCTTCCCGGTTCGCTCCATGAGATTCACTCGATTCATTTCATTCCGATTGACCCTGCCGACCCTGTCGATCCTGGGTCCATTTCCTGCGTCTCGTAGCGTGCTTAAATAGTCCGCGAAACTGACTGATCCACAATCTCTTCCTTCTCCGGATTCCAGTAAAGCCTCTTGCCGCTCCAGTACGATTGCGCGGCCATAATGGTCACGATCGAGTGCGAGAATCCGTGATCCACGTTCGCATTCGGCTGGGTTCGCGACTGCATGGCTTTGAGCCAGTTCATAATATGCACCACGCTGTCGTCATCTGGGCCGTTCGAGTCGGGCGGTTCGGCGCCGGCAACCCTCACCACTTCTTCTTGGTCTATTGCGGGACTCACGATCGGCACGCCCTTCGATTCCGCCGATCCTGACCATTCATCTCGGCCGCCTTCTCGGCTGACCGTAAACAGCGATGCGCCTTCGCCGCCATAATTCGCAATCGTGCCTTCGCGGCCCTGTATCCTCGAAAAGCTTCTGAAGCTGTTCCCAAACACGCTCTTATAGGTATAAAGAAATCCCTTGGGATAAGTGACCGCTGCCACGCACGTATCGGGATTTTCGCGCCCGTCCTTCCACGCATAAATCCCGCCGTTGGCCACCACGCTCTCCGGATAAGTTTCGTCAGTCCATAAATGCACCAGGTCGCTGCCATGGCTCATCCACTGGTCGAATATTCCCGAGGAATAATCCCTGTAAAGACGAAACTCAAGATATACATGAGGATCGAACGGTCGGTGTGGCTTGCCTGACAGCCATCGCTCCCAGTCCGTATCCTCCTCGCGAAGTTTCGATGGGCGATCCAACAGCCATTTCTTCCATTCCAGGTTCCGGTCCTGTTCCATCGCCGTGGAGTTGCCGGTATCCACGTCCACAAACCGCCAGCGCTCCTCGTTCACATTCCACTCCTGCTCGATATGCACAATGTCGCCGATACGGCCCGACCGGATAATGTCACGAACCGCCAATTGGTACGGCTCGCTGCGATGCTGCGAACCCATCTGGACCACCTGCCTCGACGCCTTCACCGCATCGCGCGCCTCTTTGGCTTCGGAGAGAACATTGGCGAATGGCTTCTCTACATAACAGTCCTTGCCCGCCCGCACCACCTCCGCGCACAGCTTGGCATGTTGAAAGTCGCCCGTGGCAATCATCACCCCATCGATATCTCTGCCCGCCAGCATATCCTCGGAGTACTTATAGGATCGTGGGTCCAGGTTAAAGGCTTCCTTTACCTGCGCCGCGCGCCGCTCCCGCGCTAGGCTCCAGATATCGCACACCGCGACTGTTTCAACCGGTATCTGCCGGGAGGCCATCTGAACCATGTGCACATGACCGTGACTGCGCGCTCCACATCCCAGTTGAGCCAGCCTGATCCGATCGTTTGCTCCCATCACCCGCGCATAAGATCGTGCCTCCATCCCCGCCGCCAGCATGGTGCCCGCTGCCTGCTTCATAAAGGTTCTGCGATCGGTCCCAAAAGTCGAGTCATCAGTCATAATTCACCGTTTTCCCTTCTCGATTGCTGCTTCGCACAGTTAATTTCGTCCCCATCGCTCTAATCGCATTCATGGCGGCCATCATCTCCACTCCATGGATCCGCTGGCTCCAAATCAAAATCGATACTTGCACCTGGATGAGGGGAGCGTCAAGAAGCCGGAAAGGGCTCGCTCGCCCATGCCGGCCGCTTCGGTTTCTTCATGTCTTGCGGCCCGCCAATCGAGTTTTCATTTGTGTATACTTGATGCCGCATGAGATTTCCCGTTTTCTCGTATGCAAGGACGGATTATTCTGGGAACAGAAAAAATCTAAGGCGAGAGCGAACGCCTCAAACCAGCGCTGCCACTCCAGCCTGAATCGGGCCGCACAGACTTTGTAAGTCGATTGGAGATACAAAATGGTAAGTCGACGTGAATTTCTCGACACCCTCGCCGTCGGTGCGGCGGGTATGGCAATTGGTTCCACCGCGAAAAGTTACAGTCAGATTCTCGGTTCCAACGATCGTCTGAATTTTGCAATTATGGGCCTGCGCTGGCGTGGCTATGCCCATTTGTCGGCGTTAATGGCAAATAAGGACACTTCCCGTATCTCGCATATCTGCGATGTGGATGACACCATTCGGGCAAAGTTCGCTGGCATTGCGGAACATGAGTTAGGTTATGCTCCCGCCAGCGACAAGGACTTTCGCTCCGTTCTCCAACAGAAAGACGTCGACGCCGTCACCATCGCCACTCCCGATCACTGGCACACCCCTTTGGCCATCGCCGCCCTCCAGGCGGGCAAGCACGTTTATGTTGAAAAACCATGCAGCCACAATCCTGGCGAGGGTGCGTTGCTGGTGCAGGCGCAGCAGAAATATCAAAAACAAGTGCAGCAAGGCACCCAGCAGAGATCGTGCCTGCGCACCATCGAAGCCGTCGACAAGATACACAACGGCCTCATCGGCAGTCCCTACTTCGCCAAAGCCTGGTACAGCAATACGAGAAAGACGATCGGAATCGGCCAGGAAGTTCCTGTCCCGCCGCAACTCGATTGGGATCTCTGGCAAGGGCCTGCGCCGCGCAGGCCGTACAAGGACAATATTCATCCCTATAACTGGCACTGGTTTAAACACTGGGGCACCGGCGAGGCTCTCAACAACGGCACCCATAGCGTCGATATCTGCCGCTGGGCCCTCGGCGTCGACCTCCCCAACCGCGTAACCTCTTTGGGCGGAAGATACCAGTTTAAGGACGATTGGCAATTCTACGACACCTTGGTCACCAGCTTCGACTACAGCGATAAGATGATCTCTTGGGAAGATAAATCCTGTAATGGGATGAAGTACTACAACCACGATGTGGGCTTGACTGTAGCGGGTACCGATGGAACGGTATTCATTTATGGCGACGGCGGCGCCGGATATGAAGTTTATAACCTCAAGGGAGAAAAGACGGGCGAATTCAAGGATGATGAAGCGACTTTTTATGACAAATTCGATGGCGATATCCCAACCAACGCCCATTTCGCTAACTTCATCGCGGCTATCGCAAAAGGCGAGAAACTTCATGCCCCAATCTTTCAAGGCAATATCGTGGTAACTATGCTTCAGCTTTCCAACATCGCCTGGGAGGTTGGCCGCGAATTGCAGCTTGACCCGAAGGATGGAAAGATTCAAAGTGATCCACAGGCAATGAAAATGTGGGATCGCGAATACGAAAAAGGCTGGGCGCCCCACCTCTGAGCATCGGCGAGTTTAACCGAGGAACTTGATCGTGAAAAAAATGATCTCTTCATGCCTGCTCTTGCTGGGCAGCTCAATCTATGCCGGCGCCGCTGATAGCAGCACATTCAAAAGTGAATACGCTGCTCACGACGTCGTGCTGGATACGGACACGCAGTCGGCTTTCTGGCGAGGGGCAACCTCGGTCTACCTTGAAGGCGATAACTGGGGCCGTCCTGTTCCCGCTTACCGGACCCGGGTAAGTTCCCGATGGACGAAGAACAATCTTTATCTCCTTTTCGCATGTCCCTACGAGGAGCTTTATCTCAAGCCTTCGCCGAACGCTGTGGACGAGACCTTCGGCCTCTGGAATTGGGATGTTGCTGAGCTGTTTATAAGCTCCGACTTTCAAAACATTCGCAGGTATAAGGAGTTTGAAGTATCGCCGCAGCGCGAGTGGATCGACCTCGATATCAATCTCGATCTTCCCGATCATACGGTGGGATGGACCTGGAACTCCGGATTCCAGGTCGCTGCGCGCATCGATCCCAAAACAAAAATATGGTATGGATCCATGCGTATTCCTTTGGCTGCTCTCGATTCGCGGCCTCCGGTTCCCGGCCGCATCTTTCGCGCCAATTTGTTTCGCTGCCAGGGGCCGCCGGACCGGCGCAAATTCATTGCCTGGATGGCTCCGATGAGCGAGAG
>PLSH01000428.1:5244-11001 GCA_003165095.1 Acidobacteriaceae bacterium
CAAGGCCCGGAAATTACGCCGTATCTCCTCTACCAAACTGCGCTCGCATGGAATGAAGATGAACTTCGCCGCAACAGATGGTCGCAGGTGAGAAATCAGAACGACCTTCTGCAATTGCGCGCAGAACTGAGAAATTCGGTTCTCGATATGATAGGCGGCCTGCCCACTGAAAAGACTGACCTGCGCGCAACCATTACCGGCACAGTTTCAGCCGTCGGCTTTCATATTGAGAAACTCATCTACCAGAGCATCCCCGGTTATTATGTGACCGCGCTCGTCTATGTGCCCGAAGACAGCCGCACGCTGCATCCAGCCATCCTCGTCCCTGCCGGGCACTCGCCAAACGGAAAAAATCACTACCAGGCTCTCTGTCAGAGGTTGGTCCTGCGCGGCTATCTCGTCATCAGCTGGGATCCGGTCGGGCAGGGCGAACGAAGCCAGTTTTGGGATGCAAAAGCAAAGAAGAGCCGTTATAACCTGATCTGCGGCGAACACACCGTCATGGGAAACCTCGCCTACCTCGCCGGTGCGAATCTGGCCCGGTGGGAGATTTGGGATGGCATTCGCGCCGTGGACTATCTGCTCTCCCGCCCAGACGTTGACGGCGAAAGGATCAGCATTACGGGAACCAGCGGTGGAGGCTTTCAGACCGCGTTGCTGGGCGCGCTCGATGACCGCATCAAGGTCATCATTCCTTCCTGTTACATCACCGCGCTTCCCATGCGCGTCGAAAACCGCATCTTTGCCGATTACGACAGCGATCCTGAACAGGACCTATTCGGGCTTATATCGAATGGAGTGGACAACGCGGGCATGTTATTGATGATGTACCCGCGCGCGGTCATGATAGCAACCGCCGCTCTCGATTTCTTCCCGGTGGAAGGCGCTCATAAGTCCTACTCCGAAGTCAGTGCACTCTACAAACGTTTTGGACACGCCGACCGGATGGAATTTGTCGAAAGCTACAACCGGCATGAATATTCCCTGAAAAATCAGGAAGCGGCGTTGAATTTCCTCGATCGATTCAATAACCTGCCGGTGCGCCACGGCCTTCCCCCAGTCACCGAATTCAGCGATGCTGAGCTGCAGGTAACAAAGAGCGGGCAGGTATCGGTTGACTTTCCGAAGGCACACTCGCTTCTCTCCCTCATCGCCGCCTATTCCGCCGAGAGCTCGAATCGTAACCCTAAGACGCTGGCCGAACTATACCGCGACGAACTGGATCCCGATATTGACTCATGGACAGTCAATCGCTATGCGGGCTCTGCCCCCACCGGAGAGCTGCGCTGGGAAGCCGTCGGCAGCAGCACGGCAGGCGCCGTCCGCATTGATCGCTACGTGCTTCATCACAGCACTTATCTTGAGATGCCTCTGCTCCACATTCACAACAATGGCGACCATCCGAGGGGAGCTATCCTTTGGTTCGGCCTTGACGGCAAAGTCTCAGAGAATGATTGGCACCGGATTTCACAGTTAATAAGTTGCGGCTATGAGGTATTTTCATTTGACTTTCGCGGGTTAGGCGAGACACGCATGAACTATCGCATCGACTCCTCTGATGACTCAAACCAGACGCGGGATGGTTTCGACAAGGAGTACGTCAACCCCCTGGGAGGCGTGTTGGCTGATTATGTCTATAACTCGTTGCTCACCGGCCGGCCATATTTCCTTCAGATGATGGACGATCTCAAAATAGCCGAACTCTTCATACATAACCGGGATCCACGCGCATTGCGGGAATTTATAACGCTTGCCCCATCCGGCGAATCATACAGCCTGGCAGTTCACTTCAAGGAAATCGATCCGCAGGCAAAAATACTGCCGTCCAAATCTCCGCCCACTCTTGATTGGTCCGCGTTGGTGGCGCAGGGCCAGGAGCAGTGGCCCATAGCATTTCTTCTTCCGTCTGGAGCCGCCATTCCACCACAATCGAAATAGATTCGCACTTGCCGGCTTTCCCCTCCAGTGCTATGACTCTGATTCAGCATCAATGAGCGATCGGAACGGGAGTCAGGTCAGCCTCGGGCGGGCTCGCAACACCTGTGGCCGGTCCATGCCACACTCCGCCGCCATACGTTGTGATGTAAATCTGGCTGAAATCGTTCGGGTCGAGAATAATGCGATTGCCCTGTTTGAAGTCATAACCCCTGATGCGCGACCAATGGGCGCCTCGGTCTGTGGACCGGTAAGCCGCCGTGTCGGAGCCGCAGATGTAAAGCGTGTCGGGATTGCGAGGATCGATCGTGAGGTCATAGACGTGCTGCGCTTCCGTGAAAAGCGTTTGCCACGTCTTGCCTCCGTCGTCTGACGCAAAGACGCCGCCGTTCTGGTCGGCGATGTCGCCCATCTGTCCCCATGCCGTGAGGTAAAGCCGCCGTGCATTGCGCGGGTCGATCTCCAATCCCGATGGGCCAGTAACACCCGCTGGCAAATCGATGCGCTGCCAGTGTTCCGCCTTGTCCGTCGAGCGATAAAGAGCTCCTGCGCCGGACTGAGAATGATCGAAGCCCTCGTTGCGGCGTGAAACAACAAGATACAAAGAGCCGTCCTGTGAGCCAGTGATGCGCCAGGCAAGTGGTTCTTCGCCGGCAATTCCATCGTTCTTTTGCACCCAATTCCGGCCATTGTCGATCGACTTGTAGACGCCGCGGCCAAAGGCGCAGGCGTAAAGCATGCGGTTTCCTGCCGGGCTCGAAGGATCGAGAAGTATGTGGGTGATGGAGTCCTGCGGAATCCCAGCGCCGCTCGACTGCCAGTGCTTGCCGCCGTCGCTCGACACCGCAACTCCGCCGGTATAGTCCTTGAAGCCGCGACCGCGCCACATCTTGGGGTGAGGCAAATCGTGTACGCCGCTGAATGCGCCCCATAGCAGGCCCCGCTGTGATGGATCGAACGCCAGCCAGTAAGTCGTATTGCGCCAGTTATCGGGAACGCCCTCTGAACTGCCGCGCCAGGATTTACCTCCGTTAGTGCTCTGGAAAAGCCCCATGTCGGTGTTATCCATAAAGAGATGCTGAGAATCGAATGGATCAAACTGAATCCCGTAGTTAGAGGTAATATCCAATCCTCGTGACGTCCAGCTGCCGTCGCTTAGTTCTCTTGAGTTCATTTCCTGCCAGCTTGCGCCGCCGTCTAGGGTGCGATAAGTGCGGAATAAGTCGGTCGCATAAACTACATCCGGATTGGTGGGCGCAACTCCCAGGCTGTCCGGCGCGTCAAACCAGATATTGCCGTTGCCCTGTCTGGCGCGCTGCTCTATCCAGCTTCCCCGTAGGTTTGCTGCGGCATGGTTTGATTCCTTGAAAACTATCTTCCAGGTCTGTCCGCCGTCGGTTGTCTTGGCGATGCCGTTGAACAGGTTCTCCTTGCCCTCTCCAATCTGAAGGCTTCTAAACCCCGCATAAGCAAACTCCGGATGCAATTCGCTGGCGGCGATAACTTCAAAATGTCCGGAACTCTGCTGGAGTGCGGGCGTGATTGGCTTCCAGTGCAAGCCGGAATTCTTTGAGAGATACACCTTGCCGTCCGCGCTGGTCGCGTAAATCCACACTTCGCTGCCGAACCGGGCCACGCTGGCCGCCCTGATATCGGTTCCAATGCTGCCCAGTTTCGTAACGCCTCCATCAGCGCCGATACGATAGGCTGTTGACCCTGACACAGCGATCACCCCGGAGCCATTTGCAGTCAGCAGCAAAACCCGTTTTGGCAGCACTGCAAGCCGCCTCCACGTGACGCCGCCGTCTGCCGAGGACACCAACACCGCTCCAACGCTGGCCGCATCAATTCTGGAATGTCCGCTCGTCTGAAATGATAGATAGATGCTCTGTGGGCCTTGCTGGCCATTCTTCCCTTTGCTTTCTGCACCAATAGCTACGGCCGTGATATCTCCGCCGGGATACGCGGGATCGCTCGAAGTCAGGCTGTAGTTCGCGCGGTCGCCAATTAAATGTTCCACGGTGTCGCGAGCCGGATTCGGAAAAATCATCTTCCAACTTCGCCCCGTGTCGCTGCTACGCCACAACGCTGCATTCGCCGCGTAAATCATCTGTGGGTCTGCTGGATCGAATACGAATGCCGCAATCGCCTCGCGAAGATTGAACATGCGCCACGACTCGCCGTTGTCGCGCGTGATGTAACCGCCGGTCATGTCGCAATGTTCCACCACCAGCCGGGAGTCGTGAGGGCTGACGGTTGGAAAATATGTAGTGCCGCCGCCGCCCGGACCAATAATCTGCCAACCCGCTGCTTCCCGTCCCTGGCCATGGCTGGCAACTGCCGTCAAAGACAGCAGGATCGCCAGGCAATATGCTCCCCCCATTTGCGCATTCGAATTCATTTGCACCGTTCTCCATTCCCCGGCTGCCCGATCGCTCTCCAAACCGCGGCTTCTCCAATCTGGTATGCTCGCGGAGCCGGGAGAATTGTACAGGAATGCAAAATTCCTATCGGTGAAACTGAAATGGATAAAACCATTCGGCTCGATAAGTGCTTATAAAGCGCGATAGGTCGGCCCCCCCCGCCACAGCGAACCCGCAATTCCCGCTCGCTGACTTCGCTCTTGACGGCAGTAGGTATGGGTGCTAGTTTGATCTGTTTACTCATCAGCGGTCGACCTTATTGTAAGCTGCACGATGAAGGATAGCTAATCGCCAGGAGATAATCATGCGTTCCATGGTAAGTCGTCGTCAGTTTGTAAAAACCGTTGGCCTGGGAGCTTTGGCAGGTGCGGGTGTGAAAGTAAGTGGCGCGCGGAGTGCCGCCGAAACTCAGTCGCAGGTCAAAACAGAAAAAGCCAGCTCGGCAAGGCTGCTTCCCGGGTGCTGCGCCTACTCCTACGACAAGGATCTCCGGCATGGCCCCATGACCATGGAAGAATTCATCCTCAAAGCGGTAGAGCTGCGTCTGGTCGGCGTCGACATGACGGTCTACTACCTTAGGTCGACTGATCCGGATTATCTCCATGACCTTCGCCATCTGGCCTACAAGCATGCCTTGACTTTCTCGGGAGCCGCATGTGGCGTCAGCATGGTTCAGTCCGATGCCGCAAAGCGCGCCGACAGCCTCAATGAGATCAGGAAGTGGGTTGATGTTACTGATCAGCTCGGGGCCTCCCATCTTAGAATCTTTGCTGGCAAGTTACCTGAAGGCGCCGCTCTGAATGACGCCATAACCTGGGTGGTCGAAGCCATGAAGGCCGCCTGTGATTACTCCGGCCGAAAGGGCATCACCCTTGGCGTTGAGGACCACGAAGGCGTGACCCAGAGTGCGGACACTTGTGTTGAAATCATGCAGCGGGTGAATTCGCCTTACGCCGGCATCAACCTCGATATCACAAATTTCATCACCACGCCGGCCCAGGATGCCTACTCCCAGATTGCCGCATGTATTCCCTACGCAACAAATATCCACATCCGCGACCGCTTTTACGATCGCACTCCTGTTGATATGGACCGCGTCTGGCAGATTTTTGCCCAGGCCGGCCACCAGGGTTATGTGTCCGCGGAATATGAATCCAGCTCCCCTGACAGCCTGCCTCCCGCCGCCGGCGTACCCAAACTCGTCGATAAAATCCAGGCGCTCTGCAAAAAATACTCAAGCGTCTAGGCCGTATCGACATATAGTTGCAGGCAAATCCAGGCGCAGGCGAGGACAACGATGGCTTAGAAGCAGGCTTTGGATTTCTCAAAGCGGGTGGCGAATCTGCGGAAGCACTTGAGTTTGCTGCAGCAGCGCTCGATGCGATTGCGTTGTTTGTAG